>NC_021184.1:1760000-2096428 GCF_000233715.2 Desulfoscipio gibsoniae DSM 7213
AGCCGTCGCTCAACGGATAAAAGCTACCCCGGGGATAACAGGCTTATCTCCCCCAAGAGTCCACATCGACGGGGAGGTTTGGCACCTCGATGTCGGCTCATCGCATCCTGGGGCTGTAGTAGGTCCCAAGGGTTGGGCTGTTCGCCCATTAAAGCGGTACGTGAGCTGGGTTCAGAACGTCGTGAGACAGTTCGGTCCCTATCCGTCGCAGGCGCAGGAAACTTGCGAGGAGCTGTCCCTAGTACGAGAGGACCGGGATGGACGGATCACTGGCGTACCAGTTATCGCGCCAGCGGTAGCGCTGGGTACCCAAATCCGGACGGGATAAGCGCTGAAGGCATCTAAGCGCGAAGCCCCCCTCTAGATAAGGTTTCCCATCCAGCACTCAACCCAGTGTTTGCATTATGCTTAGTGCAAGTCATGCCTCGTATGAGAGTATGATCTTGAAAAGAGTATATTGTGAATGTCGGGTTGAGTGCTGGGGTAAGACCCCTGGTAGACTACCAGGTAGATAGGCCGGGCGTGCAAGCACAGCAATGTGTGCAGCGGACCGGTACTAATAGGTCGAGGGCTTGACCTGATTTTCGGTGGTTAATGATAGCATTTCCTTGCTGATAAAACTTGCTAAGCTGTGCATTTTTGAGGGAATACGAAGTTCCTGAAAAGTTTATAAAGTTTTCTGGTGACCATACTGAAGAGGATACACCCGTTCCCATCCTACCCCTCCGGGGCACACGCGAACACGGAAGTTAAGCTCTTCGAGGCCGATGGTACTTGGGCTTGTCCCTGCTGTGTGCCCCGAAGGGGTAGGAGAGTAGGTCGTTGCCGGAATTAATTTTAAGCAAACCCCCTGGTTATGTGCCGGGGGGGTTTTAATGTTATAAGTATATTAGTGGTGAAAAAGAGTTTTGCGGCATAGTACAGCGAAAATTACTTTTGAGCAAATCTTTCGCTTTTTAAGTGAGAAAGTTGAAAATCTTTTATTTTCAATTTTCAACACTTGGCACTAGCTAAACGGCACCAGCTTATTGGGGCAGCGTCATCATAACTAGCATCCTAATGGAGTAATAGGCAAAAACGGGGTGAGATATTGCTCAGCCAGCTGAGATTTAAAAAGTTTAAAAGCTTTACCAGAGCGGCCATGCCTGTGGAACCGATAACTATTTTAATAGGGGCTAATGCCAGTGGCAAAAGCAATGCCATTGACGGGCTGCAAATTTTGTTGGGGCTGGCTCGGAAATATTTTAAAAACAACAGTTTTTTCGGTAAAGTAAATTAGGTGTTGAGTAATGAAATTTTCCTTGGTAATAAATGGTGCAGCAGTGGTTAGAGGGTTCACGAGCTTTGCTTTAATTTGCTAAACTATTAACGTGGTGAGGGACTGTCCCCTTGGTGGTAGGTTTTGGGAATGGCGAAAGCCAGACCCAGAACCTACCGAGCACTTGAGCGGCAATAGGGATTTCTCCGCTTTCCAGAGCAAGCTTGAGGCCATCCCTGGTTTTCAGCTTGTTTATTGCGGGTGAAACCCTGGGCCGTTATAGAGCAAGTATCTATAGCCAAATAGTAGAACAATGGTTGAAACCTTCTGAAAGGGAACAGGTTGTTCAATTAGAAAAGAGTACGGCGAGACGCTCCTTGGAGATAATAGGCTGGCTGCTTTTAAACGGTTCTAAAAATGACATAGACTACGATCGGGAAGAGTTACACGGGGATTTAGGAAAAATATTCGCCCGGGAATTGGATATTGCCAAACTTGCAGCAGAGAATCTTGCCGAGCAATGCATCCGCTATTGGCAGGAAGCAGGAATGCTGGAATATTTGGCCTTTGGAACGCAGGGAGTGTATACTTTTGTCCATTTAACTCTCGGTGAATATGCTTCTGCTCGATATCTGGCCGCTCTCGATTATGCTGAGATAAATGATTGGTTACAGAGAAACTTCCGGTATCCCCACTGGCGGGAGACAATTTTACTAGCTTTTGGAGCAGGAGCGGTAGAACCAATTGTCAAACAACTATTATGTCAGGAAGATCTGAATGACCTGGTGACAATAGGTCCCACCACCCTGGCAGCGGACGTGCTGGCGGAAGCTGATAGTGCTCCATTATCCTTAACGCGTATGGTTCTGGAAACATTAATCGAACGATTGAAGTCCTCTGTCCCGATCGTTGCTTATGAATCGGCTCATGCGGCAGTAAATATAGTAGCAAATGATTGTTATTATGTTGCGAGTGTGATTCAACCACTATTTACACATGAACAGGAATGGACCCGGCTTGCCGTGCGGCTTTCTTTAGCCTGCGGGGATGAATATGTGGACGTTAATGTTTTAAAACGTGTCCTGTCGTCAAAACCCCCAAAGACTAAAGATGTGAAATCTTGGAACGAGCATGTAGCAAATCCGATCTTATCGGTATTATACCCCGTGTGCCTGTTAATACTGAATGGGAGCGGGGCAATGAAGGCGGCTTGCTGACTGAACATTTGGTTAATGCATTATCCCACCCATCCAGGATAATAGCCATTGCGGCTGCGAAGCTACTAGCATCAAGGCCTGATGGAAAAACGGCCAAGTTGGCTGAAGAGGTTCTTCAATACGGAAATGACCAGGCTATTGATGATGAAGATCCTGAGGTGAGAAACCAGGTGGTAAAATCATTACGGATACTTAACTTTGCTCCTGGGGAAAACGGATAAATATTTATAGAAGAATTAACTGAATGGATTTATTAAGATTAATGTATTGTCCTACTCGTTGACATATTGTCGCATAACACCCATGTTGAGACAGTGGTAAGGATAGAAAAAAGATAGCACGTAAAATCAATGGTTTAAATCTTGTTTCAAACAGATAGTCTTGTGTGTTTTAAGTGCGTGGAAACAGAAATTAATTGAAAAATGGCGAGGAATTTACCAAGATGGTTTTAACTTTTGGCAAAACGATACGTTAAATTATAAATATAAAACGAACAAAAATTTGAAAGGGTAATACAATGCAAAAGAGAAAATTCGAGATAGAGGATATCCCAGCAGTTGAATGGGGAGAGAAAAAAGAGCATGTGTTTATTGCCGTGCATGGAAATATGTCTAATAAAGAAGATACGGTTATTAAATTACTTGCAGAAGTGGCTGTTGAAAAAGATTGTCAGGTATTAAGTTTTGATTTGCCACAGCATGGTGAACGGAAAAAGATAGATATTCCTTGTAAAGTACAATTTTGTGTAAAAGACCTTAAAACTATTATGCTGTATGCAAAACAACATTGGAAAAACATAAGTCTGTTTGCTTGCAGCATAGGGGCATACTTCAGCCTTTTAGCATATAAAGAACAAGCGTTAGAACAGTGTCTCTTCTTATCTCCTGTTGTGGATATGGGACGTATCATTAGCAATATGATGATGTGGTTCAACGTAACTCCAGAGCGTTTGCAAAAAGAACAGGAAATAGAAACTACGATTGGTCAAATTCTTTATTGGGATTATTATTGCTATGTCAATGAACATCCAGTAGATAAATGGAATGTTGCCACGGTAGTTCTTTATGGTGCTAAAGATGATTTGTGCGAATATGAAACAATAAGTAATTTTGCTAAACGGTTCCACTGTCAGTTGGAAATTATGCAACAAGGTGAGCATTTTTTTCATACTAACGAACAGTTAAATGTATTTAAAAATTGGTTAAAAAGGTATATTGTTTAATAAATTTATGTATAGATCATGAGTATTAATCTACCCCACTTACTATCTTAAATGGTTATTTTTGTTAAATGGTACATAGCTGGCAGTTGTGTATGGTTAAATTGTTTAAAAGGTACCTTATCTCGCATGTGGAGTGCGTGGTAAGGATAGAAAGAAGATAGCTGAGAAAAATAGGGAGCGATTTAGTTGGGTAATAAAAAAAGTGAATTAACTGTTACGGAATTAAAGCAGCGACTAAGTAAAATGTCAGTGGACGAGGTTTACAAGCTTCTCATTGAATGTTTTAAGTCTAGTAAAGAAGCCAAAAATTTTATTAGTGTAAAGCTAATTGGTAAAAAGGCAATAAAAAACCTTTGGGAGACCTCTAAAGAAAAAATAGAGAATGAATTCTTCCCTGAACATGGGTTTGGTAAATTGCAATTATCCGTAGCAAAAAAAGCTATTTCGGATTTCAAAAAGGTGTCTAAAAATAATAGACTTACCATTGATTTAATGATTTTTTACATAGAAATGTGTGTTGATTTTTTTGATACCTATGGTGGTGCCAGTGATAGCTTGATAAACAGTATGTGTAGCATGTTTGACTCGGTAATAAAAATGCTCAATAAGGAAGATAAGCCTGATCTATTTTTAGAGTATCGAGTCAGGCTTGAAAACCTTATTAGTAGAGCAGATGATTTTGGATGGGGTATTCAAGACGCATTTGATGAATCATATCAGAATTTGAAGTGGCTAGAAGAATATGAAGAATCTGTTGATGGTAAAAATGCTAAGGAAAATGTAACAGCGGAAGAAAAATGGCTTAGGATTCCCCAGGATAGCAGAGAAAAAATTTTAAAAAATGTATGGTGCGTGGCATGTAAAGGTGCTGTAAATATAGTTAATTATCATGTTAATGAGGATAAGTTTGGGATCGTTTTAGAAGGAAAATGTAAAAATTGTGGCCATGATGTGGCCAGGCTTGTGGAAATGGATTAATGGTACAGGCGATGGGAAAGAAAAGTTTACATACCTACATGGAATTCCAATAATGATTTATAGGAGCTATTTTCATGGATTCAAAAGAAAACCTTGAAAAAATTAAATTCAAAGATGAAACGCAAATCACTAAAGTACAGTGGAAAAATATATTGCTGAATAAAGAAATAACTAACGAACTTGATTTAAAAACTGTTCTCACTGTTTTTAATAGCCCCGAAAACAGATCAACTGCAACCGAAATAGCAACAATACTTGGGGAGAATAACTATCACATTATTTCATCCGGAAATACAAGCTTTTCTAGAAGAATATGTGCTTATCTGAATATAAAACCGCCAAAAAACAATAAAGGTGGCAATAGGTGGTGGACTATTCCGTATTGGGGTAAATCAAAAGGAGATGGAAAGTGGTTTTACATATTACGCCCCGAACTTAAGGAAGCAATTGAAGAATTAATATTTGAAGGTAAGTTGAACCTTAAGGATATTGTTGGTAGCGCACGTGAAACAAAAGACTCCCAGCTTTAATATAGTTGGTGAAAGCTTTGCGGAAGACTTCTGAACATCTTGATATTTTACGTATTAACAACATGCTGAAATTTATTAAGGCATAAGCAAAAAACAGCCGTGTATTGACACTAATTAGAACACAGGGTATACTAATCTTGTATACGTGTATTGACACTATTTTTTAGAAAGGGGTAGAAAAAACTGAATGAAACAATAACTACATTAGCATTTATACAGGAAGTATTAAAATCTTATAAAAAAACCGCTTCTTTGCAGAAGACAGCTGATGAACTGAAAATTTCATATGCAAAGGTTAGAAAAATTCTTATAACATTAGGGGAATATACAACGGATTTTAGCCTGGAGGTTGGAAAAAGAAGAAGTATGGGTAAGAGTATTTTAGAAATTGCTACTGAATTGAATACTTCAACAAACAGAGTTACTGCATTCTTGCCATATGAAAAAAATCTTTATAATGGTCCGGAACTAACAACAGATGCTAAAAAGAGTGAAGTATATAGAAAAAGAATTAAAATTGCCCGTGAAAAGTTTGTAAACAGAGCAATAAATAAAGATGAAAAAAGAAATTTATCAATAGGAAAGGAAAAGTTTATGACAAATGAATGTTATAACAATACAAATGCGTTTAAAACAGTACATCTTCATTTGGAATTAAAAAACGACCATTTAGATGACGCAGAGAAAGAGATTCTGCGCAAATACGGAGAATCATCAACAGGAGACTCAATCAGCAGAAATATTTTAATTCCTTCAGATATGCCCCTTCATAATTTGCACTATGCTATACAGAGATTATTTGGATGGCAGAATTCTCATTTACGCAGATTTGTTCTACCTGAGGAAATCTATAATAGGCTAACAGGTGGAACTGTAAAAGGGTGGGCTGATTTAGTGGGTATACTTTTTCAGCCTCCTGTTGAGTGTGAGCATGATGTTTTTTGGGATGATGACTACCAAAGTGGGAGCATAAAAACATGGCTTAAGAAAAAGTATACAGGACCATACTTCTTCCATGGTATTACGGAAGATTATGAATGGGCTCAAAATGATATTAAACAATTAATTGAGCGTTTTCCAATTCTTGAGGTTAAGGAATCTTTCAGTGACTATATGAATAGGAGCAAGGGGAAGGATAAAGCAGAACCAAGAATTATAAAAAAAGCACCACTTATTGAATTAACTCTGGAAGAAATGAACAATTCCATTACTATGGAGGGTGGAACAGAGAGCTTGCTTGAACGACTTGAAGTAGCAACGGTTCTAGCTTTCAAGGATGAAGATGTTTGTAATGATAATGGTATCTTTCCAGTAACACATAAACTAATCTACAATTATGATTTTGGAGATGATTGGACAATAACCATTACTAAGGAAAAGGATTGCAATGAATTACTTCAAAAGGGCTATATTTCAAAGGATGAACTATTAGATGCAGAAGCGACAGTATTGACAAAACATAAACCTATATGCATTCATAAGGACGGAGTATTTGTTCTTGATGATGTAGGAGGGTTGCATGGCTTTATAAGTTTCCTGAAGGAGATTTATGAAGGTGAAGACAAAGAAGAACGAAGTAATTATAAGGCATGGGCACAAAGCCTTGGATGGAGCAAGAGAAAAATATCAAATAAACTGATTTTGTAGAGGGAATGTAATAAGAAATTTTTATGTGTAGAGTACCGTGCTATCTACTATATCAATGAGGATGGTAAGTTAGTAATTGTTGCCCTTATTGGAACTTGGGAGAACATATATAAGGAATTGGCTAGAAGGCTATGAAATCCCTGTAACGTGGTTTATTTTTTTACCTAAAATCAGAAAGGTAATATGAAAAAAAGCAACCATATTACATCGCAGCCATAAACCTTATGGCGTAAAACTTGCTTGCCTTTTTATTTATGGTTTTGACAGATTTAATAACCCCGTCAATGTGCGATTGCCGATAGTTGTCGGAATATTCATCAAGGAAAAATAAACATCTAACCAGTAAAATTAAGAAGTTAATAAGAATAGTTGTGGATGTTCCTAATTTCGCACAAATTATATACCTCTAAGATTTATACAGACATTACTATCCACGAAAAATATACCGGACAAGACTTTACACTAATAAAAAAATTGATAGCAAATCAGCCGGGAGCGTTGGGGGATGTTGGGTTTTTTAATCTTTGACGCTAATAGTTAATGCCATCTTAATCTTGGCTTTCCAAACAAACCCAGGTTTATCAACCCGCAAAATATGCGGAACTGTTTAAATAAGGAGTGTATTGATTTATAATTAATAAAAAAATAAAAAAAATATCACCATCTATCGATGAATGGCTCAAAGAAGCAAAAGCGGATCCAATGGCTTTACAGGAAGGTATGTTTTTAGTCCATAATGGCGTTGTGCGTCAGACGCCCAAAGCCAAGGTCCGCCAAGGGCTTGATGATGGTTCGTTGGTAAAAGGAATGGAATTTGCTTATGATGCAGTGAAAGTGGATGCGGCGATTGCGGAGACTTATAAAATGGATGGCATCTTCTATGTTAAAGTTTGGCTTAATGAAGGTCGGCTTGAGGTTGGTGATGACATAATGTATGTACTGATAGGCGGCGATATTAGACCACATGTTGTAGATGCCCTGCAATTTCTGGTTGAAAAAATCAAAACCGAATGTGTTACGGAAATAGAGCAAAAATAAAACTCGAAAGTGATCTTCAAGAAGCGGCAAAAATACATAAATGTTCGGTGAGCGATTTAAGGCTTAATATCGATTACCCGGAAGATATCGAGTGGTAATAAATTATTTGATTATGCATCTGTCTTGGCAAGACCATTATAATTGACAAATACAGAATATGGATTGGTATAGGGAACCTGAAAATTATAAAATGGGAGTTACTTTTTATGGTTTCAAAAGAAAAACTTGAAAACATTGAATTTAAAGATGAATCACAAATTTCGAAATTACAGTGGAAAGACATATTGCAAAATAAGGAAATCACAAGTGAGCTTGACTTAAAAACTGTTCTTACTGTTTTTGAAAGTCCACAATATAGGTCAACTGCAACTGAAATAGCGTCAGTACTTGGAGAGTCAAACTATCGTATTATATCATCCGGGAATACCAGCTTTTCTAGAAGAATATGTGCCTATTTGAACTTAAAACCACCGAAAAATAATAAAGGCGGCAATAGGTGGTGGACTATTCCATATTGGGGTAAATCTAAAGGTGATGGAAAGTGGTTTTACATATTACGCCCAGAACTTAAAGAAGCAATTGAAGAATTAATATCTGAAGGTAAGTTGAATCTTAGGGATATTGTTGATCGTATTCCTAAAATCAGAATAATACCTATGAGCAAAACAATAGAATTTAATAACCAATCAATTGAAGTTGTACAGCAGGAGTTTTTTAAAAAAGATTTAAAAAACAGATATGATTGCTTATTTTATCTGAGAACCGGAGGAATTTACTGTCCTAGAAATACATTGCTTCTTTTTCAATATGACAATAGGATTATTGCATGTGCTAAGCTCATTAAAGTAATAAAATATCAAAAACCATATGATGGTGTTTATAATGAAGCCTTATCTCTGGATAGAAGCAGCATTCAGGTTTTTGATCCGATAACGCCAAATGAATTAAAAGTCATTGATCATGATTTTAAAAAAATCAGCCAAGCTAGGCAGTTAATAAATATTAATTGTTTGACCAGTTTATTAAAATTGATAAATGATAAAAAAGATTACCAAATAGCGGAGGAAATACCGGAAGAAAATGTAGATAAATTATTTGAAGGGGCAAAGAGGCAAATTGCTGTTAATGCTTATGAAAGAAATTCTAAAGCGAGAGCCAAATGTATTGAACACTATAGAAAGCTAAACAATGGTAAGATAGTCTGTCAGATCTGTGATTTTGATTTTGGAGCATTCTATGGTAAAGAATTGGAAGGAAAAATTCATGTTCACCATTTAAAACCCTTGTATGAGATAGGTGAGGGCTATGAGGTTAATGCAATTAATGATTTAATTCCTATTTGCCCAAACTGCCATTTGGTAATTCATTCAAAAGAACCAGCTTATACTCCACAGGAAATTAAGAATATGCTAAGAAATAAGAGGTAGTCAATAATTCAAGTATTTATCTACTTGTAGGTTTGCTTTAATGGATGATTAAACATGTCGAAGGGTGAAATTTTTATGAAGCTGTTTGTAGGGGTTACTTACCTCAAACAATCCGCCTAAAGATTCGTAAGCATTGATTCTTCTAAAATAGGCAAGGAAGATATACAGAATATAGCAGGTCGTCCCATGTGCGATTTGCGCATCAAAGTCTCTGGATTGGCAGGTGCCCAGCTTCAAGCATTTGATTCTAGGCAATCACGACCATAAATGGGTTAAGAACTGTAATTTGCAAAAACATTTCGCATCTGTATCTTACTATCTTGAAATAAAGGACGGAGAAAAAAGAATTGCGCTTTGCCATTATCCCATGCTTTCATGGGGCGGAGCAGCACGAGGGGTTTTTCACATCTACGCTCATATACATAACAAAAAAGAGGGATTAGTATTTGAAACATTGAAGCAAATGGATAATGCATTTAATGCGGGTGTCGAAATTAGCAGCTATAGACCAGTTGCTTTGGACGAGTTGATTTTGAATAATAGAAGGTTTATGAACGGTTAAGGGAAAGGGGGTAATTTAATGACCTTTAAGGAATTATTGAAAACCGTTACATTTGATGATGTTTGGACAGAACTGGATAAAGAATATTCTTTGAAGGATGAAGCATTTGAGGCATATCTGAGGGTTTTCAATCAACTGGAGGAATTAACGCCGGAGCCAAATCATGATGGCTTTCGTTTGGCTGTCGTAAAGGTTGAAGACGAGTTTAAACCGGGGAAATTTGTCTATGATGTTTTTGGAATTAAGTCTGAAGATAAAGAGCATTATGCATTAGAAATGTTGCCTTGGAAAGAATGGCTATCCTTAATAGTTGTCGAAAAATGCACTGAAACATATGGTTCAGCGACTGTTGTGGCACATTCATTATATGAACTTACTTTTTTCGGTTATGATGCTGTTGATGTTGAAGCAGGAATTGAAAAGGAATTTGAAATATTAAAAGAACGCCAGGAAGAAATCGAAAATGATACAGCGAAGTATGTTTCCTGGGATGAATTGTGTAAGGAGCTTGGATATGTGGATGACCTTACAGAGGAAGAAAAAGAGCTGGAGCGTAAACAATTTAAACGTATAATGGCTGAAAATAAAAGAGTTTATGAAATGTTATTATCATAAAAACTTATCGCCAAAGGGGTACTAGGCTTGAGATGATGAACTTGATATTCCGGTTTCGCAGGACAAAAAATCAGGTAAAAATATAGTGGAGCAATTCAGGAGCATGCTTGAATGATTTGGCCACAAAGGAGTAGTAAACTATCGATAATAGATAGAGAGGACGAGTATAATGGAATTGGATAAAATTTGTCAGAATTGCAGCAGCTTTTTTCAAGACAGCAAAGATTTGGAAACAGATTTGGGCGTATGCTTGAACGATGATGTATTTGAACCTTTTTTGGATGAAATTATGGAAAATGCTGATTTTTCAAATTGCTATGAGATATACCTGAAAAAGCGGTTTGACGGCGGAAGGGAACCCTGTGACCAATATGAAGAACCAGAATTCATTGAAATTCCGGATGGTCAGGATATTAATGCTTATCTTCACATTGAACATATGAAGCATCAGAATGTTGATGAGATTATCAAATACTTATATGATGCCGATAACAAGATCGTAAATAATGCGATATCAGTTATTTCAAAGTATGTATATATTGGAAATGAAAGTGCTTATAAAGGTCTCATCAAATTTTATATGGGTTTGGGTCCGGCAGAAAGCCTTGAAGACGTTTATAGCAGAATGAAAATTGTAGATATACTTTCTTCAAAGGAATCAGAAAAGAATACGATAGACGCATATGTAAATGAGCTTGCCAGGACTCCATCCAATAATACGACAAGACAACTATATACGGAAATACTAAAACGATTAAGCAGATGTCCTCATGAAATGGTTCAGGAGCCGCTTTTGGAATTGTTTAGTAAAAGGAAATATAGCTATAAAATTAAGAACAGGATTATGGAGGTTGCAAGAGCAAGCGAAACAGATGAATACTGGTATAAATAGGGTTTTAAACGGGGTTGTTTATTTTGACCGGTTACTTCTTCGGATTCCTAGCACAGTGTGTTTGAAAAATTAAACCTAAATGGGTGATTTTTTTAAAAGATACCCTGACGCCAAGGCCCCACCAGCTTCAAGTGTCATCTTTTTTGTATCCTCAAGGCATGTGAGCGCATGGTAAGGATAGAAAGAAGGTAGAGGCAAAAGGAGAAGGGTTACTAACAACCTTACTAATCTAAAGTAACTTAGATCAATAAGAAATATCAATAACCCTATTTCTCTACCTCAAAAAAATAAGAGTTACCAAAAGCTAATGGCCGATACTGATATGGATTTATTAGGTTAAGGAATATTGAAGGGAAGCAAAAGGAAAATTATGCCCAAACAGCAGTAGTAGTCCATGAAGTACCTATTTTTACTTTTTTTGATCCAACGAGTGAAATACCAAGGGTAGAAGAATTTTTTCTTAGGAACTTTCCGTCAATAGCATTAGGACTGAAAACAGGGGGGATATCAAAATTAACAAGGTAGGCTCCTGTAACAGCCTTAATGATATTGATAGTAGTTAATTCAATTCCGGCTAATCCAATAAGGCAATTGCCTTCTTAGTAGCTGAAATATTCATTTTTTAGAGCCCTCTTTCTTTTTTAATCTAGTTTTTTATAATTAGCTAGATTGAAAGAGTTTTTTCCAACGAATTCTATTTTATTTTTTAAGTTAGCACCCCACAGATCCCAGTCCCCTTTACCAAGCAGATTGCATAAGCCCATCAGCCGATTTGAACGAGGAAAGCTAACCCACGGTTCATCATAAGGTAAGATTGGCTGATGGTGGAGAGGATACTGTTGATAACGCAATCGCTGTTTGCTCAAATTGTCATAGGAAACTTCATTTTGGATAATTGTTAATATGTAAACTTGTATATGTAAGCTTTATAGAAGCGAGGTTATAGTTATGAGCATTATTTTGAACTTTGCAAATTGTAAGAAGAATGTAAGCGAAGTAGTTAGAAAATATCAATTATTGTTACATTCCGAAATGATAAGTTCTTTTGCGGATAAAAATGCAATAAATAATACAATAGATGAGTTTATTGGTAACTTAAATTCAAATTTTAATAATTCTTTCATCTCTAGAACCGAATGTATTCGATGTGGGGAGTGCGTAAAAATATGTCCTGCAAAAGCTATAAAAAAGGGATTGAATTTTAGAATCTTAACTTCCTGCCCTGCACGGCAGTCGGACAAAGGCGTAGGTGCATAAAAAACGGCTGCACAATTTCGAAGCCGGCTGATTTCCACATCTTTTTCAAGTTATAAATTGTAAAAATATACTTGGGCTGTCTATGAAAGAATTGCATTTCATAGGCAGTCCTTTATATTAGTATGGGAAATAGATTAAAGCCTATATTAATAAAACCTTAAGGTTTTCATAAGAAAATTATTATGATATAAATTTTTGTTTTGCAGTACTATAATAATGAGTGTTTAATCAGGAAGAAGGGATAGAACTTATGAGTATCAATATTTTGGTTGTAGACGATGAGCAGTCCATAGCGGACCTAATTGAAGTTTATTTAAAAAATGAAGGTTTTACAATATACAAATTTTATAACGGTCAAGATGCGTTCCGGTGTGTTGAGTCGGAACAGTTAGAGCTTGCGATACTTGATGTCATGCTGCCGGATATTGATGGCTTTACTCTCTGCCAGAAAATTAGAGAAAAACATAATTTTCCGGTTATCATGCTGACAGCCAAAGAAGAAGAAATCGATAAGATTACCGGGCTGACATTAGGTGCGGACGACTATATCACCAAGCCGTTCCGTCCATTGGAACTTGTTGCCCGTGTCAAGGCGCAGCTCCGGAGATTTACCAAATATAATTCTGCGGAGCCAAACAAGGAAGAACACTTGATCGCCTTTTCCGGCTTGGTATTGGACATGGATACCCATGAATGTACGTTGAATGAAAAAAAGCTTTCTCTCACTCCTACAGAATTTTCCATTCTTTGGGTCCTTTGCTCCAATCGCGGACGGGTGGTCAGTTCGGAAGAATTGTTCCATGAGGTATGGGGAGACAAGTATTTCACCAACAGCAATAATACAGTAATGGTTCATATCCGACATCTAAGAGAAAAAATGCACGACAGCGCAGAGCACCCTAAATATATCAAAACGGTATGGGGGGTTGGCTATAAAATTGAAAAGTAAAAGTGATAAAAGAAGTAATGATTATACAAAAATAAAAAGAAAAGTATTTTTTCGAATGCTCCTAATTATTTTTGCCACGGCTGCAACTGTTTACTTCCTGCGTTTTTTCATTCAAAAAAACTTTAGTGTTGGAGATACTATTGTCCGCTTTTTAATGAATACGTTTCATTTGCGCGAAAACGCTGCTGTAATAATTTATTGGTTTACATTTTATAATAATATAGAAGTTATTACATTAATTGTAATTCTCGTATTCTTGGTTATTATATTTAAATTTTCAATTGCTTGGTTTACTAAATATTTCGATGAAGTCAGTGCTGGAATGGATAAACTTGCTGAGGAATCCGATGATGAAATTACATTATCACCGGAATTGGATTTTATGGAAAATAAGCTTAATCAAATAAAAAACAATCTGGAAAAACAAAAGAAAGCTGCACTTGATGCCGAGCAGCGCAAAAATGATTTGGTAGTTTACTTGGCTCATGATATAAAGACACCTCTGACCTCCGTTATAGGATACTTAAGTCTTCTGGATGAAGCTCCTGATATGCCTCCTGAACAGAAGGCAAAATATGTCGGTATTACCTTGGAAAAAGCTTATCGATTAGAGCAGCTTATAAATGAGTTTTTTGAGATCACAAGATTTAATCTTCAAACTATTGTTTTGAATAAAGAAAAAATCAATTTACAGTTCATGCTCCAGCAGATGGCCGATGAATTCTATCCAATGCTGACTCCACAGGAAAAGCAGGTGTCCGTCAATGTGCCTGACGGCTTAACACTGTGGGGAGATGCCGACAAACTGGCCCGTGTGTTCAATAACATTCTGAAAAATGCGATAGCCTATAGCTATGAAAACAGCGTCATTGACATTTCTGCTAAACAGCAGGACAAAAATATTGTTATAACTTTTACTAATCAGGGAAATCCAATCCCGCAGGTAAAGCTTGAAACTATTTTTGAAAAATTTTACCGATTAGATTCTGCACGTTCAACAAACACCGGTGGAGCAGGGTTAGGTTTGGCAATCGCCCAAGAAATTGTCACAGCTCACGACGGAACTATCTCTGTGGAAAGCAACCCAGAAAATACGACATTTACAGTAAAGCTTCCGTTATAAGAAAATCTTAAGAAGTTCATAAGATGGAATTCCAACATAGCTCCTTGTTCTGTGGTTGAATAATATCAGCACAGAATAAGGAGCTGTTTTATTATGGTACGAAAAGTAAAAAAGAAAAAGTCAGGAATACGCATATTTGTAACTTTTTTGTTGACAGTTGTCATTGCTGCTTTGGCTTACAAATCTATCATTTCTCCAGGAAACCATCATATATTTGAGAAAGAATATGACGATAAAACCTCGTCATATTCTTCTTTAAAGATAACACCCGATTCTTTTGACGATAGAACAGCGCCGGTTCCTTCGTCAAAGATAGAACCCGATCCCTCTGTTTCTATATCTTCAGACAAGCTGAACAGTCCTAATGCGATTCTGATCCGTTTAAAAGATCATACCATCCTGATGCAAAAAAATAGCGAAGAAAAAATCTATCCTGCTTCTTTGACTAAAATGATGACAGCCATTGTTGCGATAGAAAATTTACCTGATCTGAAGGAAGAAATCAAACTTACCAATTCTACGTTTCAGGGGCTGTACCAAGCAGATGCATCAATGGCAGGTTTCCAACCGGGTGAGCAGGTCAGGGCAATCGATCTGTTATACGGAGTAATGCTGCCGAGCGGCGCGGAGTGCTGTATTGGACTTGCTGATCAGGTTGCGGGATCAGAGCAGAATTTTGTAAAAATAATGAATCAAAAGGCGGCAGGTCTTGGTATGGACAATACCCATTTTGAAAATGCGATCGGACTTCACAATGAAAACCACTACACAACAGTCAAAGATCTGGCTATTCTTCTAAGCTATGCTTTGCAAAATGATACTTTCCGGGAGATTTTTACTTCATCCCGTCATTCCACACCACCTACTAATAAGCACCCTGGCGGAATAACCTTTTACAGTACCATGTTTGAAGAACTCAACAATCAAAACATTATTGATGGGGAAATTTTAGGAGGAAAAACTGGATATACTGATGAAGCCGGTCTATGTCTCGCGAGTCTCGCCAAAGTGGGTAAACAAGAATATATTCTGATTTCAGCTGGTGCAAAAGGAGATCACCATTCGGAACAGTATAATATTACCGATGCATTAGCTGTATACAACAGCATAAGAAAATAATAAGTTCTTCATAAGAATTTATTAAGATTTTGATAAGTTGAAATTCCAACATCGCCTGCCTGATTTCGATAAGATGAAATTGTCGAATCGGACAGGCTTTTATATTGACGAAAGGAGGCGCGGACATGTTGCTTGGTCCATCACGATTAGGGTGGTAAAGATGAGAACTGGAAAATTAAAAACTAATAACGGCTGCCTGGCCTGGCTTTTCCTCGGGCCCAGCTTGCTGGGTTTTTCTCTTTTTTATTTGCTCCCGTTTGTCACCGGCTTTTACTATTCCCTGGTGGACAGTCCCATTAACGGTACTTTTGTTGGATTACATAATTACGGCGCTTTGTTAAAAAACCCGAGCTTTTTATCAGCTCTAGCGAATACAGCCAAGTTTACTTTAATCTGTGTACCTCTTAATATGATTCTCTCCCTGGGAGTGGCCTTGTTATTGAACCAAAAAATCCAGGGCCGGAACCTGTTTCGCACCATCATGATAACTCCTTTGGTGGTACCCGTAGCCTCGGTTGTTTTGGTCTGGCAGGCTTTCTTTGATTTAAACGGCGTTTTAAATTCCCTGATCCATGCCCTGGGTTACCCGCCCGTGGACTGGATGAAAACCAACTGGTCCAGGATGGTGGTCCTGGTGGTTTATCTATGGAAAAACATTGGTTACAGCGTAATCCTGTTTCTGGCCGGATTGCAAAATATACCGGCTGAATACTACGAAGCGGCCAGGATCGACGGGGCCGGCCGCCGGCAGGAGTTTTTCCGAATAACCCTGATTTACCTGACTCCCACAACTTTTTTTGTTTTTGTTATCTCGATTATCAATTCATTTAAAGTGTTTCGGGAGACGTATCTTATCTCCGGAGAATATCCCCATAACAGCATCTATATGCTGCAGCACTACATGAACAATATGTTCACGGCTCTGGATTACCAAAAATTGACTTCCGCGGCCTTCATTATGGCTGCCTTTATCGTGGCCGTCGTTTTACTGCTTTTTATCGTGGAGAGAAAGATCACCAACATGATTAATTAGAATCTCAGGATAAACAAATATCTACACAGATGTCAGGGGACACACCTCTTATTTAGGGTCAAGGCTTTGGGGGCGAGGTATGTCCCCAATTAATACAAGGAAAATTGCGCAGCGCACGGAGGGAACCACCGGAGCGCCAGATACAAGTAACTTAAAAACTTTTTTCATGGGTGGTAACAAACTTAGAACCGGCGATAGGGGGGTGTGTGTTGAATCGTAACCACCGAATAAAAAATATACTCCATATTACAGTTTTACTGGTACTGGCTGTCATATTCATGTTTCCCCTGGTTGTAACCGTCACCAATTCATTTATGAGTGAACAGGAAATCGCCCATAATTATGACCCGGTGACGGACAAAAATTTAAGCAGCTATAACGATGACACCGCGAGTCACTTCGCCCGGTTCCGGCTTATACCTGACGTGGTGGTGCTGAAGCAGTATTATAACGTGCTCATAAAAAAGACCCAGTTTCTTTTCATGTTCTGGAATTCCGTGCTGATTACCTTCCCTATCGTCATTGGGCAAACAATTGTTGCAACCCTGGCTGCCTATGCCTTTGCCAAGCTGAAATTTAGAGGCAGGAATTTCTTGTTTTTTTTGTATATCACAGTGATGCTGATGCCATTCCAGGTAACTCTTGTGCCCAATTATTTAATGGCCGGCCAGCTGGGCCTGCTTAATAGCTACTGGTCCATTATCTTTCCCGGCATCTTCAGCACCTTTGGCGTATTTCTTTTAAAACAGTATATGGAGCAAATACCGGACTCCTATATTGAAGCGGCCCGGGTGGACGGAGCCAACCAGCTCCAGATTTTCCTCAAAATCATCGTGCCCATGTCCAGGGCCGGCATAGCAGCCATGGCCATACTTGTTTTTATCGATAACTGGAACATGGTCGAACAGCCGTTGATTTTTTTACAGGATGCGGCCAAACAGCCTCTTTCACTCTATCTTTCCAGAATCATCGACGGTGAAAAAGGATTGGCCTTTGCCGCGTCCACTTTATATATGATGCCGGTGCTGCTGAACTTCCTTTACGCCGAAAAATACTTGCTGGAAGGGATCCGGCTTTCTGGAATTAAAGGCTGAGCAACTAGTGCCTTGTTATATAAATTCTTGCACACTTACTCTACAAGGGCTATTGTGTCGCTGCACTAGTCCAGGAAGGGAGACAGAAAATTGGGGAATGAAGCAATTGCAGGTGATGCGCAAAGAAAAAAGTTGACCGGAAAGTTGAGCCTGCTGTTCCTAATGGCGATGATCGGGTTAACTTTCTTCTCCAATACCATCAATAACTTTACTCTGCCCAGGGTCCAAACGGCCCGGCTGACGAACGGAGCGTTAATCAAAGAAATATTCGGTGAAGGGACGGTCGAGGTCAAATCAACCCGGGAGGAATACGCAGATGCCAATTTGCGAGTAAAGGAGGTCATGGTAGAGCAGGGGGACAGGGTTAGCAAAGGCCAGCCCATCATCATCCTGGACGTGAACGAACTGAAGTCGAATTATCAGGATGAACAGGCCCGCTACCGGCAGCTGCAGCTATCCCTGGCTGGGGCCCGGGAAGAGCAGGCGCAAAAACAAAGGGATTACGATAACCTGAAGTACCTGTTTGATAATGAAGCCGAAACGGCGGTAAACCTGCAAAATGCCGAAAAGAACCTGGCGGACGCGAAAAGAAACTGTGAGGACATTCAGCTTAATCTGGAAATACAGGCCAGAAAGGTGGATACCCTGGCCAAACAGGTGGCAAAGAACGGCGTGTATACAGCGCCCGTGGACGGCATGATCACAGAACTGAATTTCGCCGAAGGGGCTATGACCAATAACTCTCTGCCCCTGTTTAAATTGGCTGATCTAGGGCAGGGGTTCCGGCTGATAGTGTCAATTGACAATGATTTGGTTGATTACGCCAAACCCGGAGATACGGTGAGTGTTAATATTCTCTCCCTGGGGGATCAAAAAACCGAGGGGAAAATTGACAAGATAGTTGAGAACAGCCAGCACAACGGGGATGAGAAGGATTTGTGGATCGACGTGTCTCTGGAAGGCCTTACAGGCGGCGAAAAGGGAGAAATTTATTTAAGCAAAAAAACAAAGCCTTACGCCACTCTCGTACCTGACAGCGCGGTTTATGACGACAGCGGCGGCTCCTATGTCTTCGTTCTGGAATCAAGAAAAGGACCTTTGGGTACGGAGAACTATTTGCAAAAGGTGGAAGTCAATGTGGAAGACAGCGATAATGAAAAGTCCGCTCTCACAGATATGGTGATGGGCGAAGTGGTGATGCAAAGCAATAAGCCGGTGGAGGACGGGGATAGAGTTCTGAAGGAGGCGGCAAATTGAAACCGGCCCAATCAGCCTATCCGGCTTATCTTATGCTGGCCCTGGGCCTATTGGTTTTAATCTGGAGCACCGTTCTGGGGTCATCCTTGCCCGCTAAATTGGCGGATCTTGGCGGCCTGCATAAAACCAACAAAATCACCGCTACCTGGCTGAGCAACTCCAATCAGCCGGAAGAAGGCTCTTTTTCTCTGCAAGATATGAGGCAGCTTACCCAATACAACCTCCGGGACTATGATCTGGCTTACGCCATGGAGGCTTTAACTTCCGCCGCCTATCAAAAAAACCAGAGTTCAGCCCAAGTGTTAGGGGTGAATGACAGGTACGATCAATTTCATCAAATAGACCTGCGATCAGGCTGTTTTTTAACTTTCGAACAGGAAAACCAGCAGGTTGCCGTAATTGATGAAGATCTGGCTCAGGCTCTTTTTCAGAACTGCAATGTGGTGGGCCGGAAAATAGAACTGTATGGCCGGGAATTTAGAATAACCGGGGTGGCCGGGGCTGACCATTCCCTGATCGGGACTCTGACGGACAGGGGATACGGCACAGTGTACATACCGGTGAAAATACTGTTGGAACTGGAGGAAGATTGCAAAATAACCTCATTGGAAGTGGCAACAAAGGATGCCGGCACCACGGGCCGCAATACCGCCGTTTTAGAAACGGCCCTGGCTTCCATCGGTCAGGACCCCGCCGATTACAAAATCATCGATTATAACGTGGCGGATCTCCTGATGGAACAAGAGAACCTGCTGCGTAATTTCGTGGCGGGGATGGTGGCCATGGTGATGCTTTTCGGCTTGCTCAGGCGAAAAATAAGGGGTATTTATCATTTCTGCCGCCTGAGGCTCCGGGATAAATATTGGTCGGAGATAATCAAGGGGGACGCCGCCAGGCTTGTGCCTGGTATGGCAGAGATATTAGCGCTTGTTGCGGTGATGCTTTTGTTATGGAAATTAATCAGCTTTACCTTATATATTCCGCCGGAAAACATACCCGATGAACTTATTGATATTTCATTTTGGGCCGACCTCATTAAAAACGGGATTCAAACCGGGCTGCAAAGCGCCGGATATGTGGCGCCGCCAGGAGAAGTTCAGTTGAATATTCTTAATACTATCCAGAACTGGAACTTGTTCTTAAACATCTTTGTTGGTTGGCCGCTGTTCTTGCTGGGACTTTACCAGATCAATCTGTTGCAGGAAAGACTACTCAAGGTTGAAGTGTTTTGCAGCGTTTTCATGCTGGCCGCGTTAAGTTTGGGCGCCGCCTTGCTGTTGATAATAAAAATGACTCCTGTCATGGAGACCAGGGAGGTGTTGCTGGTATTCAGTTCTATATTTTTAAGCGTGGTTATAAAGGTCAGGGGACACACCTGCTGAAGTCCTGGTATTTCTTTGGGGACAGGAATGTCCCCAATTAATAGGAATGTCCCCAACTAATAGGAGGGTAGCGGATGGCGAGTTTATATCTGAAAAATCTATCTAAGACCTACCCCGGCAGGGTTACGGCAGTCAGGGATTTCTCTCTGGAAATAAAGGATCAAGAATTCTTAATCCTGGTAGGTCCCTCCGGCTGTGGCAAAACAACCGTTTTAAGGATGATTGCCGGGCTGGAGGAAATTTCATCCGGTGAATTATATATTGATGACCGGCTGGTTAATGACGTGGCTGCCAAGGATCGGGATATCGCCATGGTTTTTCAAAATTATGCTCTTTATCCCCATCTATCGGTCTATGACAATATGGCTTTTGGACTTAAGTTGAGAAAGATAGCCAAAGCTGAAATCAGGAAAAATGTGCAGGAAGCGGCCAGGATTCTGGCCCTTGAAGATCTTCTGAAACGCAAACCCAAGGAACTTTCCGGTGGGCAAAGGCAAAGGGTGGCCCTGGGACGGGCTATTGTCAGAAAGCCCAAGGTTTTCCTGATGGATGAGCCTCTGTCCAACCTGGATGCGCAGTTGAGAACCCAGATGAGAATAGAAATTGCCAAGCTCCATAAAAATCTGCAGACAACTTTTGTTTATGTAACCCATGATCAAACCGAAGCCATGACTATGGGTACCAGAATCGTGGTGATGAAGGATGGCCTGATCCAGCAAATTGACAGCCCGCAATCCATCTATGACCACCCGGTCAATATGTTTGTGGCCGGTTTTCTCGGCAGCCCCGGGATGAACTTTCTGGAAGCTTTAATTATCGAGCAAAACGGCTGTATTTTTGCCAAACTGGCCGACGCCCTACTGCCTGTTCCCACTGCCGGGGGACAAAAGTTAAAAGAGCAGGGGTATCTGGACCAGGAAGTGGTCCTGGGGATAAGAGCGGAGCATCTCTGCGGAAGCGGAGATTTTTTGGACCGCCATCCCGAGTGTGCTTTGCGCGGGAGGCTGGAGTTTACCGAATTGAGAGGGGCTGAAACTTACCATTATGTAAGGATAGCTGGCAGAGAGGTGGTTGTCAGGGTGAATCCGGAGTTGCGCGCCGAAACCGGACAGGAAGTCAGGGTGGGTTTTAATATGTCCAAGGCCCATTTTTTCGATCAAGAAAGTGAGGTGAACGTCAGTATTCAGTAGACAGTAGTCAGTAGTCAATCCGGAAGTCAGAATTCAGGAGTCATTAGACAGTAGTCAAGTTAGAATATCTTTTTGGGTTCAAATCCCTACTGAATTCTGGCTCCTGAATTCTGAATACTTAAAGAAAAGGGGTGTTTTGATGATAAAAAACAAATGCGGAGTTGTCCTAATTCTGGTTCTGGTCCTCTCCATGGGGGTATTTACCGCCGGCTGCGGCAATACTCAGGTTACCAGGGAAGATAATAATCCTAATTCCCTGACCATTGCGGTTGTGCACAAAGATATGTACCTGGATACGGCAGTAAAAAAGTTTGAGGAACTTCATCCCGGCGTTAGTGTGGAAGTGAAAGAATACACCTCCAATCCTTCGGAAATAGGTGAAGGTGTCAGGGCGGTAGATCCCGGCGATATTGAAAAATATGTCACGGCTATGAATACCCAGCTCATGTCCGGGCAGGGCAGCGATATAATTTTATTAAACAATCTGCCCTATCAGACCTATGCGGATAAGAATCTTTTAGTTGACTTGGGCGGGCTGATGCAGTCGGATCAAAGCTTCGACAGTGGAAAATACTACCAAAATATTTTCAAGGCTTTAGAATATAAAGATAAACTATATGGGCTGCCGGTTAATATCGGTATCGATATGATTGCCGCCGATAGAACCTTACTGGATAATTCCCAGGTGCAAATCGACGATAGCAACTGGGATTGGAACGATTTTGTCGAGACGGCGGAAAAGGTTATTAACGACAACCAAAACGGGGGAACCCAGGAGATGTATGCCTTGGCCGGGATGGATGAAAAAAGACTGATTACGACTCTGGTTAAAGAAAACTATGACAACCTGGTCGATCCGGAGAAGAAAACAGCCAATTTTACCGGCCAAGAATTTCTTGATTTACTGAACCTGAGTAAATATCTGATTGACCACAAACTGGTTAATACGGATACAGCCCAGACCAACATTACGGACCTGGCCTCCCGGGGTAAACTTGTTTTTAATTTCACTTCTCTTAGAGGGTTTTTTGACCTGCAAGCGGCCAAGGCGATTTTCAGCGAGGGTGTTCAGCTTTTAAAGCCCCCCGGAAACGTGTTCTTTTCCACGGACTCCATGTATGGGATCAGCAGTAAATCATCCAATCAAGAACTGGCCTGGGAATTTTTAAAATTTTTGGTTTCTGATGATATGATGACCCAGGGAGGAATGCCGATTAATAAGAGTGTGCTTCCCCAGATTGCCCAGAATTTCACCCAGGCTATACAAAAAAGGGGTGGGAGAATGATTATAAAGGACGACGGCATTCCAGGTCAATCTATAACACTGCAACCCCCCACGCAGGAGGATGTCGATTATATGGAAAACCTGCTGAGTCAAGCGAACGTCTACATCGGAACGGACCAGAAGATTATTTCGATTGTTCAGGAGGAAACCGCGGCCTTCTTTACAGGACAGAAGACAGCGGAAACGACTGCCCAATTGATTCAGGACAGGGTGAGCACATACTTAAATGAATAATAGCAAAAGTTTTTAAGAGACCTTGAAAAACCAATGTGATAGAAGAGCACCGAATGGTTCGGTGCTCTTAATTATAATGCAATAAAGCAATTTATGGAACTAATTCTATAGCTCAAATAGCTCGCGCAGGTAATCCCTGCGGCCGTGTAAGATTCGAATTCATAAAGCTATTACTCCTCTTTAAAATTATATCACATACTTTAAAGGACTTTTAAATTATTCTAACATATGCTCTCGTATACACTCAGCTGGGTTCACACTAAGTCCTCCATTCACTACGACCGGGGATATACAAACACCCTTAGAAGTATCTTTTGCGAAAGTCCGTAATATACATTAATGGTTGTTAAAACCTTCAAAAGTTAATTAGAAAAGTACAAGAACAAGGATCTTCAAGATTTGGAAAATGGTGCATGGGCAAAGGTAGTGGTGGATAAACAAGGGGTCGGTCCGTGCTGGCATGATCACGGAATTTAGGACTGCCGGACCTTAGCTTTACCGGTTATAGCATGAAAGCCAGAGATATAATTAATCTCTGGCTTTTATAGGTTCTTAATTTTATAGGTTCTTATTAGATTGTTAATAGGTTAATGGTAATAACTTGAGTTGTTTTGTCCCAGTTAACCTCGGTTCCTAACGATTCACTGATAAAGCGCAGTGGTACCATTGCGCGTCCATTTATGAGCTGGGCAGGTACACCCATGGTAACTTCTTTATTATTGACGTACGCTTTTGTTTGATCAATGGTTAGCTTAACGGTGTTGAGATGCCCCTGGTTGGTAAACTCGGCGTTTTCTTGGTTTTGATCAATGGTTGGCTCAAGGGTACTGTTCTCTCTGGCTGCGGTAATGGTTTTTGTGGATTCATCCCATTGAGCCTCTACGTTCAGAGCCTCAATAAAGGCCCGCAACGGAACTATAGTGCACCCATCTATTACCGTTGGCGGCACATCAGAAATGAGTGGTTCATAGTTTACATATACCGTGATGCCGCTGCCGATGGGGGGCGTGGGGCGTGGTGTGACAGTCGTTGAGCTGTCGCCGCCGTTGTAAACCTGATCAATTACACTTGGCTGGCCATCCTGTCCGTAGGTACTGTCGGTGACCGAAGATTGTTCCCCGTAAGCACTCAGAGTTAGCGCGAAAATCAGTGCAACTGAAACAAATAAACCAGCTGTTAATTTAAGTCGCATATTAGCACCTCCTTTCTCAATAATTAACTTCTATGTAATTAATTGATTTCCTGCTGCTGGTACAAAGTGCCAGTCACCCAACTTATTATATGAAGTTGGCAGCGGATTACATGGAAGCGCGTTGCTGTGCTTTGAGATTCCCGAGCTGCGCTCACAATGACAGAGGTGAGAATAGTGTGGATAGCCGGGCATTTTAAATTATATTAAAATATACGATATGGGAACAGTGTTTTTGAGGGACATATAGTTAATTCGTCGAAATTATGGATATATCAAAATTATGTATATTAATAAGCCAAATTTCTATTTTTGGAGGTCGATTTGGTGCGCGCGAAAAAGAAATTGCTTTGGACCGGTTTGCTGCTGCTGGCGATCTGCGTAGTGGGCTATGCGGGCCTGGCTTCAGCCGGGGAAGACGGTGCTTCCGGTTCATTGAATGATCCTTTAGTTACAAAAAGCTTTGTTGTAAAATATGTGCAAGAATGTTTGGCTCAATTCGATCAGGCCGGTGGGGGAGGATCTATTGAATGGAGCACCTCTACTCTGGCGCCTGGCCAGGAGTTTATCGGTAAATCGGGCACCGAGTTTATTGTGCGCAGCGGTGAGGCCGTGGTGGTGGACCCGTCCGGCAGTGGCATTGTGGATATAACCGCCGGTAAGAATGTGACCGCCGGTCTGACGGCGGAAAAGAACCACCTGTTTACCCATTCCCAAGGAAGATGGCCGCGGGGTAACGGCCATTAAACAAACAACAATCATGTACAGAGGCAATTAACATTTAGGTATGTTTATAAAAATGCGTAAACCAAGTTAAATAGGAATTTGCTTTTTCCATCTCATTAATAGCATAGTATATTATTGCCCGTCAAACATAAAATTGTAGCCGGTTCATGCATATCTACCGGATAATAACCTGACTGATTCACTAAAAAGAATGGCAGGCATACTCTAATGCCAAATTATGCTCACACTCAAACAGGCCATAACAGGATTCCATATAACAACACATGAACAATCCTAATAGCCTATACTGTCCAATCGTGAACCTATCTTGATAAGACCCCTAAGCTAAATACAGTCCTCATAAGGTGTCAACTGAGAATATTCATCCTCATACGGCATTTGGAAGATAGAATCATCATGGGTTATATCATAAGACGGTCCGGAAGGTTTTGGAGCAGGTATATACTGATGCTCCTGATAAAGATTAGGGGGATCATGATTTCCTGGCATCCACAGATCCAGGTGCAGCAATATCTTCTTGATGGTCTCTTCATCTTTGATAAAGGATATGATGCGCATGCAGCCATTGCACTTGGGGCATAGCAGCGGGTCGGCATGGTATACCTTTTGAATCAGGCGGACCCAGTTCCTGCGGAATGCCTTTTTTGAAATATCTGAATTAACTAGTGAAGGCACTTGGTTGTCAATCTCTGTTTTTTTGCGCATGCCCCGTGACTTATTTGAATAGTACCCGTAATACCGGACATGTTGTTCACCCCTATTTGGTATATGTGTAACAAGACAGGCCAACCAATCCAGCGCCACAAAAGTTTCACGGACTCCGCTGTTTTTACCTTTATATATTACTCGTGCGACACCGTCATTCGATTCGGATGCCGGTATATAGAGCAGTCTTTCCTGTGCGATGGGAGCCCGGACAATATATTGCGCCAACTTTTCAATCCTCTCCTGGTCGGAAGGCCAGATGGATTCTCCACAATATACGTTAAACCCGCTGTGATGCCAACCCATCATATTTTCTATGATGAGATCAGTTATTTTTCCTTCCTTTTTCAGCATATTGAAGACCTCCAGGCGAAACAACCCTTCCAGGACTGAAGCGTCCGGTACGGTCCCAACCATAAACCGTCGTCTTGATCAAAACAGCCATCGGTGGCGATGATGTGAAGATGTGGGTTGGAATTCAGAAAATCTCCAAAGGTCTGCACAGCTATGACAGCACCTGGTTTAGGATCATCCAACGAAACCCCTTGCTTCAGGTAAACAGATAGAACCTTCCAGGCGCATCGGCTCAACTTGGCCAAAAGGCTGCGGTCATACATGAAATATAGTCTAAGCCTTTTGGGAATACTGAAGACCCATTGGCGATGGGGTACTTGTTTCAGCACCTCTCCACACAGGAACTCACCAAATTCAACTACACGTTTTTGATGGCAGGAAGGGCAAAAGTGCCGGCGTTTGCAGGAAAATGGAAGTAGATATTCATGGTTGCAGTCATCGCATTTCACCCGGGCAAAACCCAGATAAAGGTCACCGCAGTCCAGATATTTGTAGATGATGTCCAGCACATAAGGCCGCCAATACCCATACTCCTTTTGGTACCTGTCTTCCCATGTACCTTCCAGTTCTTCAAAATGTGCTTCCACACACCGGTAATATTGGTTTTTGTGGGGGCTTCGGGGTGTATACACTTCAGCCCTGGAGAAAGCAGTTAGCATGCATGGTTATCCCCCATACGGAACATATGTTCTATAACGTTTCTGCATGCTCCCTTCACTATCGTAGAACGACATCCTCATCAGATTAAAGATTTTCCATGCCCGGATGAGGATGAGCCGGACGGCGTAGACGCCACAGTCAGCGAAGGGTGGCTGGATTTAAAGGTTAAAAATAATACCAATTTTACCTTCCAAGTTGAAATATCCATTAATGGACTTTATATTTATGGCCGTATTTTTGTGGATCGGGCCATAGGGTATCGTTACGAGGTTATTAATCGAGATAAGAGCTTTTTTACAAAGGGTGGGAAAACCTTTGAGCGGGTTTCTGTCTTTCAGCGAAAGATAGACATCAAGTCAGAACAAATTATCTCAGAACAACTGCTTTATACGGATATATGTGAGGTCGGATATTCACTCCCGGAAGGAACCGTTATCTTTGAAAACGAGGAGTGATTATATGAAAAATGAAAAAAACAAAGTTGCCGTTTTATTCGGCGGATGCTCTACAGAGTATGAGGTTTCTCTCCAATCCGCCTATTCTGTAATAACGAACCTAAATCCAAATAAGTATGAAACCATATTGATTGGAATCACTCGGCAGGGAGCTTGGTTGAGATATTATGGCTCACTTGAAAAAATTCAGAATGACACATGGATGGATAGCAACGATTGTGTCCCAGCAATCATTTCACCTGATCGGAATATTCACGGACTGCTCGAATTTCGTGGTAATAAAGTGATTGCAACCAGAATTGATGTGGCGTTTCCTGTTCTGCATGGAAAAAACGGCGAGGACGGAACATTACAGGGATTATTAACGATAGCTGGTATTCCTTTTGCAGGGTGTGGTACGCTTTGTTCTGCAATGTGCATGGACAAGGACATCGCTCACAAAATAGCAAATCTGGCCGGTATCAAAACACCTCCGTCCGTCGTGCTGCGGTCCGGATTTACCGATGCCGAACTGATGAAGCAGATTAGCTACCTAACATTTCCTCTGTTTGTTAAACCGGCAAACGCCGGTTCCTCATTTGGTATTACAAAGGTTTTGCAAAAGGATGAGCTTTCCGATGCAGTCACCGTTGCTTTTCAACATGACAATAAGGTCATCATAGAGGAAGCCGTCGACGGTTTTGAGGTTGGCTGTGCCGTCCTTGGCAATGATTCGCTTGCCATCGGTGAGGTTGACGAAATAGAGCTGTCTCATGGGTTCTTTGATTACACGGAGAAATATACCCTGAAAACCTCTAAAATCCATATGCCTGCCCGCATTGATCCAGATACAGCCGAGCGTATTAAACAGACGGCTTCCGTCATTTACCGGGCGCTCGATTGCTCGGGATTTGCAAGGGTTGATTTGTTTCTGACACCGGAAAAAGAAATCATCTTCAACGAAGTAAATACAATTCCCGGTTTTACCTCTCACAGCCGCTATCCCAATATGCTAAAAGGCATTGGAATGACATTCGGGCAGATTGTGGATGCAGCGATAAGTCTGGCGACAAACTCATGAGAACACTGACATTACATTCGAACAATATTGGAAGAGGCAGCTTGATTCTTGTGAATCCTTCCCATCCCATACGATGCGAAGCGGCGAAGGAAAATCTGATGGCCGTCTGTCCGGACTATCCGAGCGTCTTTCTTGAGAGGTAAACGGTAAGCATGTTAACTCAGGCCATGACGGTCGCCAATTGCGGGAACTATATTGTCCCCGTCAGCGGTTACCGGACAGGAAAGGAACAGCACGATCTGTATACCGATTCTTTGCGGGAAAATGGTACGGAGTTTACACAGAAATTCGTAGCATTGCCGGGATGCAGCGAACATCAGACGGGACTTGCCATTGACCTTGCTGAAAACACGCCGGATATTGATTTTATCTGTCCGCATTTTCCTTATACCGGCATATGCCAGATCTTCCGGGAAAAATCGGTAAGGTATGGTTTTATAGAACGATATCCGGCAGGTTGCGAGCAATTGACACATATCGCGCAGGAACCCTGGCACTTTCGTTATGTCGGGTATTCCCATTCTGAATTGATGAGAGAAAAACAGCTGACGCTGGAAGAATATACTGATTATTTAAAGAGATTCCCTTATAACGGCATTCACCTTCAATTTCAATTGGCCAAACGGAGTTTTGAAATTTGTTATGTTCCGGTTTTATCGGACAAGCTGGTGCATGTCGAAATACCGGATAAAACTCTCTATCAGATATCCGGGAACAACGTGGACGGCTTTGTGGTTACTCTGTGGAGGAATCCGGTATGAAAGAAAAAAGGGAATATGCAGGCATTGATTATTTTAGGGTGATTGCGGCATTTCTGGTTATCACAATTTACACATCGCCACTATCCTCTGTAAATGAAATTGCCGATTTTATCCTTACAAGAGTCATTGCCCGTACAGTAGTGCCATTCTTTTTTATGGCCTCCGGGTTCTTCCTACTGCCAGGATATATTAGCGAGAAGAAAACAGGACCTGGGAAACTTCCAGCATTTTTGAAAAAGACCGCTATTCTATATGGTATTGCGAGTTTGATGTATTTACCGGTCAATATCTATGCGGGGTATTTTAAGTCACCACATTTGCTTCCAAATCTGCTGAAGGATCTTGTGTTTGACGGTACATTTTATCATCTGTGGTATCTGCCTGCGGTTATGCTTGGAGCTATAATCACTTGTTTCATGCTTGGAAGGTTGAAAATAAATCATGCATTTGCCATAGCATTAGGTCTTTATGTTATCGGGCTATTTGGTGACAGCTACTATGGGATCGCTACTAAAGTACCATTCTTAAAATCTTTTTATGACGCGGTGTTCGTTTTAACTGATTACACCCGAAACGGCCTGTTCTTTGCACCGGTTTTCCTCATGCTTGGCGGATTAATTGCGAAGTATAGGAAACGTAGATTAAAGACGTGTATAATCGGATTCGCGGTATCCTCGACCCTGTTGATGATAGAGGGGTTGACACTCCATGGATTTCAAGTACAGCGGCACGACAGTATGTACTTCATGCTCCTTCCCTGTATGGTGTTTCTCTTTCAAAGCTTGATGTTTTGGGAGGGACGCGGCGGTCAAATCCTGCGGAACCTTTCCATGATGATTTATCTGATTCATCCGCTGATCATTGTGTTCATTCGCGGTGTTGCTAAAGTTATAAGCCTCCAGCGACTGCTTATAGATAACAGTGTCGTTAATTTTCTCGCCGTTGCGTTATGCTCTTTTATTGCTACAATGGCAATCGCATCAGCCCTGCGAAGGAAAAATAAAAAACAGCCGGTTTTGGAACAGGTATGCATGGACAGAGCATGGGCTGAAATTCATTTAGCCAATCTGGGTCATAACGTGAAGGTTCTGCGTGACATGCTTCCGAATGGATGTGAACTGATGGCTGTTGTAAAAGCTAATGCCTATGGGCATGGCGACGTGGAGATAGCGTGTTACTTGAATAGAATTGGCGTTGCTTCCTTTGCCGTTGCAACGATAGAGGAAGGTATCCGCTTAAGAACACATGGGATTGAAGGTGATATTTTAATTTTAGGTTATACCGACCCGCAAAGGGTTCCCGAACTCGTCAGGTATCGTTTATCACAGACGGTCACTGAATATAAACATGCAAAACAGCTGAATGCTTCCAAACAGCAAATCTCAGTGCATATCAAGATTGATACCGGTATGCACCGTTTGGGAGAAAGCTGCAATAATGCGGCGGAGATTGAAAGCATCTTTCAGTGTCATAACCTGAAAGTCTGCGGTATTTATACTCATCTGTGTGTGGCGGACAGTACGCAGGAAGATGACGTTGCATTTACCGAAGAACAATTGAGTCATTTTTATACTTTGCTGGAACAACTCAAGCAGCACCAGATTGCACTGCCCAAAATACATATTCAAAGCAGTTATGGTATTTTGAACTATCCCGAACTGCAATGCAGCTACGCCAGAAGGGGTAGGAGAGTAGGTCGTTGCTGGAATTAAGGGAATGTGAAATATTACGTGTAAATGGTTTTTCCTCTTAACACAAAACTATCTTAGTTAGAATCAACTAGGTAGCCCTTTATATGGAGAGGGGCCTGTGTTAGCCTGTTGCGGCGGGAGACCAAAGCGTAGCGTGGACTCCCCGGTGGGCTCCCAGAAACACAGGCCCAGAGGCTCCATGTCAAGGGCTACCGGTCGGTTTGTTGGCCGGCTAACTTTTATATGGCCATCTCTGATTCTATCCTATCACCAAAGTATATGACAAATTGGGAGATGCAATTTTTCCAATCTTTAACTGGCATAGTCCATTTTTTTGCTGCTTCAACGGTGGCCAGGTAAATAATTTTCTTCAGTGCATCGTCTGTTGGATAGGCAGTTTTAGTTTTGGTTACTTTCCGTAGTTGCCGGTGGTAACCCTCGATGATATTAGTAGTATAAATCATTTTACGGATTTCATATGGGTATTTAAAATAAGCTGTTAACTCAAGCCAATTCTTTTCCCAGGAACGAATTATAATGGGATGTCTTTTACCCCAGTTTTCTTTGAATATTTCAAAGGCTAACTCAGCCTCTTCCAGGGTTAATGCCTGGTACACTTGCTTAAGATCAGCCATCAACTCCTTTTGTTCTTTGTATGGCACATACTTCAGGGAATTACGGATTTGATGGATTATGCAAAGCTGAATTTCGGTATGGGGGAAAACAGTGTTTATGGCCTCAGAAAACCCGGAAAGCCCGTCTTTACAGGTAATCAGGATATCTTGCACCCCCCTGTTTTTGAGGTCATTACATACACCAAGCCAAAAGCTGGCACTTTCATTTTCCCCAATCCAGATGCCAAGTATTTCTTTTTGGCCTGCCATATTTAGGGCCAACACACTGTAGGCCGCCTTGTTTATTATCCGGTTATCTTTACGTACCTTGAAATGGATAGCATCAAGGAAAACAATAGGGTATATACGGTCAAGTGTCCGGGACTGCCACTCTGCAATCAGTGGTAGTATTTTGTCTGTTATCTTGCTGACCATGGTAGGGGATACGTCGATACCGTAGATATCCCTCATGTGGTCCTCAATATCACGTGTAGACATACCCTTGGCGTACATGGCTATAATTTGGTCTTCAAGCTGGTTGGATGTCTTTTCATATTTACCGATAAGCCTTGGTTCAAATTCACCATTACGATCCCGTGGGATTTCCACTTCTGTCTTGCCGAACTTAGTCTGGATAGTTTTCTTATTGTAACCGTTGCGACTGTTGCCAGTATTATTGCCTTCAATGCTGTGTTTTTTATACCCGAGGTGCTCTTCAATTTCAGCCTCGAATATCTGCTGCAAGGTGTCCTTGAATAGATTCTTGAGCATCTCATGTACGTCTTCTACGGTGCGGCAATCCTTTGCTAATTCCTTGATCGTTTTGTCTTGCATGGCTTGCATAAATGGTCATCTCCTTTATTGGTAGTTATAACCATTTACACTAAAGTAATTACGTTCTCGGAATTAATTTTAAATAACCCCCTGGTTTTATGCCGGGGGTTTTAAAGCTTTTCTTTAATTTGCTAAACTATTAACGTGGTGAGGGACTGTCCCCCTGTGGTGGGTTTTGGGAATGGCGAAAGCCAGGCCCAAAACCTACCCAAGCACTAGCAGGGGGCGCAACTATTAGACAAGCCAGGGTTAGACACGCATTATTGGGCATTGTTTTATTTCATTCTTTATTTATCGTTTCTCCCCAAGCAGGACAAAACATTTTTGGTAACGCGGCCTTGGGGGAATATTTTAGGAGCTTTGTGGCCTATGGGACAATAGCTATAGCACTGGTATTAAATATGAAAAATAGAAATTATACCAGTAATACCAAGGGAAGAGTCTCAAAGGAAGTGTCAACAATCTCGTCCCCTTAGCTCTTAATTTGCCCTACCTTGAAAATTGTTTTTATAAAATTTATTCAAAAGAAGCTATGAGCCGCCCTAACGGACGACTCATCATTACAACAAATCATTTACTTATGCTTTGGTATGACTATTCCTAACTATAGTTCTTTCTCCTTCAGGAATAGGAGGCGGAATAGGCATGCCGGAAATCTTTGTTACTGCACCAAAACGAGGAGGGCAAGCTTCAAAGCAAGTTCCGCATTTTATGCATTTCTCCTGGTCAATTACATGAATCTGGTTCTTGGCGCTTATGATCGCTTCGGCAGGGCATCTTCTTGCGCAAGTCATACAAGCCTGGCACTTCTCCGGATCAATATAGTACGATACTATTTCACTAAATAACTTATCTATCTCGTTACTGGTGAAAAGTACGTCATATTCTTCTTGGTTCTTAAGGCGTGACGCCAATTTCTTCTTTTTTGTCAGCTTAATGTAGGGAATTAGCTTTGTAACTTCTTCAAGTTTGTATTTTAATGCATTTTCCTCTAAACCTTCACCTTTGCCAAGAGGTCCTAACTTCTCCATCTTTGTGGCAAATTCATTCATAATATTAGCGAAGCGAATTCCTTCACCGGCAGATACCCATTCAATCCTTAACCTTTCAGGGTTTACCCCTATGTGTTCCAGTATTTTTTTACACAGCTGAACTATGCTTGCTGCATCGAAATTTCCGTTAGTAATATAATGGCAGTCGTTAAGATGACAACCGCCGATAAACACCCCGTCTGCTCCTTGTGAGAAAGCCCGAAATATATGCTTCATGTCGACTCTGCCGGAGCACATCACCCTTATAAGTTTTATATAAGGGGGGTATTGAAAACGAGAAACTCCAGCAAGGTCTGCACCTCCGTAGCAGCACCAATTGCATATAATACCTAACAGCCTTGGTTTAAACTTAATTCCTGTACTCATTTTTATCTCACTCCTGAGGCAGTAATAACTGCTTTGTTCATAAATGATCTTTTATAAGTCTGCAAAGGCCGCATCAATTTGGCTTAAAAGCGCTTCATCAGTATAGTGCTTTAGTGAAATAGCCCCTGTTGGACACTTTGCGTTACAGAGACCATCTCCTTTACAGAGAACTGGATTAACTACAGCTTTTTTGCCTTGTCGTATTTCACGAAACTCTATGGCACCATACGTACAAGCCAAGATGCACTCTCCACATCCCATACACTTACTCTCATTTACCTCACAAACAGAGCCTGAGGCTATGACTGTATCATTTGAGAGGAGTGTTAAGACCCGACCGGCAGCTCCATAAGCCTGGCTGACTGTTTCTGCTATAAGCTTGGGATAGTGAGCTATCCCACACAGGTAAATGCCTTCTGCTCCAAAGTCAACAGGTCTTAATTTTACATGGGCTTCCTGGAAGAATTCATCCGGACTCAAAGCCACCTTGAATAATTGTGCTACTTCCTTACTTTCTGTGGAGGGAATAACAGCGGCAGCTAAAGCGATTGCATCGGCTTCTATCTCAAGCTTCTTACCTAAAACAGGATCGGTCACGATAACCCTTAAAACAGGCCGTCCCTCTTCATTCTCAGCAGCTTCAACCTGTGGTTTGGCATCAGGATCATAGCGGATGAATCTGACATCCTTACTTGCCGCTTCCCGGTAATAATTCTCTTTGAACCCATATGTTCTGATATCCCTAAAGAGGATATATATATTCATCTCGGGGTTTATTTCTTTTAGGGTCAAGGCGTTTTTTATAGATTCGTTGCAACATATCCGACTGCAGTAATTTCTCTCTTCATTTCTGCAGCCCACGCATTGAATCATCACCAGGCTCTCTGAATTAATGAGCCTTTTGTTTCCTTTGGCGATTTGCTCCTCCAACTCCAGGTGGGTCATTACACGCTCATCTTCACTATAAAGGTATTCGGTGGGTTTATATACTTGGGCACCGGTAGCGATGATGGTTGCTCCATGTTTAATTTCTGTTATCCTTTTTTCAAATTCCACCCTGGTCACGAAATTCCCCACATAACCGCTAGCTTCAGTAATGATGGCGCCAGTATATACATGTATTAAGGGGTGCTGATACACCTTTGCTATAAGGTCGCGCAAATAAGCCTGAACATCCAGTCCTTCCAGGGTATAATGTAGTTTCCGAGCGATTCCTCCCAAGTCTGTGTCCTTTTCCACCAGGTAAACACTATGTCCCTGGTTAGCTATGGAGAGTGCACTGGTTAAGCCGGCCACGCCTCCTCCGACTACCAAAGCATTCTTGTTAACGGGCAGATCAAACTCTTGCAAGGGCTTCAAAAGGCAAGCCCGGGCAACTGACATTCGGATTAATTCCTGTGCCTTTTGGGTGGCCGCTGCCTTTTCTTTAGAGTGAACCCAGGAGCAATGCTCTCTAATATTAGCAAAATCGAAATAATATTGATTAATTCCGGCTTCCCGAAGGGTGTCCCGGAACAGCGGTTCATGTGTCCTGGGGGTACAAGCTGCGACAATCACGCGGTTGAGCTCTCTTTCCTGGATATCCTTTGCTAACATTGCGGCGGCTTCAGAAGAACATATAAAGAGGTTTTCTTCAGCATGAACAACATTTGGTAAAGTCTTGGCATATTCAACTGTAGCAGGAACATTTACCACTCTTCCAATATTAGCTCCACAATGACATACATAGACACCCACCTTGGCCTGCTCTTGTGAGACATCCCTTTCGGGCGGGTACGTCCTTTCTTTGGCTAGGTTCCCTCTCCTGTAGTTCAGGAGTTCGCCACACTGGGAACCGGCCCCGCTGGCGGTTACAACCGACTCAGGGATATCTAAAGGACCTTGGAATGCCCCGCTGACAAAAATTCCCGGGCGGGAGGTCTCCATAGGATTAACGGGGTTGGTTTTGCAAAATCCCTGCGCATTAAGCTCGATGCCGAACTTATCTGCCAGTCCCTTTGCATCAACAGGCGGGTTCAATCCAACGGATAATACTACCATATCGAATTCTTCCTCTTTTACTCCATCCACGGTAGTAGAATATCGCACCGTGACATTCTTGGTTTCCGGGTCCTCTTTCACTATCGATACATAGCTTCTGATAAAGCGAACCCCGGGAAGCTTCGCTGTTCTTTGATAGAATCGTTCGAAATCCTTGCCATAGGAACGAATATCGTTATGAAATATCGTACACTCAGCCCCGGCGTCATGATCTTTTGTCAAAATTACATGTTTTTGAGCATAAGTGCAGCAAACAGATGAACAATAGCTGTTACCGCCGGGAAGAACTTGCCTGGAACCAACGCATTGAATCCAGGCTATCTTATGGGGATGCTTTTTGTCGGAAGCACGCAATATTTCACCTTCGTATGGCCCGGTGGCACATAATAGCCGTTCATAGTCCATACTGGTTACAACGTTTGCAAACTCTCCGTAGCGATACTCCTCTCTCAGCTTGGGATCGAATGGCTCAAAGCCCGGGGACAGAATTATCGCTCCTACTTTTACTTCTACCTTCTCCGCCGTTTGATTGAAATCTATGGCTTTATTCTTACAAACTCCTTCGCAAATACGACATTTATTTTCTTTAAGGTAAAGACAACTTTCATCTATATAAGGTTTAAGAGGGATTGCTTGAGCAAAATATATATGGATGGCTTTATTCTTCGATATTTCCTGATTAAATTGATTAGGGTACAAGACCGGGCAGTATTCTACACAGGTAGTACACCCAGTGCATTTGCTTTCATTAATATATCTGGGCTTTTTATTCAGGATTACCTTAAAGTCTCCAGCTTTCCCTTCGACACTGTCAACTTCAGTATATGTCATGATCTCTATATTGGGATGCCTGTTACATTCAACAAATTTAGGCGATTCAATACACATTGAACAGTCATTGGTGGGAAAGGTCTTATCAAGCTGTGACATGTGTCCGCCAATGGTCGGGGCTTTATCCACCAAGTAAACCTTAAAACCCGCAGTGCCAAGATCAAGCGCGGCTTGAATACCACTGATCCCACCACCTACAATCATGACATCTCCAAAAGTACTATTAACGTGACTTTTAGAAATCTGTTTTATAATTTGTTCTTTTCCCATCATTTTTCTCCACCCTCATAAGGTTATATTGCCCGTACTCTTCTGAGTTTGAAAACTGCTTTATAGCAGACAATTGCCTATAATTCCTAATAGCATTGGTTAAAAACATATGTTCTTTATTTTTACTTCTGAGGTGTAATAATCGCTTGGTTTACTAATGACTTCTTTAATTTGAAACCGCCTTAATTTGGCTTAAGAGCTCATTATCGGTATAGTGCTTACTAAATAGCGCTGTTGGACACTTTGTATTGATCCGAATACAGGCCCCACATACATTAAACTTACGCACTTTACTTCACAAACAGAGTCGTAGGGACTACGACAGTACTAAAATGACATCACTAAGATGGAACAACTGCCTATATAAGAACCTCGTCTGTTCCTTTTGAGTAAGCAGTTGAGTACATATGCTAGATCGACCCTGCTAGTGCACATGATGCGTATAAGTTTTGTATAAGTCGCATATTGTTGTCTGGAAACTCCAGCCAAATCAGCAGCGCCGTTTGCTCACCAATATAACATAAAACTCAAGATCCTGGTTTTGAACTTAAGCTTTGCACCCATGCTTATCTCACCTCCCTTACTCAGTAATCCCATTCTTGTTGATAACCGAACTTCTACTTTATCATGGGATAGGAGAGTTAAAGCTCAGCAAGTAATTCTATAAGCTTGCCTAATCCTATTTTATAAGCAATTCATTGTACCCCGGATAGACGAAATTGGGCGGGTTAAAAAACAGTTCTCTAATTTGAATTGCTGCTCATTGATAAATATTCAATAAAAACCACTAGATACCTTTATGACAGCGATAAATAATTTTTATCAGCATTTAAAATTAAATAAAAAAGCACTATCATATGATAGTGCTTTTCAAGTAGTTTCCAGCACTTTTTGATAATCCAAGGGATTATCCATATCCAGCAATACTACTTGATCCTCGACTTCCACATCCAGGGCATCTATTGCATAGTTACTAAGCAACGACCTTAACCCTCCAGGCTGGTTCCAGGAAAGTATACTTTTTATATACGCAGCAGAAATAAGCGGGGGGTGTCCCCTTAACCCTTTAAAATTGGGATATATAATGCCAGCCTTGCTCTCCCGGTAAACCTGTATTATCTCCCTGATGGTTTGCGGTTTGACCAGCGGATTATCCCCGGGCAGCATAAAAAATGCCTGCACCTCGGGTCCTTTGGAAACTATTATCAATTAATAAATTATTTTGTTTTACATTATCCGTTCAACCGACCATCGGGGCTATACAATTTACCGTCTTTATCATAAAAATAAATCCAATAAAAATTATTTATTAGATTTATTTAATAACTTTATGATAAAATACTTTCGGGGAGAATGGGGATGGTCCCCCCGCGGGCCGCAAACCCGTTGGCCTGCCCGTAACCAGGGTGGGAGTCCGGTTCGATTCCGACTTCTCCCCTCCACATTGGGGCGTAGCCAAGTGGTAAGGCACCGGTACTGGCGACTTTGGCATCTCGTTGCAAATCCAGCCGCCCCCAGCCAGCTTTTCATTTGTACATAAGGGCCATTGGCTCAATTGGTAGAGCAGGCGACTCTTAATCGTCAGGTTGAAGGTTCGAGTCCTTCATGGCCCACCAAAGGGAGTTCTTTCTAAGACTCCCTTTTAAAATTACATGGAAGTGATGTTTGATGGATGAAGAACTTAACAAAATAAAATTAAAGATGAAAGCACTTGGTTTTACCCAACAGCAAATTGAATCTATTATAGAGAAAACCCATTCCGGGAAATGTTGGGATGAAATGAGTGACCCAGAAAAGCAGCAAATACTAAGATCAATAAATGAAAGAATAATTTTTGCTAGAAAATTTTTTCAGATTTTAAGTTGTAATACCTGTTATAAATAATATTAGCCTCATATTTATTTGCTATCTAATAGTAGGTAATCTGTATAAACCATTGGGTCACATATTGGTCTTAAGAAGGTGCAATTAGTTGTTAATAAGAAAGCTGCTATTAGGATGGGGTGACACAGGAGGGCAAGCCAAGCGCGCGGTTGGAAAAGCGCGTCCAAGCCCGTAGGCGAACTGCAGGCAAAACCGCAGTTCATAAAGCCTGAGAGGTTATGGGGAGCGAAAACAAGTAGCGAAGTGGCTGCACCCAAACTGTCAAGAAAAACCTCTAACGAGGCTATAAGGTGCCCGTACCGCAAACCGACACAGGTAGGTGGGGTGAGAATCCTAAGGCGCGCGAGAAAACCCTCGTTAAGGAACTCGGCAAAATGACCCCGTAACTTCGGGAGAAGGGGTACCCCATTAATGTGAAAGTTATCCAACTGGAGCATGAAGGGGTCGCAGAGAAAAGGCCCAAGCGACTGTTTACCAAAAACACAGGTTCCTGCTAAATCGCAAGATGACGTATAGGAGCTGACGCCTGCCCGGTGCTGGAAGGTTAAGGGGAGAGGTTAGCGCAAGCGAAGCTTTAAACCGAAGCCCCAGTAAACGGCGGCCGTAACTATAACGGTCCTAAGGTAGCGAAATTCCTTGTCGGGTAAGTTCCGACCCGCACGAAAGGCGTAACGATTTGGGCGCTGTCTCAACGAGGGACTCGGCGAACTTGTATGCCGGTAAAGATGCCGGCTACCTGCGACAGGACAGAAAGACCCCGTGGAGCTTTACTGCAGCTTGACATTGGATTTTGGTATTGCATGTACAGGATAGGTGGGAGGCTGAGAAGCCAGTGCGCCAGTTTTGGCAGAGCCACCGTTGGGATACCACCCTTGTGATATTGAAATTCTAACACGAGCCTTTGAATCAAGGTTATGGACAGTGTCAGGTGGGCAGTTTGACTGGGGCGGTCGCCTCCCAAAAGGTAACGGAGGCGCCCAAAGGTTCCCTCAGCGCGGTTGGAAATCGCGCGCACAGAGTGTAAAGGCAGAAGGGAGCTTGACAGCGAGACCAACAAGTCGAGCTGGGAGGTATTTGGGCATCTACCCTGCTGTGTGCCCCGAAGGGGTAGGAGAGTAGGTCGTTGCTGGAATTAATTTTAAATAACCCCCTGGTTTTATGCCGGGGGTTTTAAAGCTTTTCTTTAATTTGCTAAACTATTAACGTGATGAGGGACTGTCCCCCTGTGGTAGTCCCCCTGTGGTAGGTTTTGGGAATGGCGAAAGCCAGGCCCAAAACCTACCCGAGCAGCTATCTCCAGACCTAATGTGGTAGAATGATTAAAAAGACGGTATAATATCATTAGGGGTGAATGATAATGACTGTGGTAAACCCGCATATTAAATTCACATACGAGGACTACTGCCTGATGCCGGAAGACCGGCGTTACGAGTTGATCGGGGGGGAGTTTTTTATGGTTCCGTCGCCCAGCGTCATTCACCAGAGGGTGGCTGCCAACCTGGAGGCCATTTTGCGTCAGTTTGTAATAGAAAAAAATTGCGGGGAGGTTCTTGATGCCCCGCTTGATGTGGTATTATCTTCCCAGGATGTGGTGCAGCCTGATATCATGTACATTTCCAGAGAGCGTTCCCACATCGTTACTGACATCAATATTCAGGGCGCGCCGGATCTGGTGGTGGAAATCCTTTCTCCCTCCACGGCGGAAAGGGATCGTACCATAAAAAAGAAGCTTTACGCCCGGCACGGGGTTAGGGAACTGTGGTTGGTCAACCCGGGGGCACAGGTGGTGGAAGTGTACTCCCTGGAAAAGGGTGAAGAAAAAACCCCTCTTTTATATGCCCGTTCCGAGCGCCGCCGGCTGGTTTCACCCCTTTTAACCGGTTTATCAGTAAATCTGGATGAAGTGTTTTAAAAGGATTTCCGAATTGTTACAGGGATTTTAAGTGTGTGGTGCCGGCCTATCGTATGGCCATGGCCCCGGGTATAGTTTTAATGAAGACAAGGGATTCCCACGATTGAAGTGAGAATCCCTTGTTATTTTGGGGGGGATGGATTCGGTACTGTATACCGCGGGAGATCTGACGAATCATTAAAGCTAATGGTTAGGAAGAAATATTACGAAGTAAACGTTAAAAACTTTTTCCCCTCCTGTTTGCAGAGAGTTTGTACCAGATTGCGGCCTGAATATAGCACAGGTGGAATTCCGGCGGCAGATAGTACCCATTGGCCGGCCATATAGAAATTAGCCAATCCCGGCAGGGTCATAGGGATTGTGGTTCTTACCGTTTCGGGTGTGGTTAGCCAGCCAGCCAATATAGGAACCCCGGTGATTGCGGGTATAACGCCAAAAAGTATACGGCGTGGCCACATCAGTTATTTCTACAAGGGAAGAAATACCGGGGTAAAGTGTTTCCAATTGGTGGAGCACATTATTAGCCAACTTTGCTTTTTCAGTTTTATAAAGGGCTCTATTTCCTTGCAAATAATACCAGTGGTCAAAATCTGTGTCCAGCAAAACCTGAATTACCGTTTTCCCTTCAGGTGCAAAAGAAGGGTCGTTGTTTAAAACCCGTCCCCTTGACACCTTATTAGAAATAAAAGCACTTGCGAAACGGGCCTTTTTTCTATATGATTTAATTATACCGGGCGGTCGGTTTATAGAAATCAAAAGGAGCGGGTTCATGACTAAACGCAGACACGAAGGAGAACAAACAAAGCAGCATATCATTGACCAGGCTAAGATCTTGTTTTCCCAAAAGGGATACACCGGCACTTCCATCAAAGACATCTGTGACGCTACGGGCTGTAGCAAAGGCAGCATTTATTACCATTTTAAAAACAAAGAAGATATATTTCTCAATTTGGCGGAACAAACCTTCACGCAATGGTGGGAGCAGTGGGAAAAAATATCCTCTCAATATGAATTGGTTGCCAATAAACTTTATGCATACGCAGACTATAAAGCTGATAACTTCCAAAAACCGATGAACAAAGCCGGGGAAGAGTTTCTTAGCAAAGTGGGAGCTAATTCGGAAGCCGGTAAAACATTTTTAGCTATTATTAACAACTTTCTTGCAGGCTACGAAAAACTCATGTCAGAGGGGATCGCCAGGGGCGAGTTCAAAAATGATGATCCCAAGGAATTGGCCGGTATTTTCGTAAGTTTACATACAGGATTAAGCCATAGTTGTTATGTCTTGAATATGAATTGTGACGTTATGAAAGCATTTTTTCGCAAAGGAACTGACGTTTTCTTACAAGGTATAAGTACAAGTAAAAACACATAATTTTTTTAAAATTTATTATACCGAACGGTCAGTATGTTAATTTTGTTAATAAGGAATGACATCAGTTTAATTGCGTCTTTTGAAAAATAATAAAACAGGGGGGTATTTAAATGGTAAAAAGATTCAAAAGCATGGAAGGAAAACAACTGATTTATGAGTCTTATAACAGACTGCTGGAAAGATGGGAAGTTGATAAAGAGGAAATGGATATTGAAACCGGGTATGGGAAAACTCATGTCATTATCTCAGGTAACCGGGCAAATCCCCCTCTCTTACTTTTTCATGGCACTGGTGATAATTCGGCAATGATGTGGTTACTTAACATACAGGAATTAGTAAAACATTTTTATATAATGGCTGTAGATTCTCTCGGGGGGGCGGGAAAAAGTGAACCTAACGAGAGTTATCTTAAAAAATTCGACTTGGCTGTATGGGTAGATTACATATTAGATGCATTAAATATTAACAAAACCAACATAGCCGGGGTATCATACGGTGGTTACATGTCACTGGCCTATGCAGCAAGAAACCCGGACCGGGTAAGTAAGATTGTTTGTATGGCCAACTATCCCTCTGTAAAAGGTATAAAGTCCCATTTACTAATACTAAGAAGTGTAAAAGTTTTTTTGCCGGAAATTTTAAATCCTACCGAAGAAAATGCGGTAAAGCTACTTCAAAAACTAACTGGTCCAAACTCTGATGTATTCTCACTAAACAAAGAGATGATGAAGCATTGGTTATATATATTGAAATATAGCGTGGTTTCAAAAAATAAAGTGATACATTTTGATAATGAAGCAATGTCCGTATTCCGGGATAAAGCGCTATTTCTGATCGGTGACAGCGACAGAGTGATATATCATCCAGCAGTTATAAAAATATTGAACGATAATAATTTAAATTATAAAATTATAAAAGATGTTGGGCATGCCATTAACCATGAACAGCCGAAGTTAATTAACAGAGAAATTATTGATTATCTTTTAGTTAGTGCGTAAACCAGTTTTACAATGGACGCCAATGTTAAAACACGATTTCTTAAATTCAAAGCTATGTAAAGTGAATTAATTAGAAAGCATGGCGGTCTCCAGATGGAGGGGATATTTCCCCTCCATCCACAACATGCAGCCGCTGCTTGCGGTCGGAGGTACTAATTTTGATGATAAATGGAACCGGGGAGCTAATTCCTGTTACCGGTAAAGAGAGGATCGTCACTTTGGACATAATCAGGGGCTTTGCCCTGCTGGGAATTCTGCTTGTTAACATGCTGCTGTTTATGGCCCCCCTGCTTTATATTAACCTGACTGAAACGCAGTGGTGGACAACAACCGGCGACATACTGGCAGATTATTTTATTACCACCTTTGCCGAAGGAAAATTCTACACCATTTTTTCATTCTTATTCGGGTACGGATTTTACATATTCATGGAGCGTGTCAGGGAAAAGGGTAAACCGGTTGTTAAGCTGTATGTGAGAAGGATATTGGTACTGCTGCTTTTCGGCATTATGCATATAACCCTGCTGTGGTGGGGGGATATCCTGCATTTTTACGCGGTGATAGGGTTGTTTTTGTTATTGTTCAGGAATAAAAATGAAAAAACGTTACTGATCTGGTCCGCCATGCTTATCATTATACCCATTGTCATAATGGGCGGATTAACTGTCCTGGTTGCTGCAATCGGCGATGCGGACATAGCCGGTCAAGACTTTGAGCAAGTGCAAACGTCGGTGCAAGTTTATAGTCAAGGCAGCTTTATGGAGATCACACGGCAAAGACTGGCCGATTTCTCATTCGTGGCAGGGGGTATGTACATCATGGCCCCGCAGGTCCTGGCCATGTTCTTGTTGGGTACGTATGCCGCCAAAAGGCGTTTGATCCAGGACGCTAATATTAACGGGCCATTGTTGAAAAAAATATGGGTATGGGGCCTCATAGTGGGAATACCTTTTGTTTTTCTGCAATTTATCGGTAAATACAACTTGCTGGGAACTTCATTTATGTCCAGTCAGTTTTACTATTTGACAGGGACGGTTATCGGTGGTGCGGCATTTTGTTTTCTCTATATAACAACGATCATATTCTTATTGCAAAAGCCGGACTGGTTCAAAACACTGAGCCCGCTGGGAGATGTGGGGAGAATTGCGCTTACCAATTACCTGCTGCAGTCGATAATTGCCACCACCGTCTTCTACGGTTATGGGCTGGGGTTATTTGGCCGAGTTGGTCCTGCTTTGGGGATTATTTTGACATTTTTTATATTCATACTACAAGTGTATTTCAGCCGCTATTGGATGAAGCACTATCATTTCGGTCCCATGGAATGGCTATGGAGAACACTGACGTATGGAAAATTGCAACCGTTTAAAAGAACTTAGACAAAAGCCTATGGCAAAAACCCCATATGGCGTATCCTTATATCCTGAACAGGCCCTCTTTGGGGGGTTCTGGAAAACCGGTTAGGCTTTCTAGAGTTTCCCCTATGTATGAGAACTATAGCGAGGTCAGCTCGTTAATCTAAAAGGAAATAACAATATGAATATAAAGCGTCCACAAATACCAAAAGAACTTATTCAGATTGATGATTTTTCTTCCTATGCTCAGGACTTCCTATTGGAAGAATTGCCAATTTTTAAAATTAAAAGTTGTGAAGAACAAGCTGAAGGCGCGGCATTTTTTAAAATTGAAATCCGAAAGGGTATTTTCGAGAATTGTACTTTTCATGGTTGCAACTTTGAAAAAGCAAGTTTTGTTGATGTTGTATTTCAATCTTGTGACTTGTCAAACAGTAAATTTTCTGGAGTCTATTTTGAGCGATGCCGATTTGTATCCTGTAAATGTATTGGCATAGATATGAGCGATACGGTTGTAAAGCAAACAACTTTTGAACAATCAAATCTTCAGTATTCATATTTCAATAAAACGAAAATGATTGATGTTTTATTTGATCACATTGATTTTACTGAATCGTCTAAGATTGAATTTCCGCTCATCAGCAAATAACTATGGTGAAGGGAGATACAGTAATGTTGATTAAACTACTCTTACTATTCACCTTGGTTCCTCTGCTGGAATTATGGATTCTAATTAAATTGGGCGGGTTGATTGGAATGTTGCCGACCATTCTAATCGTGGCTTCTACCGGGTTTGCCGGAGTATTGCTGGCAAAATCGCAGGGTTTGAACGTGCTCAATCGGATGCAGCAAGACATTAAACAGGGGATTCTTCCCGGCAATAAGCTAATTGACGGAGTTTTTATCTTGGTAGGCGGCGCTTTTTTAATTACCCCGGGCTTGCTAACAGACCTTTTCGGATTTTCTTTGCTGGTACCGCTTACCAGAGGCTGGTTAAAGAGCGCCGCCCGGCACTACATTCAACAAATATTGGACAGCGGCACAGTTTACACCTGGCAGCGTTAAGTAAAGCTGGTCTGAACATATGCCGAAGGAAATCCAAACGTTTGGATTTTTTACGTCATACCTAAGAGAGATTATTGTCACACATTGCTCGGGGGGATCTGGAAAGCGATTAGGCTTTCCGGACCCTCCCCGAGCAAGGTAACTTATTACGTTCTCTTACGATCCGTCTTCAAGGTTTGATAGGGTAGCATGACCGAGAAGGTACTCCAAAATCAATTATAGGATCTTTACAAACGATGTTAAATCATGTTAAGGTCATAATAATTACGCCCCTATCTAAACAATGGATGCAAGGGAAAGCACCAATATTAAGATAATACGTAGAAGTAACATGGAGGGCAAAGATGATGAGAACAATGCTCACTCCATTATGGTATTTCAAACAGAAATAGTACTAGAAAAGGAATAGATATATTACATTCCCGATAAAATTGTTCTAAACGAAGAAAAAAAACATTACTTATACCTATGCTCGAGTAGTTTTGGGGCCTGGCTTACGCCAAATTATTCCCATATTATTTAGTTTAATCTTACTTACCAAGGGTAAATGCAAGGAGAAAGGAGTCAGCTATTAAAATGAGTTGTCCGTCAGGATCTAAACCTCCAAGCGAAATAATTCGCGATACCATTGGAAAGAAAGAATGTATCCTTACCGTCGAGGATTTAATCAATGCTTTCGGTTCTCAAAGTTTTGGTTTGATGTTTATAGTTATGGCGTTACCGTTAACTATCCCCTTACCTCCAGGCATAGGTTTTATTCCGGCAGCTCTTCTTTGCGTTTGGTCCTTTCAAAGAATGTTGGGGAGAACCACTCTGTGGGTACCTAAAGCAATTGGTAAAAGGGAGATATCTCAGACGCTTATCAGGAAAATTGATGCTAAAGCGCTGCCTTTGTGTGCAAGATTAGAAAGGTACTTCTTAAATTGCAGCCAACCAAATATGCTTAACGAATCGGAGATTCGGTTGGCATCATTGGCTGTAGTGCTCATGAGCATGCTAATTATGTTGCCGACGCCATTTTTGAATACCATTCCTGCCGTAATTATAATTCTGATGGGGTTAACGATCTTAAACAGCAACCGTAGATTACTCTGGATTAACATGAGCTTTAGCTTATTAGCTTTGAGTTTTATCGGCTCTACTTTATACGTCGGATCGGAATTTGTGCTTGAAGAGATTAGTGATTTCTTAAAAGCAAACCCAAGCCTTCTAGATTAGAAGGCTTATCTACCACTTAGAAAATAATATCCGCAAATATCAAAAGAACCCATTCAGATTAAAGATTTATCTTCCTATGCCCAGGACTTTTTATTGGAAGAATTGCCAATTTGTAAAATTAAAAGTTGTAAAGAACAAGCTGAAGGTATGTACATCGTAGGGGGGCCCCAAATAACGGATGAACGTGATTGTTGTCTCTACCTTATGGACGGCGGCACCGAGCCGGCGCTGGTGGACGCAGGGCTTTGTTATTCCATCCGGGCTATTTTGGCCCCTCGGTAATTCCTAACTCATCGATAATTAAATTTAAACTTTCAGTAAACTTGAGCCTGTTTTGAGAATACTCCCGAAAATCACTGCTTAGAATTTTCAAGTTGTCCACAAAATTTTCGTAGTAACCCAAGCTTTTAATTTTACTTTTCAATTCTCCGGACAATTTAATCGAACTTAGCATCGTTACATTGACTTGTGGACTGGCGATCAAGTTTTTTATGTCTTTGGTAATTTTTTCCTTTTCCAAATACAATTCCTCTTTAGTAATGTTTAGCCATTTTTTTATGTCCTCGGCAATAAATTGTTCATGTTTTTTCAAGTCTTCCTCGGTTAGCTGTTCATAAATTTTTTTCATATCATCCGAATACTCAATATCATCAATATCATCAAGGAATTGGACTATTTTAATCCAGGCTTCTTCCTTTTTTAAAGTATCCACGGGTTCGTTTAGAAATGGACTGTAATATGCAATCAGCATCCTGCCAAAGTTGCCCGGGAAAATACGCTGCAACTGGTTTTTCATAAAACCTTCCCTGTTACGTCCATCCATTTCCATAGCCTTATTTAATGCTGATAAATGTTTGGTCAACTGCTGCAATCCGTTAAAACTGTCAAAGCTTTTGAGGCATAATTGTAAAATATACCTGTTCCTTTCTATTCTTCTTGCTTCATCAGTCAGTCTTTCCAAATGTTGTTCCAGAAAGTCTTTTAGCTTGTCAGGCTCGGCTATGATTTCTTTAATCTTTTTAATTGGCATATCAAATTGACGCAATACAGATATTTGTGTTAAGGCATCTACATCATGTTGTGAATACTCCCGGTAACCATTATTGGAATCGACAATGGGTTTTATTAGACCTTCTTGTTCGTAATAATTGATAGCCTTTTTGGTAAGGGCTGTATATTTTTGCACTGCACTGATTTTCATTTCCATCCCCCCGCGAGTATGAATATAATACATCACCTTGGGGAACAGTCAAGAATTTTTTTATTGTTGCCTGCATTAACAGTGTCTGTGCCAAATCGGAGGAAATGCTTGACTAGTACCACGAACAAAATGAAACCATCCTGGCCATGATTCCCTTTGAAAGGTCGAAAGCTGTCAAAGTACTGGATTTAGGATGTGGGACCGGAATTTTATCATACCTCATATTAGTTGCGTTTCCCAATGCACGGGTGGTGGCATTTGATATGGCTGAGAACATGCTCGCCGCCTGTTCCCAGAATCTCAGCGTTTACAAGAACAGACTAACCTTATTTCAAGGGAACTTTGGTTCTGATGATTTTGGTGGCGGATACGATATCATAGTATCCGGATTATCTACCCATCATCTTGATGACACGGAAAAACCCGGGCTTTATAAAAGAATCTATGATGCCCTCAACCAGGGAGGGGTTTTTATTAACAGGGAAGTGGTACTGGGAGAATCATCATCATTAACCGACAGGTATCATTACCTTTGGCGCGAGTACATAAGAAGTAATGGCGAAGACGATGAAAAATGGTTTAATAGATATTTAGACGAGGATATCCCGGCACCGGTGGAGGTACAAACAAATTGGCTCAAAGAAATTGGCTTTATCCATGTCGGTTACCATTGGCGGTATTTTAACTTTGCCATCTTTGGTGGGACCAAGCCATAAAAACTGAATTTGTCTTTATTTGCACCCGGCGTGATTCATGAAGCAGGAGAAACAGTTTTAGATCGTTAATATTCAGATAAAATGGATTGACCAAGGTGAAAAAAAAGGGATCCAAAAAGGTATTGAAAAAGGCATGCAACAAGGAATCCAAATGGGATGGATGGAGGCGTAATTACTCGGTGAAGATCCGGAAAGCCTAACCGGTTTTCCGGATCCTCCCATAGAGGACATCCCATAGAGGGCCTGTCCCTCTAATTATAAAAAGAATACTGGTTCCTTTCGTTCTTTAAACTTTTCACTTACCCTTATTGCAGCGTCTTTGACCAGGCCAGGTTTCATTGTTTTGGCATTTTGGGGACAGCGCTTAATGCAAGCACAACATAAGATACATTTTTCCGTATCAATCACAGAACTATTTTCAAAATCGATAGCCCCAACAGGGCACTCCTCTGCACAAACTCCGCATTGCGTACACTGATCACTAACTGCTATAAAATCAACAATCCATGTCTTCGTTTCTCCTCTATAGGGATAGTTGCCCGGTACATTCATATCAGAAATTTGATCGATTGATGAAATAGATAGTATTTTTTCATTAATTTTACGCCCAAAAAATTCTGCGTGGTTTAAGTCGCTTGCGTCAGGACGAGCTACGGCAATTGGCGTTTCGGAACTAGAAAAGGAGTGTTCCCCAATAAATGCTGCACAGGCGATCGGTATACATCCACGTTTTTTCAAAATTCCTTTAAGCTCAAGCAGTGCATCGTCATAATCACGGTTACCATAAACGACAACACATACAGTAGGCGTATTATGAGCTTCAATCGTATTAAGCCATTCATTTACAAGAGTCGGCACCCTTCCGACATAAACTGGCACAGCAACAACAAGCAATTCATTTTCTGATGTTTGTAATTGTTGTTTTCTCGCATCTGGTTTGGTAATATCTAATATTTCCATAGTGGTGCTTTGATTAATTCCCCTCGCAATACCTTGAATAATTACATTTGTTGTCCTGGTAGGTGAAAAACAAACCAGTTTCAGTGATTTTATTTTCATCGATATCCTCCTTTGAATCTGCAGACTTTCTGCAGTTAAATAAGAATTTTTTTTTTGCTTTACAAGTGTTTCTCGAATTCATAGTAATACAAGTTTTATAATGTTAATAGGAGTAAAATTATACTGGTATAAATTATAATAGATAGATGATGATGAATTTGAATAATGAGAAATATCGATATAAAGAACTGGCCGATTTTTTAAAAACGCGAAGAGCAAAAATTTTACCATCACAAGTAGGGCTTTCAACAACAGCAACCCGCCGGCGTACTCCTGGATTGAGAGGGAGGAAGTAGCACAGTTAGCCGGTATTAGCATAACTTGGTATACCTGGCTTGAACAAGGAAGGTCTATTCGTGTTTCAACTCAAGTAATAGAAAGCCTGTCTAAAGTTTTATTGCTTGATAAACAAGAACGCATTCATCTTTACCTTTTAGCGAACCAGCCGCTTCCGGCCGATATACCGGGATACCAGGGAACAGTAAGTCCAATACTTCAACATGTTCTGGATAGTTTAACTTTCCCGCCGGGAAGTCCCCGTCCTGAGCCTTCCTTGCTCGCGAAGCGAGGGCGAAGGGCGGGGATGAGAGGCGGGCCTTGTTTTTCCAGGAACCCTTGTCTTATTTTGGTTCTGTTGTTACAATATAGCCATGAAATACCAACTTGATAGAGGCTGTCATTCAGTATATTCCCTTCGTTTCCATTACATCTGCTGCGTCAAATACCGGCGCAAAGTTCTCACGCCGGAAATATCAGAGTATCTAAAGAAGGTAAACCAAGACATAGCCGGCAAGTTTGGTGTACAGATAATTGAGCAAGAAACTGATAGGGATCACATCCACATTATCTTTGCATCAAAACCGGAAGTTCAGCTTTCCAAGTTCATCAACTCCTTAAAGTCCACTTCAGCCAGGCTGATATTCCGAGATCATCCCGAAAATAAAAAAGAGCTTTGGGGCGGCAACTTCTGGTCGCCAAGCTATTTCTTATCCACTGTGGGGGAGGTGAAACTGGAGGATGTCAAAAAATATGTCCAGTCCCAAGGAAATCCGTAATTACAAATTTCGTATCTACCCAAATAAAGAGCAGGAAAGTAAGCTAACTAATTGGTTGACCACCTGCCGTATAATTTACAACTCGGCACTGGCCGACCGGAAAAACTACTATGAACGCACGGGCAACGGGCTAACCAGGATAGCACAACAAGAAACTCTCAAAGCCGATAAAGCAAAGCACCCGAAGGTTAAAGAAGTTCATTCGCAAGTAGCCCAGGAGGTTTTGTTCCGCGTGGAACGCGCCTACAACAACTTTTTTCGTCGCGTGCAAGCCGGAGAGAAACCCGGTTATCCCAGATACAAAGGACCGGGGCAGTATAAATCCCTTACCTTCACCCAGTTTGGCGATGGCCTTGGTGCCTCGTTCCAAAATGATAAACTAAAACTATCCAAGATCGGCTTGGTTAAAATAGATTTGCACCGGGAGATACACGGTCAAGTCAAGATATGTACCATAAAGCGTGAACAGTCCGGCAAATGGTACGCCGTACTGGCGGTGGAAGAATACCCGGTGTTATTCTCCCCCAATTGGCAGACCATTGGCCTGGATGTGGGAATAAAGGAGTTTGCCGTACTCTCCAATGGAGAGAAAATAGCCAACCCCAAGCATCTGCAAAAATCCGAACGAAAACTGAAAACACTGCAAAGAAGCTTATCACGTAAGAAGAAAGGTTCAAAGAACCGAGCCAAGGCCAGGAATAAACTTGCCAGGCAACACGAAAAGATACGCCACCAGCGCAAAGACTTCCACCATAAGATATCCGATCAATTGGTATGGAGATACGGCAAGATCGTAGTGGAAGACTTGCAAATAACAAACATGGTACAAAACCATAAACTGGCCAAGAGCATATCCGACGCCGGGTGGGGCGAATTCATCTCCATGCTAACCTACAAGGCTGAGAGTGCCGGTAGGATGGTGGAGAAAATACCGCCTTACGGGACAACGCAGGAGTGCAGCCGGTGCGGTAGTATTGTCAAGAAAGACCTGTCGGTAAGAATACATGCCTGCCCACATTGTGGCCTTGTCCTTGACAGGGACCACAATGCAGCAATAAATATTCTACATAAGTCTAAAGCATCATAGTTCAAAAAACTGTGCCGCTGGGACGGCGGTCATATGCCTGGGGAGCTAGGTTGCAGTAAGGACCTACTATGAACCAGGAAACTCCGTAACTTTGTTTTGCTCATGGAAGCCCCTTCCTGAGCGGAGCGAAGGGAGGGGTAGTTCACGGAGTATAAATAGAACAGCTGAATTGGACAAAGCTTTCAGGTGCAGTGGCCAAATCTTACTGGCCGGAACCGATATATATGCTAGCAAAGATGTAGCAGGTATTCGGTGCCAGGTGGGACTGGTATTTCAAACCCCGGTGGCACTGCCTTTAAGCATAAAGGAAAATGTTCTTTTCGGCCCGCGCTATTACGGGGCCAGTAAAAAACAACTGCCTGTAATAGTTGAAAAATGCCTATTCCAGGCCGGTCTGTGGGATGAAGTCAAGGATAAACTGGATGAACCTGCGGCCGAACTGTCTGGTGGTCAGAAGCAAAGGCTGGCCATCGCCCGAACGCTGGCAGTTGAGCCGGATGTGCTACTGCTGGATGAACCTTGCTCCAATCTGGACCCTGCCTCCACACTGCTTATTGAAAAACTTTTGGTTGACCTGTCCGCGCAACTGACCATAGTTATTGTAACTCACAATCTTTTTCACTAAAAGGGTGGCACAAGAGACAGTATTTATTGCTAATGGCCAGGTGGTAGAATACGGAATGACCGAGGCTATGTTTTATCACCCGAACAAGGAAGAAACCAGAGCCTTTTTTTCCGGTTTAACGTGGTAGATAATGTTCGCTAGATGATGATACACTTGCTAAGCTGTGCATTTTTGAGGGAACTAAGCTATCAGAAGGTCCCAAGCATCTGAAAATTAGCTTTAGCTTCCTAACAATTTTATATAAAGTTTTCCGGTGACCAGACTGGAGAGGATACACCCGTTCCCATCCTACCCCTCTACCCCTTCGGGGCACACGCGGGGCATACCCCTACGGGGCACAGGCATGCGAACACGGAAGTTAAGCTCTTCGACTTGTGCCCGCCGTGTACCCCGAAGGGGTGGAACGGGTAGGCTGATAGTACTTGGGTTTTAAACCGCGGGAGAGTAGGTCGTTGCCGGAATTAATTTTTAAAGGGGCTGTTGCATAACGAGCTAAATAGTTCGTAGTGCGTAGCCCTTTTTTTACTCTAAATACAAACTGCGGGTCCCGAAGAACCCGCAGCAGTAGTATAATTTAATTTAGGGTTGTTCAGTAGGCCCTAATTAATATTATGGTAATTTTATCAAAGAAACATTTACTTGAAGGGAGAGAAATTATGCAGCAACAAAGAGAATTATTTTCATCACGGTTAGGGTTTATTCTAATCTCTGCAGGCTGTGCCATTGGACTAGGTAATATTTGGCGCTTTCCATATATTACAGGTCTTTATGGAGGCGGTCTTTTCGTACTTACCTATATTTTGTTTCTCGTAATCCTTGGGTTGCCAATTCTTGTTATGGAGTTTTCCGTTGGCCGAGCAAGTCAAAAAAGCGTTGCCGCATCTTTTGATGCTTTAGAGCCCAAAGGCAGTAAATGGCACAAATATAAATGGTTTGCTATAGCGGGAAACTATTTATTAATGATGTTCTATACTACTATTGCAGGTTGGATGTTGGCCTATCTTTTCTTTATGCTAAAAGGTGATTTTGTTGGCAGTTCACCGGCAGAAGTAGAAGCAATTTTCGGTGGTCTTACATCTAGTGCCGGACTAAGTATACTTTTTATGGTTATAATTTGTATTTTAGGTTTTTCAGTATGTTCCCTAGGGCTGCAAAAAGGAGTTGAAAGAATAACCAAGACTATGATGTCTTTCCTTTTGATCATATTGATTGCCCTGGTGATTCGTTCTCTGACCCTGCCCAATGCAATAGAAGGACTTTCTTTTTATCTTTTACCAAATATTGATAGTATTGCGGAATATGGTCTTTGGACAATGATTTATGCAGCAATGGGGCAAGCTTTTTTCACCCTAAGTATTGGAATGGGAAGTATGGCGATATTTGGCAGCTATGTTTCCAGGGAACGAAGTTTGCTTGGAGAGGGCATAAACATCACAATTCTTGATACCTGGGTAGCTATTATGGCAGGGCTAATTATTTTTCCAGCATGTTTTGCCTTTGGTGTAAACCCCGGCACCGGTCCCGGCCTTGTTTTCGTTACCCTGCCTAATATTTTCAACTTTATGCCGGCTGGACTATTATGGGGTACCGCTTTTTATATATTTATGGTTTTTGCTGCTTTATCTACTGTTATTGCAGTATTTGAAAATATTATGTCCTTTGGTATTGACCTTTTTAATTGGTCAAGAAAAAAAGCGGCAATTATCAATTTTATAGCCATCACTATTTTATCACTACCGTGTGCACTTGGATTTAATGTTTGGAGTGGTTTTACTCCGTTGGGAGAGGGCACTAATATTCTAGATTTGGAAGACTTTATAGTAAGCAATAATATTCTGCTTTTAGGTTCTATTGTTTACGTTCTTTTCTGTGTTAGCCGGTATGGATGGGGCTGGAAAAACTTCATAAAAGAAGCCAATACAGGGGTAGGGATTAAGGTCCCGCACAAAACAAGATTTTATCTTACCTACATCCTGCCATTTATTATTTTGATTGTTTTTATCTTTGGATATATAGAAAGATTTGGTTTAATGTAAAACAATAATTCTGCTCCATGCGCTCCATGAGAGCTGCTTTGGGAATCTCTATTGTATTCTAGTCAATATATAAAGGTGCTATCTTATCAGTCCGGTCATGGCTGCGATTGTTATTTTTGGCAATTTCGCATGATAAAAGCGTGTTTAAGGGTTATTTTTTACGCCGGATGTTGTGCTGTCTGAGCTTCTTATACAAACAGGTCCGGCTGATGCCGAGCAACTGGGCGGCTTTGGTCCGGTTTCCCTCCGTCCTTTCAATGGCCTGTAGTATCATCTCTTTTTCCGCACTGGCCACGGTGGAAAACAAGTCTATATTATCTTTTTCTGTTGCTGCTTGCGTTTCAACGGTTTTTTCGTTAGAAGGACTTTGCAGGTATTGGGGAAGGTGAAGAGGTATTATTTTTCCTTTCTGGGTAATATTTAACGCCCGCTCGATTACATTCTCCAATTCTCTCACGTTTCCCCGCCAGTGATGCTTCCTTAAAAGCTGTATGGTTACAGCATCAAGGCCCGTAACCCTGGTGTTCAAGATACGGTTGTACTTGTCAATAAAATATGATGCCAGAGAGCGTATGTCATCTATTCTTTCACGTAAGGCAGGAATACGCACGGTAATCACGTTCAGCCGGTAGTAGAGGTCTTCCCGGAATTTTCCTTCTTTTATCAACTGCTCCAGGTCCCGGTTGGTGGCCGCAATGACCCTTACGTTGACTTTAATTGTTTTAGTGCCCCCGACCCTTTCAAACTCTCGCTCTTGCAGTACTCGTAAAATTTTGGCCTGCAGTAGGGGCGACATGTCACCTATTTCATCCAAAAGCAGTGTACCGCCGTCTGCGAGTTCGAATTTACCCGGTTTACCTTCCTTGCGTGCACCTGTGAAGGCTCCCCCCTCGTAGCCAAAGAACTCGGATTCAAGAAGGTTTTCTGGTAAAGCTGCGCAGTTAATTTTGATAAATGGACCCGGGCGCCGGGACTCATTATGAATAGCGCTGGCAAAAATGCCCTTGCCCGTACCGCTTTCCCCGATCAGCAGAACTGTAGAGATACTCTGGGCAGCCAGGCGGCACATATTTATAACCTGCTGGATTACAGGACTGTCACCCACAATATCATCCAGGTGTATATCATTACGGGAAACCCGGGACAGCTCATTGCGGTAGAAAGAAATCTGGTTCTCCAGTTTTTCCAGTCGGTTGACGAGATCCGGCAGGCGATGAAGGTCGCGAAAAGTCAGTTTTGCCACGGCGCCCATAACTTTTCCGTCGCGAATCATGGGTAACCTGTTAACGATACACCTTACTCCCCTGATACTCCGCACGTCACCCTGGTCCCTGAGGCCGGTCTGAATAATTTCTTCCAGCTCCAGTTCCGGTATTATTAACTGTACTTCTTTTCCCAGCAGATCTTCCTCTCTCAGTTGAAGGAATTCTAAAATAGCCTGGTTAACAGTGGTAACAACTCCATTCTGGTTAATTACCAGCAGGCCGTCATAAGCCATTTCCAATACCGTGGCAAAAGTCTGCTGCAGCTTTTTTACACTTTCCAGTTCCTGCGCCACCTGCTCGTACTCTCTCAGGTCATGCAGTACGGCAATGGCACCGTTGATAAGGCCGTGCCGGAATACGGGCAAATATCTGGCAACCAGCCCGGGAGAGCCGGCGATCTTTGTCCAGTTTTCCATCTTACCTGTAAACAGTATGTCGCTCAATTTAATTTCCGGAAGAACGGTGGTAATTTCCCGTCCCAGCATATTTTTGGACTCCACGCCCAGCATTTTTTCCGCTGCCGGGTTGAGTACCGTGATTATTTTTCGGCGGTTAATGGCCAGCACGCCATTTTCTAAGGCATTCAACAGAGAGGCCAATTCCCCGGCCATCCTTTCACTCCGGCTGTGTAATTTTTCTATTAAATTGAGTTTTGTTACCATACCAACCGGCCTATCCTTGTGTTTGGTAACCACAACCTGGCCGATCCTTCTTCTTACCATGGTCATGTACACTTTTTCAAAGGGGTCTTCCTCTTGTACCTTTATGGCCGGGCGGGTGTACAGATCGGCCAGCGGCACATCCAGGGACAAGTTATCTAACAGCGCTTTATAGAGGTTGTGCTTGGTCATGACCCCCAATACTTTATTTTCTTCATTGACCACGGGGATTGCATCCAGGCGCGCCCGGGAAAAGCTGACAATGGCCTCCTGTAGAGTGTCCTCAGGTTTCAAAAAAACCGTTAGATTGTTACAGATGGTTCCGGCATTGTCCATTGTATACCTCCTGCATGAATAGTTACAATATTCACACTTGATTTTATCTTAATACAATTGTAATCAAATGCGAACTAATTATTCTGTCAACAAATTGGAAAATCAACAGAAAGGCCTGTGATCCGGCGCTGGCATAAAAATTGTTATTTAGAAGAGCGATAGGTTTAATTGTTTGAAAAGGCACAATATTTTCAAAATTAAGTCATGAGGACCAGCCCCATGGCTCCTAAAAAAAGGAGGGTCTGCTTATGGATTTCAATTTAACTAAGGACCAGCAGATGATAAGGGATGTGGTACGGGATTTTGCCCAGAGTGAAATTGTTCCGCGTGCGGCCGAAATTGACAAGGCAGGGGAATTCCCCCTGGATATCGTGAAAAAACTGGCGGAGATGGACCTGATGGGATTGCCTTTCCCGGAAGAATACGGCGGCGCGGGCGCCGACTACATCAGTTACTCACTGGCGCTGGAAGAGATATCCCGTGCCTGCGGCTCCACAGGGCTAACCTATGAGGCTCACATTTCACTGGGATGTATGCCCATCTACCTTTACGGCACCGAAGAGCAGAAGAAAAAGTATTTAACCCCGCTGGCCCAGGGCGAGTGTATGGGTTCATTCGGTCTTACCGAGCCCAACGCCGGTTCCGATGCGGGAGGTACCCAGACCACTGCGGTCCTTGACGGGGATGAATGGGTTATCAACGGCACAAAGTGTTTTATTACCAATGCAAGTTTTGCCCGCTTCGTGACCACCACAGCTGTAACCGACAAGGGAAAAGGTACCAGCGGGATCAGTGCCATTATAGTCCCCACCGATGCCCCCGGGTTTACCGTGAATGCCAATTATGAAAAATTGGGGCTGCACGGCTCCAATACCACGGAATTATTCTTTGATAACGTCCGGGTTCCGAAAGAGAACCTTGTTGGCAAAAGGGGGGAGGGCTTTAAGCAGTTCCTGGTAGTTCTGGACGCCGGAAGAATTGGAATTGCGGCAATGTCCGTGGGCATCGCCCAGGCCTGCCTGGATGCCGCCCTGAAGTATGCGCAGGAGAGAAACCAGTTCGGTAAGCCCATCGGCAAGTTCCAGGCCATCCAGTTTAAGCTGGCTGATATGGCAGCGAACATAGAACTGGCCCGGCTGATGTACCTAAAGGCTGCCTGGCTCAAGGACCATAATCTACCGTACACCAAGGAAGCTGCAATTTCCAAGTTGTTTGCCTCCGAAATCGCCACCAAGGCGGCACTGGAAGCTATTCAGATTCACGGTGGGTACGGTTACATGAAGGAGTTTCCTGTGGAGCGTTACCTGAGGGACGCCAAGCTTTGTGAAATCGGTGAAGGTACATCCGAGGTCCAGCGCATAGTGATTGCCCGTCAATTACTGAGTCCTGAGTGCAGGTAGGATACAGCAGGGCCCTTGTAATTAATTAGCTGTTAAAGGTTTTATCTAAAGGAACCATCAACAAGGATTTTTATTAGATCATTGATAAAGGAGGCGAAACTTTGGAATCAAAAGTCGGCACGATTACGATAGGAGAGCTTATTGATGAGATGGCGGAGCGCTATCCCGAGAACGATGCGCTGGTTTACCCGTTCCGCAGCCTAAGATACAACTACCGCCAATTTAGAGACGTCTGCAACCAGGCTGCAAAAGGCTTGATGCGCCTGGGGGTTAATACAGGTGACCATATAGCCATGTGGGCCAATAACGTACCGGAATGGGTGATTACCCAGTTTGCCACCGGAAAGATGGGAGCCGTCCTTGTTACAGTGAATACCAACTACCGCAGCTTTGAGCTTGAATACCTGCTCAAACAGTCAGATTCTACCACTATTATACTGGTTGGTGGCGTTAGAGATTCGGATGAGTATGTGAACATTATGTATGAGCTGTGCCCGGAACTGAACCAGTGTAAGCCGGGTGAGCTCAAATCCCAGAGATTACCCAAGTTGAAAAATGTAATCTATATAGGTGAGGAAAATTACCCTGGGATGTTTAACTGGAACGATATCATGACCATGGCTGACCATGTAAGTGAGGAAGAGCTGGAAAAAAGGCAGGAGGACGCTAAGCCTGATGATGTGGTAAATATGCAGTATACATCAGGGACCACAGGTTTTCCCAAAGGAGTTATGCTTACTCATATAAATTTGATAGGCAATGCAGTGAGTATGGCAGAATGCCTAAATTTTTCTTCTGAAGATCGGTTATGTATACCCGTACCTTTCTTCCATTGTTTTGGTTGTGTGATTGGTACTCTGGTTTGTGCAGTTACAGGTGCTGCGATGGTTCCGGTGGAGAAATTTGACCCGGCTAAAGTACTGGAAACTGTTGAGGTTGAAAAATGTACTGCCGTTCACGGAGTTCCTACAATGTTTATAGCCGAGCTGGAGGAAATGAAAAATAAGAAATATAACACCGCCTCCCTTCGAACCGGTGTTATGGCCGGGGCACCTTGTCCCACTGAGGTTATGAAAGCGGTTGTTAACACCATGGGTGCCAGCGAAATATGTATCACTTACGGTCAAACGGAAGCCTCCCCCGGCATAACCATGACCAGGACGGACGATCCCATTGAATTGCGCGTAAGCAGCGTGGGGAGAGCTCTACCCAATGTGGAAGTGAAAGTAGTGGATCCTGATACGGGCCGGGAAGTGCCACCGGGGATACAGGGAGAGTTATGCACCAGGGGCTACCACGTGATGAAGGGATACTACAATATGCCCGAAGCTACCGAATCAGCCATAGATAAAGATAACTGGCTGCATACCGGCGACCTGGCAATTATGGACGAGAACGGCTACTGCAAGATCACCGGACGCCTCAAGGATATGATCATCCGCGGCGGCGAAAATATTTACCCGCGCGAAATTGAGGAGTTTTTATACACTCACACCAAGGTTAGGGACGTTCAAATTGTGGGTGTGCCCAGTCAAAAATATGGTGAAGAGGTGGCGGCATTTATCCAGCTGAAGGATGGGACTTCCGCCACGGTGGAAGAATTTAAGGAATTCTGTACCGGCAAAATTTCCCGCTTTAAAATACCGAAATTTTTTATCTTTGTTGACGAGTATCCCACCACAGCCAGTGGGAAAATCCAGAAATTCCGTCTTCGCGAACAAGCGTTAGAAGCGTTGGGAAGATGAATCAATTTAAAAGAATAAAGATGCCTGGAACCTCATAAACAAGGAGATGAATAACATGAACGAAAATGACCTCAAAAACCTGGAAAAAGAAATAAACGAAAAGGTGGAACAGATATATAAAGGTGGGCAATCCAAATACCATGAAAGCAACACAAAAAAAGGTAAGATGTTTGCCCGGGACCGGGTTAAAATGCTGCTTGACCACGAGAGTCACTACAGTGAGGATGGGCTTTGGGCCAACAATCTGGCCGGAGATCTTCCGGCGGACGGGGTGGTCACCTGCACCGGCAGAATTAACGGGCGTACCGTTTGTGTGATGGCCAATGACTCCACTGTAAAGGCAGGCTCCTGGGGCTGGCGCACGGTGGAGAAAATCATCCGCATCCAGGAGATAGCCATGGATATGAAAGTCCCCATGCTCTACCTGGTGGACTCGGCAGGGGCCAGGATCACCGACCAGGTGGAAATGTTTCCGGGCCGGCGTGGAGCCGGTAGGATCTTTTACAACCAGGTCAAAATGTCCGGCATGATACCTCAGGTTTGCTTGCTTTTCGGCCCTTCCGCCGCCGGCGGTGCGTATATCCCGGCCTTTTGTGATGTTGTTTTCATGGTGGATAAAAATGCCAGCATGTACCTGGGATCGCCGCGTATGGCCCAGATGGTGATCAGCGAAAAAGTAAGCCTGGAAGAAATGGGCGGGGCACGTATGCACTGCAGCGTCAGCGGCTGCGGTGACCTGCTGGCCAAAAACGAAGAAGAAGCCATCCAGGCCTGCCGTACCTACCTGGGCTATTTTCCCCAGAACTACCGGGGTACCCCACCTAGGGCCATTGCCCAGCAGCCGTATGACGGCCGGTCGATAGAAGAGATCATTCCCGGGCGAGCCAACGAGCCCTTCGACATGTACGAACTGATTGACCGGATTATAGATGCAGGAAGCTGGTTTGAGATAAAAAAACTTTTCGCTACAGAGTTAATTACCGGTCTCTGCCGCATTGACGGCCAGACGGTGGGTATCCTGGCCAACCAGTCCAGAGCAAAGGGAGGGGTCCTTTTCGTGGACTCCGCGGACAAAGCAGCCCGCTTTATGAACCTGTGCGATGCCTTTAACATCCCCCTGTTGTTCTTGATGGATGTCCCCGGTTTTATGATCGGGTCGGATGTGGAGCGCCAGGGCATCATTCGCCACGGGGCCAAAATGATCTCCGCTATGTCCGAGGCCACGGTACCCAAGATTTCCGTGGTAGTACGAAAGGCATACGGGGCAGGGTTGTACGCCATGTGCGGCCCCTCCTTCGAACCCGACTGCTGCATGGCTCTTCCCACCGCGCAAATAGCAGTAATGGGACCGGAGGCGGCGGTTAATGCTGTGTACGAGAATAAGATCAATGCGCTGCCGCCCGAAGAAAGACCTGACTTTATAAAACAGAAACGCGAGGAATACATGAAAAACATTGATATCTATAAACTGGCCTCGGAACTGGTTGTCGATCATATCGTCAGTGGGAAAGACCTGCGCCAGGAATTGATAAGCCGCTTTAAGCTTTATGAATCAAAGGACGTCAGGTTTGCCGAGCGCAGGCACCCTGTTTACCCGGTTTAATTGAAAGAGACAGCCTGTGACAATGTTAAAAGATAATATATTTTAAAGCTAAGGAAGTGATCCCCGTGCAGTACGAAACCATCGAAATAGCCCGGGAAGAGCATATAGCCATAGTAAAAATAAACCGGCCCCAGGCCATGAATGCACTCAGTACCCAGACCGCCCGGGAACTGCTGGCGGTGCTTGAGGAACTGGAACTGGATAACGAGGTGTTCGCGGCGGTCCTCACGGCAGCCGGCGACAGGGCTTTCTGTGTGGGCGCGGACCTCAAAGAAAGAAAAAACATGAATCGTGATCAAATGAAGAAACAGCGGGCGCTCTTTGTCAAAGCCTTTACCGCTGTGGCCCAGTTCCCCAAGCCGCTGGTGGCAGTGGTAAACGGGTTCGCCCTGGGCGGCGGGTGTGAGTTCGCCCTCTGCTGTGATTTCATTATAACCTCGGAAAAAGCGGCCTTCGGCCTGCCGGAAGTGGGATTGGCCATCATTCCGGGAGGCGGGGGCACCCAGCTGCTGCCGCGGGTGATCGGCCGGGCCCGGGCCAAGGAACTTATTTTCACCGGCCGCCGCATTCCGGCCCAGGAAGCTTACCGGCTGGGCCTGGCCAACCACGTAGTGCCGCCGGAAAAATTGATGGAAAAGACAATGGAAATAATGCGCGAGATTACCAAGAACGGTCCCATTGCTCTGCAGCAGGCCAAGCGTTCTATCAACCTGGGAGTGGAACTGGAACTAAATACAGCCCTGGCCCTGGAAGCAGAGTGCTACAATGTTTGCCTGGCCACGGAGGACAGGGACGAGGGGCTGAGGGCGTTTAACGAGAAACGAAAGCCGGTTTACCGGGCCAGGTAAGAAAACCTCTTCAGCTAAGAAATCCTGTGTTTTAAAAAAGTACTTTGCCAATTAGTAGTTGGAAAATTAATTAATTAAAAGGTGGGGATTTTTTGTTTTCACTGAATTATCCAAAAAAAGTGGTTATTGGAGATATCACCGTGCGGGACGGCTTTCAGCATGAAGAAAAATTTATTCCCACCCGGGCTAAGCTCTGGTGCCTGGAAGAGCTGATCCTGGCAGGGTTCAAGCGCATCGAGGTTTCAAACTTTGGCAACCCCAAGGGGATGCCCCAGTTCGCCGATGCCAACGAACTCTTCAAAGCTATCCACACCAGCAAGCGGGTAAAGGATAAACTGGACGATGTGGAAATGACCGCCATCACCATCCGGGAAAGAGCGGTGGACCGGGCTATCGAGGCCAAAAAGGAGGGCTACGGACCTAATCGCATTTTAATGATGGTATCCACATCGCCCTCTCACATGATCAAAAACTCCGGCCTGGATCATAAGGAATACTGGGCCGAAAGCGAACGCTGCATTAAAAAGGCCCATGATGCCGGAATAAAGGTCTGCGGCACGGTGAGCACTATCTGGGGCTGCCCCATCGAGGGTCCCACCGAACTGAAAAAGGCGGTGGAATTTACAAAGTATTACTTGGATATTGGCGCCGACGACATTGAGCACGCGGATCACGACGGCTCGGCGCCCCCTGACAAGGTTTATGAATACTTTTCCATGATTATGGATGCTCTCCCCACCCCCGAACTGCACGTGGCCCATTTCCACGTTACCCGGGGCTGGGGCCTGGCCAACGTCCTGGCGGCTCTGCAGGCCGGTATAACCCACTTTGAGGGCACTATGGGCGGAATAGGCGGCCAGCCCACCAACTTCATCGGCGGCTGCCCCGTGGCCGGTACGGGCGACTATTACTACCAGGATCCCAACATCGTCGGCCTGGTATCCACTGAGGACATGGTGGTAATGATGGACGAGATGGGCATCGACACCGGGGTAGACGTAAACCGGGTGCTGGAAATAGGCCGCACCATGGAAAAGATTGTGGGGCGCCGGCTGCGGAGCGAATGCATCAAGACCGGGCGTATTCCCAAGGAGCCCACCGGGTTTTAGCCGGGAATGTGCGATACGATTCTTCAATGAAAAGGAGGTATATAATTCATGAAAAAGCTGCTTTGGGAACCGTCCGAACAGCACATTAAGCAGGCCAATATGACCCGTTTCATCAGATTTGTCAATGAAAAATTCGGGCTGGAGCTTAAAACTTATGCAGACCTTTACCAGTGGTCCGTCACCAGTATCCCCGACTTCTGGGAGGCCATGTGGGAATTCGGTGACATCAGGGCTTCCCGGGACTATGACACCGTCGTGGAAAATTTGGATGATATGCTTGGCTCCAGGTGGTTTAAGGGCGCCGAACTGAACTTTGCCCAGAACCTGCTCCGTTACCGGGATGACCGGACCGCCATAATCTTCAAAAGTGAAAAGCAGGACCCGGTACGGTTGTCCTATGCCGAGCTGTATGACAATGTGGCCCGCCTGGCCCGCTCGCTGCGGGACATGGGTGTTCAAAAGGGAGACCGGGTGGCCGGTTTCCTGCCCAACATGATGGAAACCGTTATTGCCATGCTGGCCACCACCAGCATTGGAGCCATCTGGTCCTCATGCTCCCCGGATTTCGGCATCAAAGGGGTGCTGGATCGATTCGGGCAAATCGAACCCCGGGTGCTGTTTACAGCCAATGGTTATTTCTATAACGGCAAGTCCTTTAACTCCCTAGGGCGAATCGCCGGCTTTTTAAAAGACATCCCGTCCATCGAAAAGGTGGTAGTTGTCCCCTTCATAGAAGAAAAACCCGACATCAGCGGAGTACCCAACGCAGTATATTTCCAGGATTTTATGGCCCCGGAATCAGGGCTGGAAATAGAGTTTGAACAATTACCCTTCGATCACCCGCTGTACATCATGTACTCCTCCGGTACCACAGGTGTACCCAAGTGCATCGTGCACGGGGCCGGCGGCACCCTGATCCAGCACCTGAAGGAACACATCCTGCACACCGACATAAAAAGGGAGGACAACATCTTTTACTTCACCACCTGTGGCTGGATGATGTGGAACTGGCTGGTAAGCGCCCTTGCCGTGGGGGCTACCATCACTCTTTTCGACGGCTCGCCCTTTTATCCCGGTCCCGGCGCGCTGTTTAAACTGGCCCAGGATGAAAAGATAAGTGTTTTCGGGACCAGCGCCAAGTACCTGGCCTCCCTGGAAAAGGAGGGCTTTAAGCCAGGGCAGGAATACAACCTTGACCACCTGCGGGCCATTCTTTCCACGGGCTCTCCTCTTGCCGCGGAAACCTTTGAGTACGTGTACCGGGACATTAAGAAGGACCTGTGCCTTTCCTCCATCTCGGGCGGCACGGACATCATTTCCTGCTTTGCCCTGGGCAATCCCATTGGGCCGGTCTACGCCGGGGAACTGCAGTGCAGGGGACTGGGTATGAAGGTAGAGTCCTTCAGTCTCGAAGGAAAACCGGAAATAAACCAGAAAGGTGAACTGGTATGCACGGCACCATTCCCCTCCATGCCTATAGGCTTCTGGAACGACCCGGAACAGGAGAAGTTCAGGGGCGCCTATTTCGACGTTTACCCCAATGTGTGGCATCACGGGGACTATATCGAAATTACTGAAACGGGCGGAGTAATCATTTACGGGCGTTCCGACGCTACACTCAACCCGGGCGGTGTGCGGATAGGCACGGCTGAAATTTACCGCCAGGTAGAGACCCTACCCGAGATTTTAGACAGCCTGGTGGTGGGCCAGGATTGGGACGGCGACGTGCGGGTGATATTATTTGTCAAACTGGCTGACGGATACGAGTTAACCAGTGAATTCGTTAAGAAAATTAAAAAGGTTATCAGGGAAAATGCCACCCCGCGCCACGTACCGGCCAAAATTGTGAGCATAAAGGACATTCCCAATACCATAAATGGCAAGAAAGTGGAACTTGCCGTGAGAAATGTAATTCACAACCGGCCCGTTTTGAACAAGGACGCGTTTGCCAACCCGGAGGCGCTGGATTATTATAAAGATATCCCTGAGTTGCAGAATTAGAAAATTTTTCACAATGATCTTCAGGGGGTGGGAAGGTGCAGTGGCCTGATTACGTAAAAATAAGAGAAGTTGGCCCCAGAGACGGGTTGCAGAATGAAGACAGGTTCGTTCCCAGTTTCCCACTTAAAATGATTATTAGCTCAATTATAATCTAAGCAAGCTTTTTGTTTGCCATCATAATAAGCCGGGCATTTAGCTCGGCTTATTATTGCTACATCAAATTTTCCTTGATCCAGTTATTTACCTCATCATTGGCGTCTGCATCACTTATGCAATACCCTTATACTCATTTGCCTAATTTCAAAAAAATGTGATAAAATACTATCGTGCGTGTATATATGCCTTTGAATGGGGGTCAAATTATGCTGATTAATGACCTGGCTAAGAAAATTGAGAATTGGTTACAGGAACAAATCAAAGATAGAGATGCCAGGGGTTTTGTTGTCGGGTTGAGCGGTGGTATAGACTCAGCAGTTACAGCGGCATTGTGCCGGAATGTTTGTCCAGAAACTACTTTCGGTGTGATTATGCCCTGCTATAGTAATACCGAAGATGCTCAGCATGCTGAATTACTGGCTAAATCAATCGGTATAGAATACGAAACAATTAAATTGGATAAACCCTTTGCGGAAATGGTGAAACTGCTTACTGGTGAAGATTATAACCCTGAAAAAAAAGATTTGGTGGTTGCCAATATTAAGCCGCGGCTTAGAATGACAACCCTTTATTATTTTGCAGCCAGAAGGCAAAGCCTGGTGGTGGGTACTGGAAATCGCAGTGAGCTCACTGTGGGCTATTTTACTAAACACGGAGACGGTGGTGTAGATTTGCTGCCCATCGCTAATTTGGTTAAAAAACAAGTTGTTGAACTTGCCAGGTTTTTGGAAATTCCCGCCCCTATTATTGATAAGCCACCTTCGGCTGGTTTATGGGAAGGACAAAGTGACGAAAAAGAAATGGGTATCACCTACGAAGAGTTGGACAGATATATTTTGACCGGGCAGGCTGAAGACCGGGTGAGAAAAAGAGTGGATGACATGGCTATGAAGAGTCTTCATAAAAAGCAATTGCCGGCTATGCCTCCATTATAGAATAGAATTTGTTATGCGAACACGCATTTAAAGGAGATGAATCAGGTGTCTGGGCATTCTAAATGGTCAACTATAAAAAGAAAAAAAGCCAAAGTAGATTCGCAGCGGGGAAAAGTTTTTACTAAAATTGCTAAGGAAATAATTGCGGCTGCCAGGCAGGGCGGTGGTGATCCGGAAGCTAATTTACGACTTAAGAACGCCATTGCCAAAGCCAAAGAAGAAAATATACCTAACGATAACATCCAGCGAGCCATTAAGCGGGGCACCGGTGAACTGGGCGGTGCTAATTATGAAGAATTAACTTATGAAGGTTACGGGCCCGGGGGAGTGGCCGTTATGATAGACATTATGACGGATAATCGTAACCGCACGGCCGGTGAAATAAGACATTTGTTCTCCAAATACGGCGGGAACCTCGGTGAAACCGGTTGTGTTTCCTGGATGTTTGATACCCGCGGGGTACTGATTATTGAAAAGGCTAACTTGAAAGTGGACAGTGATGAGTTTTTACTTACCGCCCTTGATGCAGGGGCTTTGGATGTCAAAGAGGAAGACGACAGTTTGGAAGTTATTACTGAGCCTGATGCTATAAATCAGGTGGCTGATACACTGGCGGTGGAAGGGGTAATCATAAGCCACTCTGAAATATCCAGAATACCTCAAAATACGGTGGTGCTTACCGGCAGCCAGCAGGAGCAAATGCTTAAGCTAATGGATATGCTGGAGGATCATGACGATGTGCAGGATGTATACGCTAATTTTGATATAGTGGATGAAGAATAGGTTGCTGTTTTTAGCAACCTATGTTATTTTTTTGCATAAATATGGCAATAATCCTTGTATTAAACTATATGGGTGCAGTGGTAACATAAGTCAAATCTGCACTGCGTACCATAGGTCCAATATAAATAACAAAGGAGTATTGCTATGTTAAATAAGCTATTTGGTATGATAGCAGCAGCTGTGCTGGTATTTTTAGTTGCCATAGCAGTGTATTTTACTTTAAGTACTGTCAGCGACCCGGCAATGAAGCCCATATTCACCGGTGACAAGGTGGAACCGCTAATTAATTCTAACACCATTATCCGCCAGGAGAATAAATATAGCGCCTGCGGTGATGTGGAGATATATTACCGGGGTCCGGCTACGCATGATTTAATTGGTTTGGATGAGCAGCGCCTGCAGATGAAGTTTCCACGGCAGGACGGATGGGATGTTGCTGTGCAAGGCGATGAAGTGGTTATAACCAAACAGATAGAAGGATTGTGTGGTATGCATAAAGAGTACAGACATTTAGGCATTACTGATGATCAGCTGGCTGTTTATCAGGGGCCTCTGGGCTATGACGACATATTGTTACGCTTGGAGACAAGCATAAATATTAACCTTTTGCCCGAATCGTTTCTGAATAAGCTAAAAAAGAGTAATGACTTTGCAAGTTTGAACGCTGATGAAAGGCTCGATCTACAAAACGCATTGGAGTTCACCGATGAGCAATCGCTGAATACATTGCTGGAAAACTTTGATGAGTATAGGATTCATCAATAGCACAAATGTTGTGGTTATAAGGCCATTGTGTTACTATTTTACTAATTATAGAGATGCGGAGTGATTAAATGCGTGTTTTGGGGGTAGACCCCGGCATCGCCATTACCGGTTATGGAATAGTAGATTTTGCCGGCGGCAAATTTAGGCCGGTGACCTATGGTTGCATACGCAGTGCGGCGGATATGTCGCCGCATTTAAGGTTAAATAAATTATATAATGAATTAAAAGACTTAATAGTTAAATACCATCCTCAATGTTTGGCGGTGGAGGAATTATTTTTTAACCGTAACGTACGCACCGCCATGTCTGTGGGCCAGGCCCGGGGGGTGATTATACTGGCTGCCGCCCGGGCCGGTCTGGCAGTATATGAATATACCCCTCTACAGGTGAAACAGGCTGTGGTGGGGCGTGGACGGGCTGATAAACAACAGGTACAGTATATGATAAAGATGATACTGAATTTACCTGCGGTTCCCCGGCCTGATGATGTGGCGGACGCGCTGGCCGTGGCTGTATGCCATGTAAATAAAAACAGTGGTTTAGCTATAAAGTAGGGCTGTCCATTGCTTAACTAGATAGACAAGGTTTTATATTTTATATTAGACGTTAGGTGGGCGACACTGTATGATAGCGTTTTTAAGGGGTACTGTAGCCAGTGTGGAAATTGAAGCAGTAGTGCTTGATGTGCATGGAGTGGGCTACAAGGTTAACGTAACCGCTGCGTGCGCTGCCAGTTTATCAGGCATGGTTGATCAAGAAGTATCACTACATACGCATATGATTGTCCGGGAAGATGATATGCAGCTATATGGTTTCTTTAGCACCGAGGAAATAAATGTTTTTCTGTTGTTATTAGGAGTGAACGGCGTTGGGCCACGGGCTGCTCTGGGTGTTTTGTCACACTTAACGCCGCAGGGATTGGCCCGTGCTGTGACAATTGAGGACATATCGGCACTTACCAAGGTGCCGGGGGTGGGCAAAAAGATCGCCCAGCGGATTGTCTTGGAGTTAAAGGATAAATTTAAAAAGTTAGGAATTAAATCGGCTGAAACGCCGTCGCAGCCTGATGAAACAGCGGTGGCCGGTGCTTTGGATGATGCTCTGGCCGGTCTTTTGGCACTGGGCTACGGTGCCGGTGAGGCACGGGATGCCGTACAGAGGGCAATGGAGTTAGGTAAATCAGCCAGTGTGTCAGAGTTAATTAAGCTAGCGCTGCGTTTTTTGGATAAATCTAAATAATGATTGCGTGCACTTGGCTGCACATCTACGTTTAAACCGAGATAACTATTGAAATAAAAGGAGGGGCGGGCGCCGGGCGGACGTTTTCCAAAAGCGTGGCACATTAAATGTTCTTTTAAATCTGTGGTAAAGGTACTATTGTTAACATAGACTTAATGTCTGTCTGGCGCCCGGAGTGTGGTATGGGGGATCTAAATCAAGAAAGAATAATAACAGCTGCTCTAAGAGAAGAAGATACGGATACCGAGCTTAGCCTGCGGCCGCGTAAGCTGAGTGAATATATTGGCCAGGATAAGGTTAAGGAGACTATTAGTATATTTATTCAAGCCGCCCTGCAGCGTGGCGAAACGTTGGATCATGTGCTTTTATTCGGGCCGCCCGGTTTGGGTAAAACTACACTGGCTAACATTATTTCCAACGAGTTGGGAGTCAATATTCGTACTACCTCCGGGCCGGCCATCGAACGTCCCGGAGATTTGGCGGCTATTTTAACCAACCTGCAGCAGGGTGATGTGTTATTTATTGACGAGGTGCACCGGTTGAGCCGTACGGTGGAGGAAATACTGTACCCGGCCATGGAGGACTTTTCCCTGGATATTATTATTGGCAAGGGACCCGGGGCCCGTTCCATAAGAATTGATTTACCTCGTTTTACACTGATTGGTGCTACCACCAGAGCTGGTTTAATGACTACCCCCTTGAGGGATCGGTTTGGCGTGATCAGCAGGCTGGATTATTATCGTACCGGTGATCTGGTAACCATTATAACCAGGGCTGCTCAAATTTTAGGTGTGCTAATTGATGGCGGCGGTGCGGAGGAAATCGCCCGCCGGTCCCGCGGCACCCCCCGCATTGCCAATCGCCTGCTGAAGCGGGTGCGCGATTATGCCCAGGTCAAGGCCGACGGTGAGATTAAACGGGCGGTGGCCGATGAGGCGTTGGAGTTTTTTGAAGTTGATCCGTTGGGACTGGATCAGGCTGACCGCCGGGTGCTGCTGGCGATAATTACTAAGTTTGCCGGTGGGCCCGTGGGAGTTGAAACTATTGCAGCTGCTACCGGCGAAGAGGCAGACACTGTGGAGGATGTTTATGAGCCCTACTTGTTACAATTGGGGCTGCTGGCCCGTACCCCGCGCGGTCGGGTGGTCACTCCCGCTGCTTATAAACACCTGGGTGTGGAAATGCCCGGAGCAAAACAGCCCACGTTGTGGTAACGAAGGAGTAAGGTAAGGTCATGAAAATTTTATTGCATACCTGTTGTGGTCCCTGTACCATTTACCCGTTAAAGGTATTAAGAGCTGATAGTCATGAGGTATACGGTTATTTTAATAACCCCAATATTCACCCCTATACCGAGTGGCAAAAAAGGAAAGAAACCCTGCTGGATTATGCCCGGGACAACGATTTACAGGTAATTGTCAACGAAAATTATGATTTGGAAGGCTACCTGCGGGAAGTGGTGCACCGGGAAAGTGTGCGCTGCAAGTATTGCTATACTATGCGTCTGCGGCAGGCGGCCAAGGTGGCACGGCATGGTAAATTCGATGCTTTCAGTACCACTTTGCTGGTAAGTCCATTTCAAAAACACGATTTAATTGCTGAAATCGGCAGGGCTGTGGGTGAGGAAGCAGGGGTACCTTTCTATTATAACGATTTCAGGCCGGGTTTTCGGGAAGCTACGGAGGTGTCCCGGTCCCTCAACATGTACAGGCAGCAGTATTGTGGTTGCATATACAGTGAAAGGGAACGCTATGACAAGCAATTAAGAAAAAAGTCCAATAAAACCGGGGGACATTGAAACACAGGCTGAGGGGGGATAATAATGGATTCCCTGACGGGTTTGGGGAAGCTTATTTTAATGTTAGGTCTATTTATGGTGATTATTGGTGGTCTTTTGATGGTGGTGGGCAAAATACCCGGACTGGGCAGGCTGCCCGGTGATATATTCGTGCAGAGGGGTAATTTTACTTTTTATTTTCCGGTGGTCACCATGATCATTGTCAGCCTTGTGTTAACCTTGCTGTTGAACGTACTATTTAGAAGATAGCTGTGCTTTGATAATATTCCATTAGATATTAATTGCGCTATATATACAGATGAACATTGTGCGAGCCGGCAGGAATAAATTCTTTTTTGTCGAACTTTCCACGATATGGTTATGCGGGGAGGTTCTTTTTTTATGGTGGGTGGTATTAAAACTAAATATCGTTGTGCAGGTTTTTGGATGCTGGCGGCATTTCTGCTGGTTGTTTTATGGCCGGGTGGTTCGGCTTGGTGTGATGTGCAGGTGGTTCCCCAAACCGTGCGGGTTGGTCTCATGCAAAATACGCCACAGGTTTCGTTTGTACTGCAAGGTGCATACAAGGTGATTAACGTTAATACCGGCCAGGTGATTGCCGAGGACGGGGAGGGACAGTGGACTGTTGAATATGCTGCCGGTCTGTGCCGGGTAACTAAAGATGGCCAGGATGTGGGGTTATATAACGGCCCCATTAAAGCTGAAGGTCTTAATGCCTCTGTAAAAGCGATATTATCAGGCGGCGATATACTGCTGCAAAAGGAATCCCTGGCGGGCCTGACGGTACAGGGTGGCGATGTGCATTACATATATGAAAATCAGGCCAACTGTTATGCACTTGCCGAAAAAGACCGGCTTAAACAGCTATCCTGGGGGGGATTAAATATTGTTGGCCTTGAAGAGGGCGGTCAGGTAAAACGTTACCGGGGAAATTTAGAGATCAGGACCTCTGAAAACTACCTGACTGTGATAAACGAATTACCCATTGAGCAGTACTTGTATGGCGTAGTCCCGGCGGAGATGCCTGTGTCGTTTCCCTCCGAAGCGTTGAAAGCACAGGCGGTGGTGGCACGCAGTTATTTACATGCCCAGCTGGGCAGTTACGCAAGTTTCGGTTTTGATGTGCTGGATAACCAGTCCAACCAGGTCTACCAGGGGTATGATGGAGAAAACCCGGTGGCCAGCGGAGCGGTAGACGCTACCAGCGGCATGGTGCTGGCCTATTGTGGCCAGCCCATTGCAGCGTTTTTCCATTCCTCCAGCGGCGGTTTCACTGAAAATAGTGAAGATGTCTGGTTTGAGACACTTAATTTTATCCGCAGTAAAGAAGATCCTTACGATAATAACGGCAAACATTATGACTGGTCAGTTACCTATTCGACCGGTGAACTGGTTGCATTAATTAACCAACAGTTGAAAAAGTATATACCAAGCAGTGAATTTATAGAATTGGCCTCGATAACAGATTTAAAGGAATTGGAACGTACTGCTTCAGGACAAAGAGTTAAAATATTGTTAATTGAGGGTATTGACGCCGGGGGCAGCCCCCGAGTATATACTATTGCCAATGCCGACCGGGTGCGCAATGTTCTCGGGTTGCGCAGTGCATTATTTACCATGCAAAAGCAAACTGACCCCGACGAAGGGATTAGCGGTGTTACATTCAACGGCAGTGGTTCGGGGCACGGGTTGGGCATGTCCCAGTATGGTGCGGCCGGCTGGGCGGGCCAAGGTTATAGTTTCCAGGACATTTTGCAATACTATTATACAGGCGTTGAGCTAATTAAATATTAAGGGGTACTACATGAGGGTAGCTGATTTTGATTACTACTTGCCCGATGAATTAATTGCCCAGGAGCCTGCGCCCGTGCGGGATGAATCCAGGCTGATGGTGCTGCATAAAAACGGTGGAGAGCCTGAACACAGGCTGTTTAAAGATATTGTTGAATATCTTGAACCCCGGGATCTGCTGGTGGTAAATGATACCAAGGTAATTCCGGCACGTCTTTGGGGTAAAAAAGAGGGTACCGGGACAACGATAGAAGTACTGTTGCTGACCCGCCGGGATGAGCACACCTGGGAAACGTTGGTGCGTCCCGGGCGGCGCGTACCACCCGGCACCAACATTATATTTGGCGATGCCATGACAGGTACTGTAATGGCTGTGGTGGATGAAGGGTGCCGTCTGATCAAGTTTCATCATCAAGGTGTATTTGAGGAGTTGCTGGACAGGTTGGGAGTCATGCCCCTGCCACCATACATAAAAAAACAGCCTGCGGACCCCGGGCGCTATCAGACGGTATATGCCCGGGATCCCGGCTCAGCTGCCGCACCCACTGCAGGGTTGCATTTTACACCTGAACTGCTGCAAAAGATAAGGGAAAAGGGCATATCAATTGTTCCTGTGCTGTTGCATGTGGGACTGGGTACTTTCAGGCCGGTTAAAGTGGACGAGGTAACCAGTCACCAGATGCATGCCGAGTATTATTCCGTGCCTGAAGAAACGGCCCGTGTGATTAATGAGACCAAAGCCCGGGGTGGCCGGGTGATTGCGGTGGGTACCACCACCACCAGGTGCTTGGAAACAGCAGCTCGGGATGATGGTAATGTAAATTCAGGAGCGGGGTGGACTGAAATATTTATTTATCCCGGCTACAATTTTAAGGCTATAGACGGGCTGGTCACTAATTTTCATTTGCCCCGCAGTACATTGCTAATGATGGTGAGTGCGCTGGTAGACCGGGAACGGCTGCTGGACGCCTATGCCCGGGCAGTGCGGATGCGCTACCGGTTCTTTAGTTTTGGCGATGCTATGTTAATAATATGATTTGCTAAGGAGCATTATATGGCTATTGGTTTTACAATTACCAAAGAAGATGGCCGGAGCAGGGCCAGGCGGGGTACGCTGATTACTCCCCACGGCACGGTACAAACGCCTATTTTTATGCCGGTGGGCACCCAGGCCACCGTGAAAACTATGACCCCTGAAGAAGTGCAAGATTGTGGCGGGGCGTTGGTGCTCAGTAACACTTACCATTTGTACTTGCGACCGGGTCACGCTCTGGTCGCCGAGGCTGGCGGATTACACAAATTTATGCGTTGGGACGGGCCCATACTAACAGATAGCGGTGGGTTCCAGGTGTTTAGCCTTGGCCCTTTACGTAAGATAAGCGACCAGGGGGTAACCTTCCGTAGCCATATCGATGGCTCGGAACATTTTTTCAGCCCGGAAAAATCCATGGAAATTCAAATGGCTTTGGGCGCGGATGTGGCCATGGCTTTTGACGAGTGTGCCCCCTACTCGAGCAGCTATGAACAGACAAGGGCCGCCATGGAGCGCACAACCCGCTGGGCAGAACGCTGCCGTATGCGCCATGACCGGAAGGACCAGGCGCTATTCGGCATTATTCAAGGAGGCATGTATCGCGATCTGCGGCTGCAAAGCGCAGCCGAGCTGGCCGCTCTGGATTTTCCCGGGCACGGTATCGGGGGACTGAGCGTGGGAGAACCGAAACCGCTGATGTATGAGGTCTTGGATTATCTGGTGCCGGCCATGCCCCGGGAAAAGCCCCGTTACTTAATGGGGGTAGGGTCGCCGGATTGTTTGCTTGAGGGGGTTTTCCGGGGTGTGGATATGTTTGACTGTGTGCTGCCCACCCGGATTGCTCGCAATGGTACTGTTTTTACACGGGATGGTAAACTTGTGGTGCGCAACGCCGAATATGCCCGGGACTTTAGGCCGCTTGATCCTGAATGCGATTGTTACACATGCCGCAATTTTTCCCGGGCCTATATAAGACATTTAATAAAAGCCAACGAGGTATTGGGCATCAGGTTGACCACACTGCATAATTTGCGTTTTGTGCTGCGACTGATGGAAAACATTCGGGCTGCCATTGACGGGGATTACTTTGTGGCATATAAAGAAGATTTTTTACGGCGGTTTAAACTGGATTAGATAAACTATTTTACATTAAATTACAATAGGAAAATAAAAAAAGGGAAATGAATAATAATAAAGAATTAGTACATGTTTGATTTATAATTGGGAAGGAGGGAGAAAAACACAGTGAATGAAACCACTATCGGCATTTTATATATAGTCGGTTTATTTGCCTTGCTCTGGTTCCTAATGATTAGGCCCCAGCAGCAGCGTCAAAAAAAGCACGCGCAAATGGTGTCCAACATTAAGGTAAATGACCGCATTGTTACAGTGGGTGGCATCTATGGTACCATTATCAAGGTTAAGGAAGACACTTTTATTTTAAGAATAGCTGAAAGCGTGCGTATCGAAATACTGAAAAGTGCTGTTGCACAAATTGTTTCGAGCGGCGATGACAGCGATAATAACAAGGATTAATTATTGGGAGTAGACCCGGTCTACTCTTTTTGTTGATTATTTTTGCAGCATGGGGAGGGCAATTGTGTTTGATAACCGTTGATGATGTAAAAAAGAATCCCATATTGGACAGTTTTATTCGCAAGGGTAACGAATTTTTGGGTGCTATGGGTTATACAGAACACAGTTACCGGCATATTAACCTGGTATCCAGTATTTCCAAGAATATTCTGGACAAGCTGGGCTACAGTAAGCGGGAGGCTGAACTGGCGGCCATTGCGGGTTATTTGCATGACGTGGGTAATGTGGTGAGCAGAAACGATCACGGTATCTCAGGTGCCACTATATGCTGTCCCATATTGTTACAAATGGGCATGAATCCCGATGAAGTGGCCATTGTTATATCAGCTATCGCCAATCACGAGGAGCAATACGGACAGCCCGTCAGCACAGTTGCGGCGGCCCTGATACTGGCGGACAAGTCAGACGTGCACCGCTCCCGGGTGCGCAACCAGGAATTTGCCACCTTTGATATACACGACCGGGTTAATTATGCCGTGGAAAACTCCCTTGTTTGGGTGGACGAAAAGAAGCGGACTGTTACCATGGAGCTGACTATCAATATAGAAATAACACCTGTGATGGAGTATTTCGAAATTTTTTTAACCAGAATGATATTATGCAGAAGGGCGGCGGTATTTTTAAACTGTGTATTTGAGCTGGTGGTCAACGGAGCCAAGTTACTGTAATTGAGCTAAGGGGGAGAGACAAAATGAGATGGAGTAAGCTATTGACCATGGCCGCCATTATACTGGTCATCGCAGCCTTGGGTATAACAGCGGCGGTACCGCTGCCGATCTTCAAGGATGTGACATGGCTGCCCTGGGGCAAGGACATTATCCTTGGTCTTGATTTGCAGGGCGGGGTGCATGTGGTGTTGGAGGCTAAGGACACGCCCAATGCCGAAGTTAACGATGAAAGTATGAAAAGGGCGCAGGCTGTATTAGAAAGAAGGATTAATGAAACCGGGGTAGCTGAGCCCGTTATCCAACGCCAGGGCGATCGAAGAATCATTGTGGAGCTTGCGGGGATAGATGACCCCGAAAAGGCTGTTATAGATTTAATACAGCCGGCTTATCTGGAATTTAAAAATGAGCTGGGCCAGACCATTATAACAGGTGCAGATTTAAAGGACGCCCTGGAGGCCCGGGATCCCAATACAGGTCAGGTTGAGGTAGACCTGACGTTTACATCCGAGGGTACCCGAAAATTTGCCCAGGCTACCATGGCCAACGTAGATAAGCCCATCGGCATATACTTGGATGAACAGTTGCTGCAAAACCCGGTGGTCTCGGAGCCTATCACAAATGGCCAGGCTAGAATCACAGGTTATGAAAACCTGGAAGAGGCGCATACCATTGCTATACTGCTGCGCTCCGGTGCATTACCTGTGCAGCTTGATGTGATGGAAAAGCGGACTGTGGGCCCGCAGTTGGGCAAGGATTCCCTGGATAGATCCATTAATGCAGGTATCGTGGGTATTGTGGCTATTTTGGTGTTTATGCTTGTTTATTATCGTATCCCCGGCTTAATTGCCGATTTGGCGCTGATTTTTTATGCACTGGTTGTGTTGGCCATATTTATCGGCATCCATGCCACTATGACGCTGCCCGGCATTGCTGGTTTTCTATTATCCCTGGGTATAGCTGTGGACGCCAATGTAATTATCTTCGAGCGGATTAAGGAAGAACTGCGTACCGGTAAAAGTATTCGTTCCGCCATTGATTCAGGCTTTAAGCGGGGCTTTGTGGCCGTTTTCGATGCCAATGTCACCACGTTGATTGGCGCCGCTGTGTTATATTTTTTCGGCACCAGTTTAATCCGTGGTTTTGCCGTGACGCTTAGCATTGGTATTCTGGTCAGTATGTTCACAGCCATCACCATGACCAGGTGGATGCTGCACCTGGCCGCTGCCAGCAATTCAGTTAAAGATCCTCGCTATTATGGCGCTTAAGGGGGGCGGGACAAATGTTTAACTTTATGAAGCACAGAAAGATTTGGTATATTATTTCGTTGTTGATTATATTGCCGGGACTGTTCTCTATAGCGACGCGGGGTTTCAACCTGGGCATTGATTTCACCGGTGGTAATCTTGTGGAAGTTCGGCTGGAGCAGGACGTCAAGATTGATCAAGTGCGCAGTGTAGTTGAGGAGTTGGGTTTCGCGGCTGCCCGCAACATACAGAAAAGTGGTACCAACGATTATATGATTAGAACCCGGGAGCTTACCGAAGAAGAAAGCGCTACTTTAATTTCGACCTTGGAGCAAAAGGTGGGAGAGGTTAATTTACTGCGCAATGACCGGGTGGGGCCGGTGATCGGCAGGGAATTAACCATGAATGCAATTTGGGCCTTGCTGATTGCAGCGGCGCTGATGATTGTATATATGACCTTTCGCTTTGAATTTAAACAGGGTGTGGCGGCAGTAACCGGATTACTTCATGACGTGCTGGTAGTTTTGGGGATATTCTCCATATTGCAGATTGAAGTGGATAGCGCCTTTGTGGCAGCTATATTGACCATCGTTGGTTATTCCATTAATAACACGATTGTTATTTTTGACCGTGTCAGGGAAAATTTGAGGACGCGCAAGAAAGGTGAAGCTCTGGAGGATTTGGTCAACGTTAGTTTGTGGCAAACCATGGCCCGTTCCATTAATACTGTAGTGGCGGTGTTATTTGTGCTGTTGGCCTTGTATCTGCTGGGTGGCACTACCATTAAAAATTTTGTACTGGCCTTGATAATAGGTGTGACCAGCGGTTTCTATTCTTCAATGCTTACTGCCAGCCCGTTATGGGTTGAATTAAGGTTAATGGAAAAAAAGACAGGTAAGTAAAGAGGCTGAGTTTGTTTGACGTACAATGGATATATGATAATAAGATAATAAGTGAGATAGCGTCTTGGTAGGGTTAAATACATGTCCAGGACGCTTTTTTTTTGGTTTTTTTCAGGTGTTATAGTCTATTGGGTCCATTTTATAGTTGCTAAGGGTATAATAAAAGGTTTTTACTCAACGTTTATTTTTTTGTCTGGCCCTGGGCAAATTAAAAATAGTTTGGAGGGTTAAGGAAATGATTAAACAAAAGCTCAAATCACGCAAGTATTTTTTGGCACCAGGCGTGATTGGACAATGGGAACCGGGAAAACAGGATAAAGTTTTACAATCTCTAGAAAATAAGATTAAAGAGCTGGCTATTAACATGGAAAAGATGAAACTGGCCGAATATGTGGAATTGCTGGAAAAACCTTATAAGCTGATGTATGTTAATTTTATTAGTGGTATTGCCAGGGGGTTGGGTATTGCCATTGGTTTTGCCATTTTGGGGGCGATAATTGTTTTAATTTTGCAAAGGCTGGTGGCGTTAAATCTGCCTGTCATTGGCGACTTCATTGCCGATTTAGTAAAAATAGTGCAATTGCAGCTGGGTAAAAAATAACAGGAGGTGTAGCGATGGAACAGGGATTATTGGATGATTTCAAAAGTCAATTAGAGCAGGATAAAAACAATTTAATGCAAACTATTAACTATATTGACGATGGTGGGTTGGGCGTATCTCTATCGGAATCTGTGGAGGAGCTGTCCACCTATGACCAGCACCCTGCGGACGTGGGCACCGAAGTTTTTGAGCGTAGTAAAGACTTTGCTCTACGTGAGGACGCTATGATTAAAGTGCAGGCCATCGATCATGCCATGCAAAGAATGGAAAACGGAACTTATGGTGTATGTGAAGTATGCGGCAAGGCAATACCCCTGGAAAGGCTGCGGGCAGTGCCTTATACTACCCAGTGTGTCCAATGCCGGGCGCAGGTTGAAGAACCTTCTCACAGAAAAAATGTACGCCCGGTAGAGGAGGATGTTTTGGAGCCGCCCTTTGCTCGTACTTTTAATGACCCTACCGATAAAAGTGGTTATGACGGAGAAGACGCCTGGCAGGATGTGGCTAGATGGCAGGAACACTCGCCCCTGTCCGGGGCCGGTGCTTACTATGGTAGTGGCGAGTTTGGCGGGGATGATGCCGGTGATACTGATTTAATTGACCATGTACCCTATGAGGTGGGTAGCGACGGCAATTTCTATGAAAGTACACGGAATATGGATGACGAAACCGATCCTGCAGAAACAATCGATGTTGGTATGGAAGATAAAGAATAGTAGGGATAAATTCCTATTGTCATTGAAACGGGCTCCGACATATGATATATTAAAAATAACTATAAAGTCAGGCTGGAAAATTATATTTCACAGCCGGGCCTTAAGGCAGCGGATATGCCCGCGGGACTTCATCTTGGCTCTTAAGATGATGGGCCCCCGGGTATTATTTTTGCCGGTAAAAAAGCGTTGTGGGTGCTGGATTATATAGGGGGAAGGATAATATGTATGCTGAAGAGAAAATAAAAGTAGCTCGTCTTTCCATCATTTCCAATTCCATATTAACAGCTGGCAAATTAGGCGTTGGATTGTCCATGAATTCAATCAGCGTAATATCCGAGGCCATTCATTCGGGGTTGGACTTAATAGCGGCCCTGATCGCCTTTGCGTCAGTACGGGAATCCAATAAACCGGCTGATGACATGCACAGGTATGGTCACGGTAAATTTGAAAACCTGGCGGCCATCATTGAAGCGGTTTTAATACTGGTGGCTGCTGGCTTTATTATTAATGAAGCAATCACTAAAATACATGAAACCGCGCAAATTAAGTCGCTGGGTCTGGGTGCCGTAATCATGGGCGTATCAGCATTAATGAATCTTTTTGTTTCTTCCAAATTGATGAAAGTTGCCAAAAAGTCTGATTCTCCAGCACTGGCTGCTGATGCCTGGCACTTGCGTACCGATGTTTTAACGTCACTGGGTGTATTAGCGGGTATAGGTCTAATAAAGCTAACCGGCTGGCATATAGTTGACCCGTTAATTGCTATTTTGGTGGCTCTATTAATCTTAAAGGCGGCCTATGATTTGTTGAGGGAATCCCTGGGCAGTATGCTGGACGTTCGGTTGCCCGACAGCGAAGAACAAGTGATTAGAGAAGTACTACATTCCTATGCTGACCGGTTTGTTGACTACCGAAATCTTCGCACCCGTAAGGCAGGACCGCAGCGATATATGGATTTTAATTTAATTGTGCCGCGGGGGAAAAAGATCATTACTACCCATACTTTGTGTGACAGTATTGAACGGGATTTGCACCAGCATTTGCCGGGGGTGGAAGTAATTATTCATGTCGAACCTTGTGTACCTGAGGCGGGTGATTGTGATATTTGCCGGGCGCGTATAAAATTTCAAACGGAAGATATTAATTGTTCTTGCAAGGTATGTGATAAATGCTATGATAGATAATGTTTTTAGTTTGGTTACCCCTTAATAAACTGATTATTCCCGTATAGTAAAGAAAAGATTTACTTTGGGAAGGAGCGATGGAAGCACCAGAGGGAGTGTGGCAGTGTGCTATTTGGGGATGAAGTGGAAGTTTGTTTGCAAAGAATTAGGGAAGGTGACGAATTATCCAGGGAAAAATTAATTACGGATGCCCAACCCTTTATCGCCGGGGTGGTAGGTCGCTTGTGCGGCCGCAGTTTGAGCTGGGACCGGGACGATGAACTCAGTATAGGCCTGATAGCCTTTAATGAGGCAATTGAACGTTTTAAGGGAAAAATGGGGGTACCTTTTACCGCCTTTGCACGCATAGTGATCAGGAGTCGGGTGACTGACTATTTGCGCAAAGAAGCAAAATGGAACCGGGTGGATTTGCATATGTCGGGAATTCCACCGGAAGGTAACATTAGCCAGGCGGAAAACAATGCTTCCTGGGATCAATACATAGAAGAAATTGCTAAACGCGAAAGAGTAGAAGAAATCAATAATTACAACGAAAAAATAAGCAAACTGGGTATTACATTTCGAGATCTTGTCAAGTCGTCACCCAAGCACCAGGATACCCGGCAAACATTAATTAGAGCTGCCTGTTATATTGTGGAGCATAGTTCATTATATGATGCATTGCTGGCCAGCAATAGGTTACCCATGCGAGAATTGGAAATGGGGACGGGCATAAGTCGCAAGGTTCTGGAGCGGGGACGCAAATACATTATAGGTATAGCCACCTTATTATATTATCGTGAAGAGTTCATTTATTTGAATTCATATGTTAGGTTACCGCAGGGAGAGTGTTGAATGATGGGGCTGAACCGGGGATTGGTTTTGGAAGTTAAAAAAAGAAGTTGCGTTGTGATTACCGGTGACGGTCAATTTCTGGAGGTCCCCAGACCTTGCGATGGTGCGGCGGTGGGACAGGAGATAGTATATACCCGGCCGACCTTGTACCGGTTTAAAGCCACTTATTTGGCAGTGGCTTCAATAATGGTGGCTGTCTTAGCCTGGTGGGTTTTTAATGCCATGCTCCCCCGGGCAGTGGCTTACGTTGCCCTTGATATCAACCCCAGCATGGAACTGGGGATTAATGAAGCAAAGGAGATAGTTACTGCAAGGGGCATTAATGATGCTGGTCAAGAACTACTACAAAAGGTAGCGGTAGTGCATGATCCACTGGCTGAAGGTGTACAGAAAATCATTGCTGGTTGTATTGAATATCAATATATAATACCAGGGCAAGAAAATCTTGTACTGGTCACAGTTACTGATACCCAGGGAAATGAATCAAATCGGGATATAAAAGAAATTGAAAGTCAGGGCATAAAAGAAAGTAAAGCTAGTAAAGAGATTGAAGATGTCCATGATTGTATATATACTTCTATAAAAAATGTTATAAATGAATCCGGGCTGGATGTAGAATTGATTGTAGCCGATACTGATATGGATACTATGAACAAGGCCCGCGATAACGGTGTTACCCCTGGTCGATATCTATTGCAGAAGGAAGCGCAGAAAAACGGGGTGCAAATAACCGACCAGGAATTAAGGGAAGAACGCATTCGTAAACTGGAAATTAAGAAAAACTTTCGGGCTGGTGATTTGATACAAGAACAAATCACAACTAGTTTATCAGATGAACCTGATAAACCTGATAAACCAGATGAACCTGATAAACCTGATAAACCTGATAAACCTGATAAACCTGATAAACCTGATAAACCTGATAAACAGCGTAAAGCTGATGGGCCGGGAAACTATAGTAAGGATGATATCACTAGTAATAATGACCGGTTGGATAAATTTGATGAAACTACAAAACCGGTATCATTATCACCGGGGGAGGAAAATGCGAACATAAACAATCAAGCGGAACATAATGCAAATAATAGAAATAACGATGCCCGGGGAAAGCAGTCTGTTCCGCGGGATAATGGCGATTTTTTGGAAAGTAGCGGGTCGAATTCAAGGGACAAACAATTAGATAACAAAGATAATGTTAAACAAAATAAACCCAGCCGCAATGAAAGGAAGGAAACTACTGATATGGCTCCCCCGCAATAGCGGGGGATTATTCTTAAGTTGCTTACAGAAATTGCATCCGGAGTGTATTAGGTTGATTTTTTAAGCATAATTAAGTATAATTTTCCAAGGTGCACGAGAGACTCGGAGCAATTGCTGTTTAGGGCTACAGTAGCTTATACATGCATATACTATGAATATCTACGTAAGCCATGAAGGCATCCGGTCAATGATATGACAGGTGTTCATGGTTTTTTTGTAACCGGACGTAAGCGCTAATATCAGCTATGTTGTTTATTGATTAGCAGGGTTGTGTGTTATAACTGTGGATGGGAAGGAAAAGATATCTTATATATTATACTAATAAGCAACTTTGTTTAACTATTGTCCATAGCTCGTTTAAGTAAAACGGGCAAGAGAATATAAGGAAGGTGACTTGGAAAATGACAGAACAAGCTAAAGTCAGGCACGCCATTTGGCTGGAGCCCACCCACCTGCATTTTCACCATGGTGATAACATTGAAGTTAAAGTATTGTGGGGTCTGGCAATGCATAGTGAAGGTGGCGTGAATCCCGATTTATTGAAAGGATATGTAATAGATCCCAACGGCGTTGAACTGCCGGCGCAAATTACCCCTGCCCCGGATGGTTTACATTATGTGCTTGCTTTTAGCTGTGGACACGAGGGTATGTACACTGTACAGGTGGAAAGTGACGCTGCTTCCGGGCAGTGGGCACGGGTACTTGTGCCCGTTGGACACCATGTGCACGGCCATGGTAAGGCCCTTAACCGGGGTATGGAAATTGTGCCGGGCACTTATGGAGAATTCCACCCTGGGGATGCCGTTGTCTTAACCGTACTAAATAACGGTATACCAATGGCCGGGGCTAGGGTACGGGCAACTTACCACCTTTATGAGGGAACCGGGTTTGCCCACAGTTTAACGGCTGACGATCAGGGCAGGGTGCAATTTGTTTTTGATGCCCGGGGGCATTGGTTGTTCCAGGTGGATAGTGTCATGGATAATCGTCAAATTACAGCCACGTTAGTTATACCCGGAGTCAGGGGGTAATTGATAAATGAGCGATGTTGTGATTTACACCAAGACGGGTTGTCCTTATTGTCAAAAGGCAGTGGAGGATTACCGCGCGAAGGGCATTATTTTTAAAGAAGTTAATATCAGTGTAGATACCGCGGCGAAACAAATGGTCAAAGAAAAACTCGGTGCCCGTAAAGTGCCTGTGATTGTGGAAGATGGCAAATTAACCAGCACGGGGTATAACGGTGGCGGGTGAGGAGTTTAAGAGCACCGGCGTCTGCCGGTCTTAATGCCACGCCGTAGGGCGTGGTTTATTGTTTTGCCGTAGATTGGGTGATATACTTTTTAATTGGGAGGTATGAAAGGTTTGCTACCTGTATATCAAATGGTTATTCCAACTCCTTATCCCGTGGGGCCGGTGAATGCATATTTAATCAAAGGTGACCCCATTACACTGGTCGATGTCGGCCCTGATATGCCGCAGGCCTATAAAGTCTTAAGGGATATGTTGTCATCATTGGACTGCCGGATTGAAGATATAAAAAGGATTGTAATTACCCACTCTCATCCCGACCACTGTGGCCTGGCGGCCCAAGTTGCTAAAGAGGCCAATGCAGTGGTGCTTATTCATTCTTTGGAAGAGAGTAAGTTAAGTGGTGAACCGAATTTTTTTAAAGAGCGAATTTCCTTTGTTTTGGAAACCGGCATTCCGCCGGAGGTAATACAGGAGATAATGGCAGATAGGGACAAGTTGCCCCATCCTTCTGTTCAAGGTGTGCATACCAGGTTAATCAACGGGGGGGAAAGTATAGATTTTGACGGGGGCGAATTGCAGGTTATGCATCTTCCCGGGCACAGTCCCGGGCATCTTTGCTTGTATAACCCGGAGCAAAAGTTCCTTTTCTCGGGGGACTTTTTACTGCCTCATATTACCCCCAACCCGCTGATGGAGCCTGACCATGATAAACCTGGCTGTCGCTTGCCGGCTCTCAAACAATACCTGTCCGGGCTGGATACGCTGGAGAAGATGGATATTGCCATGGTGTTTCCCGGCCACGGAGGCACTTTTAACGATTTTAACAGTGTAATCAACGTGGGGCGCAGGCACCACAATGCCCAGTTTGAACGAATTAAAGATAAACTGCGGGCGGGAGAACTTAATGCCTTTCAATTAAGCAGGACCATATATCCCGGCCTGCGAGGCTGGCAGGTTTTCTTGGGTTTGTCAGAAATACAGGCCCACCTGGATTTGCTGGTGGAAAAGGGGCAAATCAACTGCTCCCAAAGTCAAGGTGTTAATTACTACAGTATTTCATAGCAGGCATAAATATAATATTTTAACTAACACGAGGTAACGGCATGTATCTGCGATTAATTGTAGCCTTGGTGGCGGCTAAAATGGCTATGTACTTGAGCAGGTTGACGGGCCGGGGACGGGGCTCGTCCCTTCCTGGTATGCTGGCGCTGCGCATTTACCCTGAATTATTAAAGCATTACCAGGGCCAGCCCCGCAAGGGTGTAATTATGACTACCGGCACCAACGGAAAAACTACCACGAGCAATATGCTGGCCGATATTCTGGAAAAAACCGGCTCCCGGGTGGTGACCAACCGGGAGGGAGCCAATTTAATTACGGGGGTGGCAACGGCATTTATTAAATCCAGTACACTATCATCTAAGTTAAACAGTGATTATGTAGTGCTGGAAGTGGACGAGGCCGCTTTTCCCGTGGTGACACAGTGGATAAAGCCTGACCGGGTGATAGTAACTAATTTTTTCAGGGATCAGTTGGATCGTTATGGTGAGCTGGATACCACCGTTGGCAAAGTGTTGGATGCTTTAAAAAAACTCCCGCGGGATGTTGAATTAATTTTAAATGCGGATGATCCCCTGGTAGCTCGCTTAGCCAGGGAAACAGGTTGGACTACCATATATTACGGGGTGCGCCCGGACGCATCAATATCCAGTACGGCGGCCTACAGCCGGGAGGCTAAGTTCTGCCCTTTTTGCGGCGGAACGCTTGTTTACAACGTTTACCTTTATAGCCAGCTGGGCGATTTTAAATGTCCCCAATGCGGGTTTGCCCGTCCGCAGCCCAATATAGAAGCGATAGATGTTATAAGCGATGCAACGGGCACCAGAGCGACTACACGTGTCAGCAGTGACTCATACAGGGGTATATGGCCACTGTTCATACCGGTTCAGGGTATTTATAATATTTACAATGGACTGGCTGCCTTTGCCACGGCTTTATCGCTGGGGGTGGTGCCGGAAAAGGCTGTCCTTAGCTTAACATCTTTTACCCCGGCTACAGGGCGTATGGAATTATTTCGTTATGGCAATAAACGGGTTACTTTAACCCTGGTAAAGAACCCCACCGGTTTTAACCAGGCACTGACAGGGCTGTTGGCACAAAATGAGAGGCAGGATGTCATGATTGCCATAAACGATAACGATGCGGATGGCCGTGATATTTCATGGCTCTGGGATGTGGATTTTGAAGTGCTGGCACGGAACCCGGAGAGGTTTTCCCGCTTTATCTGTTCCGGACAGCGGGCCGAGGATATGGCCTTGCGATTGAAATACGCCGGGGTATCACCTTCGCTGCTGATAACGGAAAAAGATTACCTGCGGGCTGTAGAGATGGCATTGTGTGGGGAAGGTGCGGCGGTGGGTATGCTGGCTACTTATACGGCCTTGTGGCCGGTGGAAAAAATTCTGGGTCAAAAGGCCGAGAGGGTGAGTTTTAGTGCTGACCGTGTGCCATCTGTATCCTGATTTATTAAACTTGTACGGCGATCGCGGTAATGTAATGGCCTTTGTCAAACGCTGCAGCTGGCGGGGTTTGCCCGTGCAGGTTAAGGAGGTCAATCTCGGTGACCAGGTGGAATTTGATGAGTATGACTTTATATTTATCGGCGGCGGCTCCGACCGGGAACAGGCATTGATGGCCGCGGATCTAAAAGCCCGTGTTGATGCTTTTTGCACTGCGGTGGATAACGGTCTGGTGGTGCTGGCCATTTGTGGCGGCTACCAGTTGTTAGGACGTTATTACCGTACCCCCGAAGGACGGGAGATTACCGGACTAGGCTTGCTGGACATATATACCGAAGCGGGGGATAAACGACTAATCGGTAATGTGGTTTTAGAAACAGAGCTGGCCGGTAGAAAAATAAAATTGGTGGGTTTCGAAAACCATGGAGGTAAAACCTATATAAACGGCCTTGAGCCGCTGGGTAGTGTTTTATATGGTCATGGCAATAATGGTCAGGATGGATTGGAGGGTGCTCGCTATAAAAACGTTTTTTGCTCCTATTTGCACGGCCCCATTTTACCTAAAAACCCTGTACTGACAGATCATTTAATCGCTCTGGCTCTGGCAAAGAAAGGCTATTCATCCCAACTAACTGCGCTTGATGATGGTATAGAGAATATGGCTAACCAAGCGATGGTAAAAAGGCTGTTAGGCTAAACAAATAAATAGTTGCCGGAGTGGATTAATCGTATCCCGGTTTGGTTTTTTTTCTAAAACTACCACACCGGGACTTTTATGGGGACAGGCGGTTTTTTTAAAGCCGCTTGTCCTTTTTTTGTGTATGCTCGCTGACGATGACTCATGGTAAAAATTTTTTATAACCCTTGAACAGCACTAAATACATACAGTAAGCTGTCGATTTCAAACAAAAATAGTCTATTATGACAAATCAGTCGAATACTCATTTTAACATTACTGCATATAAATATAGTACTTGTTTATTGTTGTGGAGAAGTTGGTTGCTTAACCATAAGATAGTTAAAAACCCAATAATAAATACTAACAGTAGAGGGAGTGTGAAATAAGTGAATTTTGTCAAGAGATTGGAAGAATTCCGCTCTCTGGAAAAAAAGCATAAATGGGAGGGCACATTTTACGACTATCTGGATTTAGTAAAGGAAAAACCAATAATATCTCAATTAGCTCACGCCAGGATTTATAACATGCTGCATGATGCAGGAGTTGAGGAATTGAAGTACGGCGGTAAACGTTACAAGTTTTTCAGCCAGGAAATCTTTGGTCTGGATAAAACGCTGGAAAAATTAGTGGAAGAGTATTTTCACCCTGCGGCCCGGCGCCTTGATGTACGTAAGCGAATTTTGCTCTTAATGGGTCCGGTAAGCGGTGGTAAGTCCACTCTGGTAGCTATGCTGAAAAGAGGGCTGGAGCTGTATAGCAAGGAGGATCGCGGTGCGGTTTATGCCATTAAAAACTGTCCCATGCACGAAGAACCACTGCACCTTATCCCTAAGGAATTACGCGCTGATTTTGAAAAAGAGTATGGAGTTTACATTGAAGGAGAGTTATGTCCCTCCTGCCGGATGATGTTGGAAAATGAGTACGGCGGCAACATAGAGAACGTACTGGTGGAGAGAATTATTCTTTCTGAAGACCATCGCGTGGGTATAGGTACATTTACTCCGTCCGATCCCAAGTCCCAGGATATTGCTGATCTAACAGGCAGTATTGATTTTAGTACCATTAGCGAATACGGGTCGGAATCGGACCCCCGGGCCTACCGGTTTGACGGTGAGCTGAATATAGCTAACCGGGGGATCATGGAGTTTCAGGAAATGCTGAAATGTGATGAAAAATTTCTTTGGAATTTGCTTAGCCTGTCGCAGGAAGGGAATTTCAAAGCAGGACGCTTTGCTTTAATTTATGCCGACGAAATGATTGTTGCCCATACCAACGAAAATGAGTACAAGGCTTTTATTAGCAATAAGAAAAATGAGGCACTACAGTCCCGAATTATTGTTATGAAGGTACCTTATAACCTTAAAGTTAGTGAAGAAGTTAAGATATATGACAAGTTAATTAAGCAAAGTGACCTAAAGGATATCCACATTGCACCTCACGCTTTAAAGGTGGCCAGTATTTTCTCTGTACTCAGCCGCTTAAAAGAAAGTAAAAAGCAGGGTATGGATTTGGTTAAAAAAATGAAGCTTTATGATGGTGAAGATGTGGAGGGCTTTAAACAAAAGGATTTAACCGAATTACAAAATGAATATACTGATGAAGGTATGAGCGGGGTGGACCCTCGTTATGTAATTAACCGTCTCAGTTCGGCACTAATCCGCACCTCCACCCGCTGTATCAACCCGCTTGATGTGTTGAGAGCTTTAAAGGACGGGCTGGATCAGCATCCTTCCATTTCCAAAGAGGAAAGGGAGCGGTTGTTAAACTTTATATCGGAGGCCCGTAAACAATACGATGAACTGGCCAAAAAAGAGGTTCAGAAAGCTTTCGTCTATTCATATGAAGAATCGGCCCGGGTGTTGTTCGACAACTATTTGGATAATGTGGAGGCGTATTGTAACGGCGTGAAACTAAAGGATCCCATTACTGATGAAGAAATTGATCCCGATGAAAAACTAATGCGCTCCATTGAAGAGCAAATTGGCGTTTCGGAAAGTGGTAAGAAAAGTTTCCGGGAAGAGATATTGATTAGACTATCCAGTTATGCCCGTAAAGGGAAACGTTTTGATTATAAGTCTCATGAAAGATTACGGGAAGCAGTAGAGAAAAAGCTGTTTGCTGATTTAAAGGATGTGGTTAAAATCACCACTTCCACCAAGACACCTGATAAAGAACAGCTTAAGCGCATTAACGAAGTTAGTGCTAAATTGATTGATGAATACGGGTATTGCAGCATATGTGCCAATGAATTATTAAAATATGTAGGCAGCTTGTTAAACAGGTAGGTGGTATTAAAAATGTCTGGTGAATATACGGTTTCCCGGGAAGACTGGTCGCTACACCGCAAAGGTGAAATTGATCGGGAACGCCACCGGGAAAAGGTTAGAGAAGCCATTAAAAAAAATTTGGCGGATGTAGTCAGTGAAGAAAGTATTATTTTATCGGATGGACGCAAGGTAGTTAAGGTGCCCATCCGATCCCTGGAGGAATATCACTTCCGTTTTGACAGTGGTAAACGTAAACATGGCGGGCAGGGCCAGGGTGGCACTAAAAAAGGGGATGTGCTGGGCAGCGACCAGAAGCAAGCCGCTGGCCCGGGCAAAGGTAAAGGTGCTGGAGAAGAACCGGGGGTCGATTATTACGAGGCCGAAATTACTATTGATGAATTAGCCCAGCTGATTTTTGAGGATTTAGGATTGCCTAATTTGCAGCAAAAGAAAAAGCCTGAACTGGCTTCCGAGGCTTTTGAGTTTAAAGATATCAGGAAAAAGGGTATTTCCAGTAACATAGACCGCAAAAGGACTATTTTGGAAGCCCTAAGGCGCAATGCCAGACAGGGGCAACCAGGCATTGGCAAGATAACCAGGGATGATTTACGCTATAAAACCTGGGACATCACATATAAGTATGAAAGCAATGCTGTAGTGCTGGCTATGATGGATACGTCGGGTTCAATGGGGCCATACGAAAAATACATTGCCCGTAGCTTTTTCTTTTGGATGGTACGATTTTTACGCACTAAGTATCAAAATGTGCAAATAGTTTTTTTGGCGCACCATGTGGAAGCCAAGGAAACCACTGAGGAGGAGTTTTTTACCAAGGGGGCCAGTGGGGGCACCCGTTGTTCCTCGGTATACAAACTTGCTCTGGAGATAATAGAAAATCGCTATAATCCACAGGATTATAACATTTATGCTTTTCATTTTTCCGATGGAGATAACCTGACTTCGGATAATGAAAAGTGTGTAAAATATGTGAGTGAATTGCTAAACGTATGTAATTTGGTTGGCTACGGAGAAATTGAAGGGCCCTATTATTATACCAGTACGTTACGGACCGCTTTTAAAAAATTAGTCGACCCCAAGTTTACCAGCGTGGGTATCAAGGGTAAAAGCGATGTATATCCTGCCCTGAAAACTTTTTTTAATCCCCATCCGGAAAACAAAGCGCAGTAAGGGGAGGTGTAGATTTGCATCCAAAAGAAGAAATTAAATTACTGGAAAAAGCTATTGAGGAAATAACTGCTATAGCTAAAAAGTTTAATCTGGATTTCTATAACATGTACTTTGAAATTTGTCCGCCGGAAATCATTTATTCATTTGGTTCTTACGGTATGCCCACCCGTTTCTCGCACTGGACCTTCGGCAAGGCGTATCACAAAATGAAAACGCAATATGATTATAATCTTAGCCGGATATATGAAATGGTTATCAACACTGATCCCTGTTACGCTTTTTTGCTGGAAGGAAATTCGCTGGTGCAAAATAAAATGGTTATTGCCCATGTTTTGGCGCACTGCGACTTTTTTAAAAACAACTATTATTTTAGCAGAACATCCAGAAAAATGGTGGAAAGTATGTCGGCGGCTGCTGACCGCATCAGGAGTTACGAATTTAAATACGGGCGGGATAAGGTGGAAGGTTTTTTGGATGCGGTGATTTCATTACAAGAAAATGTAGACCCCGAACGGCATATTGATCCAGACGGAGGCAAAAATAAAAAACGTAAAACAAAAACCCAGACTTGTTGCCAGGGGCCGACCTGTTCCGGTGGTAAATGCTGTCAGGATGGCTGCCGCCAAGATGGTCACCAGCAAAATAGTTCAGACCTGAGCACCCCTTATGATGATTTGTGGGATTTGGATAATCGTGAATACAGTAGTAAACGCGGGGAAGTAGAAGACGAGGTAAGAAGAATTCCTGAGCAGCCGGAAAAGGACCTGTTGCTGTTTATGATGAATTACGGACGGGATTTATATGAGTGGCAAAAGGATATAATTTCCATTATCAGGGAAGAAATGTTGTATTTCTGGCCTCAGATGCAGACAAAAATTATGAACGAAGGTTGGGCTACCTACTGGCATATGCGTATTATGCGGGAAATGGATTTAACTGGAGATGAAGCGGTGGAGTTTGCTAAGACCCACTCAGGGGTTATCCAGCCGTCAAAATATGGTATCAACCCCTATTATTTAGGACTGAAGATGTTTGAAGATATTGAAAAAAGATGGGATAACCCCAATGATGAAGAAAAGAAAAGATACGGGCGCCCAGGTGGTGAAGGTAAACGGAAAATTTTTGAGGTCCGTGAAACCGAGAACGACTTGTCTTTTATACGCAACTATTTGACCAGGGAACTAGTCGAAGAACAAGATCTGTATTTGTTTAAAAAAGTTGGTTATGACTGGAAGGTTACTGATAAGGATTGGGAACAAGTGCGGGATGGTTTGGTGGCGAATCTGTATAATTGCGGACTGCCGTATATTGTAGTGGAGAACGGTGATTTTGGCAAGCGGGGGGAAATCTACTTAAAGCATGTACATGAAGGATCGGATCTGGATATTTATTATCTGGAAAGAACACTGCCCCATGTATTTAAAATTTGGGGGCGGACGGTGCATCTGGAAACAGTAGTGGATGGTAAGAAAGTGCTGTTTACCCATAATGGAGATAAAGTAAGTAAAAAAGTTATTTAAACAAGTAATACTTTACAAAACGATACCGCCATGTTGGCGACTTTCAACATATACCCCGCTATGGGGTATCTTTTTTGGGCAAAATCTCTTATGTCAGCAGGGTGATCGTTTAAGATATTTCCAGTAATGTTAAAGTATTGACTTCAATTCTTTAGTTAGTTAAACTATATGAAGTAGAATGTTATAACTTGTCGAAGGAGATGAAATAATTGTGTAGAACCAAATATTTATGGCTGGTGGTGCTGGTACTGGGCCTGGCGCTGGTAGTGGCAGGTTGCGGCGGCGATTCGACGGATAAATCTGATGGACAAGCTATGAACGAGGATACCGAAAAAACCACCTGGGAACTGATTCAAGAAAAGGGCGTCATGACCGTTGGTTTAGACGACACTTTCCGCCCTATGGGATTCCGGGATGAACAGGGCAATTTGGTTGGTTTCGACATTGACATGGGCGAGGAATTTGAGAAACGCCTGGGCATTACCGTAGAGTGGATTCCAACCGACTGGAGCGGTGTGAATGGTGCATTAAATGCCAAGAAATTTGACGTAGTTATTAACGGTATGAGTATAACTGAAAAGCGCAAAGCGGAAATTGATTTCTCCATACCATACGTTAATGCCAGTATCGGTATGGCGGTGCTCACGGACAATATGGACATTAACACTAAAGATGATTTACAAGGTATAGTAGTGGCCACTCAGGCCGGAAGTTCCGGATATGAAGCCTGTAAATCATTGGTGGAAGAGGGTATCATTGAGGAGGATAGCCTTAAACAGTACAACCAGTACCCTGAAGCCTTTTTGGATCTATCCATTGGGAGGGTTAATGTGGTAGTGGTTGATGTGACCACAGCCGAAGATTATATCAGCCAAAAGCCGGATACGTACAAAATCGTTGAACAGCCTTTGGTGGAAGATATGTACGCTATAGGTCTACGGAAAGAAGATCAGGATTTGAAGGAAGTACTGGATAAAACTTTAACAGAAATGATGGAAGATGGCACATTGACCGAGATTTCGAAAAAATGGTTTGATGGTAAAGACATGATTGCTATGCCGGAATAACAATACAGGGCGCGAATTTCGCGCCCTATCAAGCTTTAAGCTGATTAACGGGGTGTATAATATTGCGCATCGGCCCAATCGACGTGGAATTTTTGCTGGCCATAATGCCGATTCTATTTAAAGGTGCATTAATGACCATTGAACTAACTGTGCTGGCCATATTTTTCGGCACAATTATCGGATTATTTGTTGCGCTAATGAAAATTTCTCGCTTTAAATTGCTATCTGTTATAGGTAGTTTTTATACCTGGGTTGTCCGCGGCATACCGTTATTAGTGCAGTTATTTATTTTGTACTATGGTTTGGCACAATACCTTGACATTCAACTAACCCCAAAGGCCGCGGCGGTGCTGGGGTTAAGCATTTGTGGCGGCGCGTATATTGCGGAAATCATCAGGGCGGGAATTCAATCTATAGACAAGGGCCAGATGGAAGCTGCCTTATCCCTGGGTATGTCCTCCGCCCAGGCCATGCGCAGAATAATTTTGCCCCAGGCCTACCGGCGTCTTTTGCCGCCCATGGGCAATGAATTTATTGCCTTGATGAAAGATACATCGCTGGTTTCGGTGATAACAATGGTGGAACTGATGCGCAGTGGTATACTGCTTAATACTACCTACTTTCGTTCTATGGAAATATATTTAACAGTGGGTATTATATATTTAATTATGACTACTTTTTTTATCTATATTATCAGTCGCCTGGAAAAACGTCTGGCTATATCCGATGGTGATTAACGGAAGGTGAAATGATGTGATAGTTGCGGAGCGCGTTAATAAATATTTTGATAAGCTGCATGTTTTAAAGGATGTCAGTCTTACTGTGGACAGAGGTGAAGTGGTAGTCATCATCGGTCCCAGCGGCTCCGGCAAGAGCACCTTCTTGCGCTGTTTGAATTACCTGGAAACCATTGATGACGGTTATATTACCATGGAGGGCCAGCCCATCGGCAAAAGGAAACTACCCGATGGCCGGTTGGTGGATGACAGTAGAAAAAATATCTACCGTTTACGAAGCCGCATGGGCATGGTCTTTCAGCGGTTTAATTTGTTCCCGCACCAGACGGCTTTGCAAAATGTGATGGAGGGACCTATTACGGTGTCTAAAACTCCGTTTGCTGAAGCAAAGGTTCGGGCTGTAACATTACTGGCCAAGGTAGGGTTATCCGATAAGGCCGACGTTTACCCTGTGCAGCTGTCAGGCGGGCAGCAGCAGCGGGTGGCCATTGCCCGGGCGTTGGCCATGCAACCACAGGTTATGTTGTTTGATGAACCTACCAGCGCCTTGGACCCTGAATTGGTGGGTGAGGTGCTGGAGGTGATTAAGGATCTAGCTCGAGATGGTATGACCATGGTGGTGGTTACTCATGAAATGAGTTTTGCCCGGGAGGTGGCTGATCGGGTCATTTTTATGGATGATGGTAGGATCTTGGAAGATGCCAGCCCGCAAAAGATTTTCTCCAACCCAGCCCACCCCCGTGCCAAAGAATTCTTGAGCAAAATATTGTAGCTAAATATCCTATTATTTTTTATATGGTGGCAATTCATAACCAGATACACTAATAGCAGGAACAATTTACCCCCTTATGTACGGGGTTATTTTTTTTGTTTAAAATCAATAATAAAATTGATGCAGCTTTTTTGTAACTGTTATGTTCATATTTCGGTATTTCCCAAGGACGGTGAAATTATGCGGGCTCTTTGGAAAGGTGCAATTACTTTTGGGCTAATTTATGTTCCCGTGAAAATGTATGCCGCCACCGAAAAAAAAGATGTTAAGTTTAACTATTTACATGCCCAGTGCCACACCCCGCTGCGTTACGTACGCTATTGTCCTCACTGTAACAAAGAAGCAAAAACCGATGAAATAGTGCGGGGTTATGAATATGAAAAGGGCCAGTATATAACCGTTACAGAAGATGAACTGGCCGGCTTGTCAGGAGAAAAAAATCGAAGCGTGGATATTATTGATTTTGTTGATATGCAAAAAATTGATCCGGTTTATTTTGACCGCTCCTATTATTTGGGCCCGGGGGAAGGCGGTAAAAAAGTGTACGAACTATTAAGACAATCCATGCTTGAGACAAACCGGGCGGCTATCGCACTAATCACTATCAGGAACAGGGAGTCTTTGGCTGTTATCAGGCCTACCCAGCAGGCTTTAATTATGGAAACTATGTTTTATGCTGATGAAGTGCGTTCGGTTGAACAAGTTGAGGAAATTGGAGGTCAGGTTAACCTGCATGAGAATGAAGTAAAGATGGCGGTAAATTTAATTGATAACTTGTCCACAGATTTTGAACCAGGTAAGTATACCAGTGTTTACCGTGAAAAGCTACATGAAATAATCAGGGCTAAAATTGCCGGTGATGCTGTGGTGGAGAAACCGGCTGCCCCTGCAGCAGAAAATGTAGTTGATCTTATGTCCGCGCTTAAAGCCAGCATTGAAATAGCCAAGGAAGAACGTGGTAACCGGAAAAGGCGCCAGGCGGCGGGAAAAGGATCATGAATTCAGTTGTTAATAGCGTTCTTCCACTGGTAAAACCAATGCTGGCGGTCCCCGCCCAACCCTTTGATGATCCCGATTACTTTTTTGAAATCAAATGGGATGGTTATCGCTGCCTGGCCTATTTGGATGGTCAAACCAATCTGGTTTCTAGAAATCTTAAGAATATTACCGGTACCTTTCCGGACCTGGGTGGTTTATGCCACTGCGTAAATGATAAACCAATGGTGCTGGATGGTGAAATTATTGTATTAGATGGCGGTAAACCATCCTTTGACGCTTTGCAGTCCCGGGCCAAGCTGGTGGACAAACACCGGGTCGGGCGAGCGGCCAATAACCTGCCCGCTATTTATGTAGCTTTTGATATTTTATATCGCCGGGGTAAATCAATGATGCAGTTTTCTTTAAGCGAACGCCGAGATTGTCTGCAAGCCATTGCTAAGACAGATAATAATTTTATAATTTCCGAGCCGGTGCGTGGGGGAGGCGTTGCATTTTACCAGGCCTGTGTTGATAGGGGGCTGGAAGGGGCCGTTGCCAAAAAGATTGACAGCAAGTACAGACCCGGTACTCGCTCGGTATACTGGAAAAAACTGCGACATACCCGTGTGGCTGATTTTGTTATCTGTGGATACCGGCAAGGGCGGGGTGGTAGAATGCTGGGTTCACTGGTGCTAGCCGCCTGGAACGGAACAAGTTTTATTTACCAGGGTATGGTGGGCAGCGGTCTCAGCTGGGATGAAGAGGTTTTTTTGCTAAAAAAACTAGTCCATCTTGGCACGCCCAATCCTCCTTTTAAAGGCAACCCGGTACCGGTGCGGGATGTACAGTGGCTACGGCCCCGGCTAGTCTGTCAGGTGGAGTATTTAACTCTCACCCGGGGGGGCATTTTGCGGCATCCGGTATATAAAGGTCTGCGTGCGGATAAGGCACCCGAGGAATGCGCGCCGGCCGGGCAACAAAATTAATTTAAAATGTACGTATATATAATAAACCTGGTAGTACATGTTTTTCCAATTTATTTATAGAGCATATATGGTAATTATAGCCATTTGTAAGGAGGTGGTGTCCCAGTGGCCGAGATAAGGCGGGAAATGGTAGAGATACATGGGCGAGTATTGACCCTTACTAACCTTGATAAGCCTTTTTGGCCTGAAATGGGCTTAACCAAAGCTCATTTAATAAAATACTACCTTGATATGGCACCTTATATTTTGCCATACATTTATAACCGGCCGCTGGTCATGAAAAGATATCCCGATGGTATAAAAGGAGATTTTTTTTATCAAAAGGAATGCCCTTCATACGCGCCTGAATGGGTGGAAACTTACCCGGTTCGGCATACCGGTAAAATTACCAATTATGTGGTGTGTAATGACACTGCAACCCTGATTTGGTTAGCCAACCAGGGTTGCGTGGAAATTCACGCCTGGCTAAGCCGGATAGAGGACGTTGATTATCCGGATCTGGCCATATTTGATTTAGATCCCGCTGAAGGGGTGTCCTTTGCCGAGGTGTTGAAAGTGGCCCTATTGGTGCGGGATATGCTGGTTGAATTCGCCTTAACCGGATTTCCCAAAACATCAGGCTCAAGCGGGCTGCATATTTTTATTCCCTTGACGAAAAGGTATACCTTTGCTGAAATAACTGAAGCCATGAAAAGTATGGCCGAAATAATCGTCAGGGCCTATCCCGAAAGGGTAACCACGCAAAGAAGTATTTCCAAGCGTAAAGGGAAGGTTTATCTTGACTATCTACAAAACGGTCGGGGTAAAACCATGGCTTTTATATACAGCCTCAGGCCGCTGCCGGGAGCCCCCGTATCCACACCTTTAACCTGGGCGGAAGTGGAAGAAAAAAATATTAAGCCGGGTTGTTTTAATATGGAGAATATTTTAAAGCGAGTGAAAGCTGTCGGTGATTTATTTAACGGCTTTATGGAAACAAAAAATAACATTGATTTGTTTGTCGAAAAAAGGAAACCATTAATACTTGATGCTAATACTATTGATTCAGATCCTTTTTAAAGTATAATGGACAATAGAGTTTTTGGAACAAGCAGGAAAAATCCTGTCGATCTTGAACATGATGCTGTAATGGTATTGAAAATGACCCGGGTGGTGATCGGATGAATGAAAAAATATACTGGCTTGCCTGGCATATTATCTTGGCTGGGCAAGCCCGCAAGTTTTGGACAATCATGGAGCACTTCGGCACAGCTAAGCATGCTTGGTGTGCCCCTGACAGTGATTTTAATTACCTGGCGGGTTCACGCCAGGGAAATAACGGGGCAATGCTAGTGCGCCGAAAACAATGTGATTTATCCAAAGTGGCTAGCTATTTGGATGATAAAGATACTAGCGTTATCTTTTATCATGATGCCGAATACCCCGGGCAGTTAAAAAATATTTATGACCCACCGCCGGTTTTATTTTTACGCGGCAGCGAGGATTGTCTGGAAAGTGTCTCCGTGGCCTTGGTGGGCGCAAGAAAAGCTACTCCCTATGGATTAAGTGTGGCGGAGAAACTGGCCGGGGATTTGGCCGGGGCCGGGGTAGCTGTGGTTAGCGGCATGGCCCGGGGAATAGATGCTGCCGCTCACCGCGGGGCACTAGATGCCGGAGGTAGTACTATTGCTGTGCTGGGTTGTGGGGTTGATGTGATTTACCCCAGGGAAAACGGCAGGCTAAAGAGTAGCATTATGCAAAACGGTGTGGTAATTAGCGAATTCCCACCGGGCACCCCGCCGGATTCCTGGCATTTTCCGGTACGGAACCGGGTGATTAGCGGTCTGTGTAAGGTAGTGGTTGTTGTAGAGGCCGCAGAGAGGAGCGGTGCATTAATAACTGCTCATGTTGCGCTGGAGCAGGGCCGGGATGTGATGGCGGTGCCGGGAAATATTACATCCAAGCTGAGCAAAGGTCCCAATGCACTGATTAAGCAGGGAGCGGCACCAGTGCTGGGTGCAGGTGATATTGTAGAGGAATTGGGCCTGGCATTAATTAAACAGCCTTTACCCAGCGATTCCGCAAATGGTTTAAAATTAAACGATCATGAAAAACTATTGCTTAAACTACTAAATTATGAAGCTGTTTCCCTGGAAGTAATCGTTCAAAAGTCGGGGCTTGCGGCCGGGGAGGTAATGTCGGCATTAATGTTTCTGGAAGTGAAGGGATTGATCAGACAAATGCCCGGCAGGTTATACGCGCTGTCCGGTAAATAATGTTCTAAAAAACAGTGCTTTAGGATAGATTTTATAAAACGGTATCCGGTAGGGTTATTGTTTACCGGTTATTGAACCTAAGACTTGAGGTGAACTGTGTGGCAAAAACTTTAGTAATTGTGGAATCACCGGCCAAGGCTAAAAGCCTGGGCAAGTTTCTTGGCAAAAAATATACAGTTAAAGCGTCAATGGGGCATGTGAGGGATCTGCCAAAAAGTCAATTCGGGGTTGATATACAAGAAGGTTTTAAACCCAAGTATATAACTATTAGAGGTAAGGGCGATATAATTAAAGAATTAAAGGCTGCCACCAAAAAGGCTGATAAAGTACTGCTGGCCTCCGACCCTGACCGGGAAGGGGAAGCCATTGCCTGGCACCTGGCCAATGTGTTAAATATTAATGAACAAGATCCGTGCCGGATTGCATTTAATGAAATTACCAAGCAAGCGGTACAGCAGGCTGTCAAGCACCCGCGCCCTGTTGACAGGCGCAAAGTGGATGCCCAGCAGGCCAGGCGCATTCTGGACAGGTTAGTTGGCTATAATTTAAGCCCGCTGCTATGGCGCAAGGTTAAAAAAGGCTTAAGCGCCGGGCGGGTGCAATCGGTGGCTATGCGTTTGATTTGTGACCGTGAAGAGGAAATTCAGGCTTTTGAACCGGAGGAATACTGGTCTCTAGCCGCTAAACTGGTCAAGGGGAGAACGGGCAGTCTGGTGGCTAAATTACATAAAATTGACGGGCAAAAAGCGCATATTCCAGATGAAGCGCATGTCAATGAAATTAGAGATGATTTGCAAAAAGAATCATTTGAAGTAGCTAAAATTACCCGGCGGGAGAAAAAGAGGCAGCCTGCTCTACCCTTTACCACCAGCAGTATGCAGCAAGAAGCCTATCGTAAATTAAATTTTACGGCCAGGAAGACTATGATGGTGGCCCAGCAGCTTTATGAAGGTCTGGATTTGGGTAAAGAAGGCCCGGTGGGCTTGGTTACTTATATCCGTACCGATTCCACCCGGATAGCCGAAACCGCGGAGCAAGAAGCAGATTCCTTTATTGTCGAGCGCTTTGGTGCCGGATATGTCCCTGCCGAGAAAAGGCGTGTGGCACCCAAGGGCCGGTCCCAGGATGCCCATGAGGGTATCAGGCCCACCTCTGTGCTGAGGGAACCGGATAATATTAAACAATTTTTAACCCGCGATCAATACAGGTTATACAAGTTGATTTGGGAAAGATTTGTGGCCAGCCAGATGAGTCCTGCGATTATTGATACCACCAGCGTGGATGTTCGGGCGGGAAAGTACATTTTCAGGGCCAATGGTTCCATTATTAAATTTCCCGGTTTTATGCAGGTTTATATTGAGGGGCGAGACGATGAAGAGGAAACCGGCGAAAGTAAAACATTGCCGGAGCTGCAGGAAGGTGAGCAATTAAAACTACGTGCCCTGGTACCTAAACAGCACTTTACCCAGCCACCGCCCAGGTTTACTGATGCCACCTTAATAAAAACCTTGGAGGAGAAGGGTATTGGCCGGCCAAGTACTTATGCGCCCATTGTTGATACTATACTTAAAAGAGGCTATGTAGTAAGGGAAAAGAAAAATTTTTATCCCACCGAGCTTGGTTTAGTGGTGGTGGACTTGCTGAAAAAATATTTTTACAATATTATTGATGTTGAGTTCACAGCAGCAATGGAGCAGAAATTAGACGATATCGAAGAAGGGGATGTAAACTGGGTCAGTATTCTCGAAGATTTTTACATGCCCTTTGAAGAACTGCTGGAGGTAGCGGACAAGGAGATAGAACAGATTCAGGTGGAGGACGAGGTTACTGACGAAGTATGCGAGCTGTGTGGTAGAAATATGGTCATTAAAATGGGTAGATACGGAAAGTTTTTGGCTTGCCCGGGGTTTCCGGAATGTAGGAATGCCAGACCATTACTGGAGCCCACCGGTGTATCTTGCCCCAATTGCAGCGGCGAGCTGGTTTTAAGACGCAGTAAAAAGGGAAGAAAATTTTATGGTTGCAGTAATTACCCGGAATGTGAATTCGTGGTTTGGGACCAGCCTACCAATCGTAAATGTCCTATTTGTGGCAGCATGATGGTTTTAAAGGAAAATAAAAAGGGCCAGGTGTATCACTGCACCAATAAGGAGTGCGGGGCTAAGGTCGAAGCAGTAGATGAAGAAGAAGGAGACAATCATAATGCTTCCGCAGGTGAGGCGAATGATTCGGTTAACGCCTACTAAATGCGGTATACAGCTTAATTACAGAGGTGGCGATATTGCAAAATCCATTAATCATTATCGGTGCAGGTCTAGCCGGGTCCGAGGCGGCCTGGCAGGCGGCCCGCAGGGGTATACGGGTACATCTTTATGAAATGCGGCCTCAAAAGAGCACACCGGCGCATCAAACCGGTTATTTTGCCGAACTTGTTTGCAGCAACTCGCTGAGGGCCCGGGCATTGGAAAACGCAGTTGGTTTATTAAAGGAAGAAATGCGCAGGCTGGATTCCATTATCATGCAGTGTGCCGATAGCCACAGCGTGCCGGCTGGGGGCGCGCTGGCTGTGGACCGGGAGGATTTTGCCCTTGCTGTTACCGGTATGCTGGAAGAACATCCGTTAATTACGGTATACAGGGAGGAATGTACTGATATAACTAGCGGTGTTGTGCTTGTGGCCTCGGGTCCTTTGACTTCTGACCGGCTGGCGGAGAGAATCAGGGAGTTTACAGGGCAAGAATATTTATATTTTCATGATGCCGTGGCTCCTATAGTTAGTCTGGAATCAATTAATATGGATAAAGTTTTCTGGTCTTCCCGCTATGGCAAGGGTGAGGACGACTATATGAACTGTCCCATGAATGAGTACGAGTATACAGCCTTCCAGCAAGCTTTGGCCACTGCCGAGCGGGCACACCGCAAGGATTTTGATCAAGAAATCAATTTCGAAGGCTGTATGCCCATCGAGGTGCTGGCCCGGCGGGGAGAGGATACCATGCGATTCGGGCCGCTGAAACCTGTGGGGTTGATTGATCCGCGTACAGGTAAAAGACCATATGCCGTGGTACAGTTGCGCAGGGATAATGCAGCCGGAACTATGCTAAATATCGTTGGCTTTCAAACCCATCTCAAATGGAGCGAACAAAAACGCGTGTTCAGTATGATACCTGGTTTAGAACAGACCGAGTTTATGCGCTATGGAGTAATGCACCGCAATACATATATCAATTCTCCAGTGTTGTTAAAACCGACCTATCAGTGCAAATTGAAGGAGGATTTATTTTTTGGCGGGCAGATAACGGGGGTAGAGGGGTACGTGGAATCTGCCGCTTCGGGGTTGGTGGCAGGTATAAACGCCGCTTTACTGATTCAAGGCCGTCAGCCGGTGGTTTGGCCGGCCCAAACAGCCCACGGCGCTTTGGCTCATTACATAACATCAGCAGATGCCCGTCATTTCCAGCCCATGAATATTACTTTCGGCCTTTTCCCACCACTGGCAGAGAAGGTGCGGGATAAAAAGAAGCGCTATGCTATGTATGCCAGCCGGGCGCTGGAAAAAATGGAACAATTGCAGGCACTGATACAATAAAAAGAGGTGGCCCAAATGTTGGTTGGCTGGATAGAAATCATATCGGCAGTATATTCATAAGGGTATACTGCACGTGTACATAACGTAAAGTAATATGACCATTGTGAGGTAAAATAATGTACGCTTATATGGATGGGTTTTTTGTATATTTGCAGACGGAAAAAAATGCATCACCAAATACTATCAAAAATTATGATAACGATTTATATGATGGACTGATATTTTTTGCCCGGGCTCTAGCCAAGGATGACTATAGTATTCACCCTGCCCAGATTACAAAAAATCTTTTTAGAAGCTACCTGGCGGACATGCATGCGCGGCAAAAATCCGGTGCCACTATCGCCAGGCGGATGTCGACCTGGCGGTCATTTTTCAAGTACCTGTGCAGGGAGGGGGTACTTGAGGATAATCCTCTCGTCAGAGTCAATACTCCCAAGCGTGACAGAAGATTGCCAATCTTTTTGGCGGAAGAGGAAATGAAGCAGTTAGTGGAATGTCCCCCGCAGCAAAAACTATTGGGTGCCCGGGATCACGCTATTCTTGAAACTTTATACAGCGCAGGTATTAGAGTCAGTGAACTGGTGGGTATTAATATTAGTGATATTGATCTGAATACGGGGACAATAAAAGTTACTGCCAAGGGGGATCGGGAACGACTGGTTCCTCTGGGTAGCTACGCCTTGGAAGCTATACGTTTTTATATGAATCAGGTGCGTCCGCAGTTAATTGATGTAAATCAAGGGCGCCAGGATGCTCTTTTTTTAAATAATAAAGGTGGCCGGCTTACGGACCGGGGGGTGCGCTGGCTGGTTAAGCGATATGTCCAACAGTTGCGTATACATATAAAAACCAGCCCCCATACATTTCGGCATTCATACGCCACTCATCTATTGGACAACGGGGCTGATTTGCGTTCGGTGCAGGAACTGCTCGGACACGCGCGGCTTTCCACCACCCAGATTTACACTCATTTAAGCAAGGAACGCGTAAAGCGTGTTTATGATCAATGTCACCCCAGGGCGTGATAGAAAAATTTGCTCTAAAAGGAGAATGACAAATGTTTCATGCCACCACTATAGTGGCCGTTAAGCAAGGTAAAGAAGTGGCAATGGCCGGCGACGGTCAGGTAACCCTCGGACAAAATACAGCACTAAAACATAATGCCCGCAAATTGCGCCGCTTGCATGGCGGAGCTGTACTAGCCGGATTTGCCGGTTCGGTGGCCGATGCTATTACTTTATTTGAAAAGTTTGAGGGTAAACTTGAATCATACCAGGGTAACATGAAGAGGGCAGCGGTTGAATTGGCCAAAGAATGGCGAACAGATAAATATTTGCGCCGCCTGGAGGCACTGCTGCTTGTGGCCGATAAAGAATGTATACTGGTTATTAGTGGCAGCGGTGAAGTCATTGAGCCTGATGACGGGGTGGTTGCTATTGGTTCCGGTGCGCCATACGCTATGGCGGCTGCCCGTGCGCTGGTCAAACATGCCAAACTGAGTGCCGCAGAAGTGGTTCGGGAAGCTATGTTCATAGCAGCTGAAATTTGTGTGTATACCAATGATCATATAACTGTAGAGACATTATAAAAACGGAGGTTTTCAGTATGAATTCGCTAACTCCCAGGCAAATTGTTGCGGAACTTGATAAATACGTCGTTGGTCAAAACCAGGCAAAAAAGGCGGTAGCCATTGCGCTGCGCAACAGGTACCGGAGGAGTAAACTGCCCGAAGATTTGCGGGATGAAGTTATGCCTAAAAATATATTGATGATCGGCCCAACGGGTGTGGGTAAAACTGAAATAGCGCGCAGGCTGGCTAAACTGGTTAAGGCGCCGTTGGTAAAAGTGGAGGCTACCAAGTTTACTGAAGTGGGCTACGTAGGCCGGGATGTTGAGTCGATGGTACGCGATCTGGTGGAAACATCTATTCGCATAGTGCGCAGCGAAAGGATGGCTATGGTAGAAGAAAAAGCTGAAAGAATGGCCAACGAACGAATTATAGAGCTGCTGGCCCCCCTGCCCAGGGAAGATAAGCCGCTGCGTAACCCCCTGGAAATGCTGTTTGGTGCCGGTCGGCAGCCGGATCAAACGGAAAATGTCCAGTATCAGCAAATGGCCAGCCGGGTTAAATTTGAGAGGGAAACCTTGCGGGAGAAGCTGGCTAGGGGTGAGCTGGAAGGAGAATACGTGGAAATTGAGGTTGAAGACAGCAGGCCACCCATGATGGAAGTATTTACGGGCTCGGGCGTGGAAGAGATGGGTGTTAATATAAGTGATATGCTGGGCAACATTTTCCCCAAGAAAAAGCGCCCACGCAGGTTAACAGTTACTGAAGCACGCAAGATTTTAACTCAGCAGGAGGCTCAAAAGCTAATTGACATGGACGAGGTGACGTCATCTGCCATACAGCTGGCGGAAAACGATGGTATTATATTTCTGGATGAAATAGATAAAATTGCTATGCGTGAGGGGGGCGCCGGTCCTGATGTTTCCCGGGGCGGTGTGCAGCGGGACATACTGCCCATAGTGGAGGGATCCACGGTGATGACTAAGTACGGCCCTGTTAAGACAGATCATATATTGTTTATTGCAGCCGGTGCCTTTCACATGTCTAAACCGTCAGATTTGATCCCCGAACTCCAGGGACGTTTTCCCATTAGGGTGGAACTGGCTAGCCTTACTAAGGACGATTTCTGGCAAATATTAGTTGAGCCAAAAAATTCTTTAATCAGGCAATATGTTGAACTATTGCGCACTGAAGGGGTTGAGGTTATATTTTCGTCAAACTCTCTTGTGAAAATTGCCGAAATCGCTTATACTGTAAATGAGCAAACAGAAAATATCGGTGCCAGGCGGTTGCACACTATCATGGAAAAGCTGCTGGAAGATATATCTTTTGATGCTACAGAGATTGAGAATAAGTCGTTTAGTATTGATGAACATTATGTGGTTAAAAAGCTTGGTGATGTAGTTAAGGATCAAGATCTGAGTAGGTATATACTTTAATTCACAAGTTATCATAAAATATAGGCAACTTCTTTATAATACGCCATGGAAGGTTTGACCGAATGTTTAAAGGGCTATGCGCTTTAAGCTATGCGATTTGCTGCAATGATTACAGCCGGTCAAAAAATATTTGCTGTTATATATTTAAAAAGTATTAGCAATTGAATTAGTATAAGAAAGAGGCGATGTAGCTTGCGTAATTTACTTGGTAAAACCCGATCTATTAACAAGGTTTTACAAAAATCTGCGGGTTATCCGGTTGATTTTAAGGAAATATCGGCAATATTAAGTGAGATTATAGAATGTAGTGTTTATATATTGGATCGCCGGGGAAAGGTGCTAGGGTTCAGTTATTTAAGAGGATTTGTCTGTGATATTATGGAAAACATTGTTGAATCACCGGCGGGTTTTCCGCGCGATTATAATGAAAACCTGCTGCGCATTAATGAAACGCATGCTAATATATGTCAAACTGTTAATGCATGCGCCTTTAACCATGAGATTAAGTGTGAATATAACAAAATAACCACTGTTGTGCCAATTGTGGGTGCAGGTGCCAGGTTGGGGACACTGGTACTGGCTAAATATGAGGAAAACTTTGCTGATGAGGATTTGATTTTAGCTGAACTTGGCGCTACTGTTGTGGGGATGGAAATACTGCGAGCCCGCCAGGATCGTATGGAAGAGGAGGCCAGGAAACGAGCTGCTGTGCAAATTGCCATAGGCACCCTGTCCTATTCTGAACTCGATGCAGTACACCACATATTCAAACAGCTTGACGGCGATGAGGGATTGTTGGTGGCCAGTAAAATAGCGGACCGGGTTGGCATTACTAGATCTGTAATTGTAAATGCTCTGCGTAAGTTTGAAAGTGCCGGCGTTATTGAATCAAAATCTCTGGGTATGAAGGGTACTTTTATAAAAGTATTAAATGACCGTTTGCTGGAAGAATTAGATAGAATTAAGGAACATTAAAATAAAAGGCCAACATATAACTAAGATCCACGAAAGGTAGCCATTGAGGAAGTGGCTACTTTTTTTTATCTGTATTTAATAGGCAGCCTTGTCACGGGTTAAACTTTATGTTAGAATACATCCTGGTGTTAAATACACACGCTGCCGGATTTTGCGCAGGTGGTTCCCCGTGGGGGCCCTGGGAGAGATGATGGCAGCGGAGGAAAAAACCGGCGGGGGAGGAGGTGTTAATACCAGTGGCCGTAATATCTATGAAACAACTGCTCGAGGCGGGTGTTCATTTTGGACACCAAACCCGGAGATGGAACCCCAAAATGGCTCCTTACATTTTTACAGATCGTAATGGCATTTATATTATTGACTTGCAAAAAACTGTAAAAAAAGTCGAGGAAGCATATAACTTCGTCAAATCTACCGTTCAGGAAGGCGGCAATATCCTTTTTGTCGGTACTAAAAAACAGGCTCAGGAATCAGTTCGAGAAGAAGCTGAACGATGCGGTATGTTTTATGTCAATCAGCGCTGGCTTGGTGGCATGTTGACTAATTTCCAGACCATCCGCAGGCGGATTGACAGGCTGCATGAACTTGAAAAGATGGAGCAGGATGGGACAATGGATAAGTTGCCTAAAAAAGAAGTGGCAGAGCTATTGCATGAAAAAGAAAGATTAGCTAAGTTTTTAGGCGGTATTAAGGAAATGCGTCGTTTGCCCCAGGCATTGTTTGTTATTGACCCGCGCAAAGAGCGCATTGCCGTTGCAGAAGGGCGTAAATTAGGCATCCCTATTGTAGCTATCGTGGATACCAATTGTGATCCTGACGAAGTTGACTATATTATACCCGGTAATGATGATGCCATTAGGGCGGTCAGGCTTTTAACCGCAAAAATGGCTGATGCCGTGATTGAAGGCAACCAGGGTGAACAAACTGCTGAATAACTTGTTGGCGGGGGATTAGCCTGGGAAGGTAACCCCTGCTTTTTTTCTATTTGCTTAAATTTTTGGATATAATAGTACATTACAATAAAAAACATGTATAGGGGGGTTATTAAATGGCCGAAATAACTGCGGCAATGGTAAAGGAACTACGGGAAAGATCCGGTGCAGGTATGATGGACTGTAAAAAAGCACTGTTAGCGACAGAGGGTAATATTGAAAAGGCCATTGATTTTCTACGTGAAAAAGGTTTAGCTTCCGCAGCTAAAAAATCCGGCAGAATTACTGCAGAGGGCCTTGTCGAGTCCTATATTCATGCCGGGGGGAAAATTGGTGTATTGGTAGAAGTAAACTGTGAAACTGATTTCGTAGCTAAAACCGATGAGTTCAAAGAGTTGGTGCGGGATATTGCTATGCAGATTGCTGCTGCTCGCCCCCAATACGTAGCTAGGGAAGAAGTACCCGAGAGCATGGTTGTTAAGGAAAGGGAAATTTTAGCTGCCCAGGCGGCAAATGAAGGAAAACCCGAAAAAATTATTGAAAAAATGGTAGAAGGTAGGATTGAGAAGTTTTATAAAGAGATTTGTCTGCTGGAACAGCCTTTTATTAAAGATCCGGACAAAACCATTAAGCAGCTGGTGACTGAAAAAATAGCTAAAATCGGAGAAAATATTTCGGTGCGCAGGTTTGTTCGCTATGAGCTTGGCGAGGGACTGGAAAAAAGGCAGGATGATTTCGCTGCGGAAGTAATGGCACAGGCAGGAAAATAATATAGGTACAAAAAGGAATTTTAATATTTACGTAGAATAATTAAAATGAAGTGACGGGAGGTTATATGGCCCCAATGGATGCACCCAAGTATAAAAGGGTCGTATTAAAGCTTAGCGGTGAGGCATTGGCCGGGACCATGGGATATGGTATAGACCCGGAGGTTGCATATTCAATAGCGGTTCAGATAAAAGAAGTGGTCCAACTGGGCGTTGAGGTGGCAGTGGTTGTTGGCGGCGGCAATATATGGCGCGGTGTAGCGGGTAGCACCAAGGGAATGGACAGGGCCACAGCTGATTATATGGGCATGCTGGCCACAGTAATCAACTCCTTGGCCTTACAGGACGCTTTGGCTAAACATGAAGTTGACACCAGGGTGCAAACTGCCATTGAAATGCGTGAAGTGGCTGAGCCATATATCCGCCGGCGAGCTATCAGACACCTGGAAAAGGGGCGGGTGGTAATTTTTGCAGCTGGTACGGGAAATCCGTACTTTTCTACGGATACCACCGCTGCTTTGCGGGCTGCTGAAATAGAGGCCGAGGTGATTTTAATGGCCAAGCGGGTTGACGGTGTTTATGATTCTGACCCGCTGAAGAATGAGAATGCTATTAAATTTGGTCAGCTAAGTTATATTGATTTGTTAAATAAAGGGCTTGGCGTAATGGATTCAACAGCTACCTCCCTGTGTATGGACAACCGCATTCCATTGCTTGTTTTTGGGCTTAATGAGCCGGGAAATATTAACCGGGCTGTTTTAGGCGAAAATGTTGGAACATATGTTGGAGGTGATTTGAATGACACTTCTGTCTGACACCGAGAAAAATATGAAAAAAACGGTGGAAGTAGTTAACAAAGAGTTTGCTTCTTTACGTGCAGGAAGGGCTACTCCTGCTTTATTGGATAAAATTATGGTGACGTACTATGGTACCCCCACACCGATAAACCAGCTGGCTAATATTACCACTCCAGAAGCGCGATTGCTTGTTATCCAGCCATGGGATAAGACTGCGATGCCTGAGATCGAAAAAGCTATTTTAAAATCTGATTTGGGGATTACACCGGCCAGTGACGGTAACATTATCAGGTTGGCCGTACCGCAGTTGACCAAGGAAAGAAGAGCCGAGCTGGTTAAAGTGATTAAGAAGAAGGCAGAAGAAGGCCGTGTTGCCGTACGTAATTTGCGCAGGGATGCCAATGATGGATTAAAAAGCCAGCAAAAAAACGGAGATATTTCTGAAGATGAATTGCGGCGTTTGCAAGATGAAGTGCAAAAACTTACTGATAAATACATAAAGGAAATCGATGCATTATTTGCTGCCAAGGAAAAGGAGATTTTAACAGTTTAGACTCTTTTACTGGTATATGAATGAATTATTGGACAGACTGTCCAAGTGACTATTACGATGTTTTTTGGTGACTTAGAAGTAATTCGCGGTGATAAATATGAAAATTAACGACCTCTTGACTTTGGAACTTGATACAGCATTGGAGCTATGCCGTTCGACGGGTTGGCGGGTTGAGGTGGAATTTACATCGCCACCCCGTGGTGAAATGACAGGACGGTACAGGGTACTTCGTGGACGTGAGCTTCCCGGCAGCATTGTTATGCTAACGGTGGCTAAAGATGTTCCAGGGAAGGAGGTGTAACGTTGGCATATAGAATTACCGATGATTGTCTGGCATGTGGTACTTGTCTGGAATCCTGCCCTAATGACGCGATTATAGAAGGCGATATATATAAGATTGATGCAGACAAATGCGAGAATTGTGGAACTTGTATTGAGGAATGCCCCACCGGAGCCATTATTGAAGAATAATGGAACAACCCCCTCGTTTCCGGAGGGGGTTGTTTTATAATAAGAAAGGGGAACCCGGAATGTTTAAACGGCTGTTAGGCAACCGTCCCAAAAATGCTGTTTCCACGAAAAAGAGTATTAGTGAAGACGAATTATTGAAACAGCTGGATATTGCCAAACTGCCGGTTCATGTAGCGATTATCATGGACGGCAATGGGCGGTGGGCCATCCGGCGGGGGGCACCCAGGTCGTTTGGGCACAGGACCGGCGTCAATGCTTTGCGTCAGGTGGTAAAACTTTGCGTGGAACTCAAGTTAAAGCATTTAACGGTGTATGCCTTTTCCACTGAGAACTGGAAAAGGCCGCACGAGGAAGTTAACATATTGATGAATCTATTGGTCGAGTACCTTAATAAAGAAATTGATGAATTGTGCGCCAATAACGTGCGGGTACATCCTATGGGCATATTATCCGATCTCCCGGACAAAGCCCGGGAGGCTGTGGATATGGCCGCCCGGCGCAGCAAAAATAATACCGGGCTTGTTTTTAACGTAGCCCTTAATTACGGTGGTAGATCCGAACTGCTTAAAGCTGTGCAGGAAATTGGGCAAAAAATTAGCAGTGGTGATTTAAAAGTGGAGGAAATTAATGAGCAAGTTATCGCTGATCATTTATATACAGCGGGCCAACCTGATCCCGATTTGTTAATCAGGCCGGCAGGTGATTATCGGGTGAGCAACTTTCTACTGTGGCAGTTGGCCTATACAGAATTCTGGCTTACAAATACCTTGTGGCCGGATTTTGGCAGAAAGGAACTATTACAGGCTTTACTGGATTTTCAGCGACGGGAAAGGCGCTTTGGTGGGCTGTTGAAAAATTAACTGTTAACTGTATAGACTGTAACTTGTAGTAAAATATGGATAGATTTTATCCCGGGCTGGTGATTTGGTGTTTTGGCAGAGGGTATTGAGTGCAATCATTGGAGTTCCTATTTTATTTGCTGCGGTGTGGTATGGTGGCGTTGTCTTATTGATCGTAACCGCAGTATTGATGTTATTAGGAGCCCGGGAAATTAGTATGATATTTTCCAGGCTGGAAATGCAAGTGCCCCAAATTATGATTATACCGGGTTGTCTTTTTTTGGCCGCTGCGGCATATCAATATAAAGGGGGCTATCCGGCTGATGCTTTGATAATAATTTTAATATTTTATCTGGTGCTTATGACCGCGTTTTACCCGAGGTTTACTCCTATCGATGTGGCGATATCCTTTTTTGGTACTATATATGTAGGATTACTTATTTTTCTTTTTTTAATCAGTACATTGCCAAACGGCCTAATATGGCTGGTATTAGTGCTGGTTTGTACCTGGTCCAGCGATACTCTGGCTTATTTAGTCGGTCGCCGGTGGGGTAAGCGGCGTATGGCCCCTGAGCTAAGTCCCGGCAAGACATTGGAAGGGGCTGTGGGAGGTGTACTGGGCAGTACCATTGCGGCTTGGGTGGTAGTAATGTCTTATAGTCCGCTACCGTTATGGCCGGTGTTGTCACTAGGGTTTATCACCGGGCTGGCGGCTCAGATCGGTGATTTAGTAGAGTCCGCTATTAAGCGTCTGGCTGGTATTAAGGACGCCGGCAATCTGATACCCGGTCACGGGGGTGTCCTGGATCGTTTCGACAGTATGCTGTTCACAGCTCCACTGGTATATTATTATGTGGTCTTAATATTACATAATTGAGGTGAATTAGTTGCCGCGGACGGTAATAAAAATTTTATATGTGCTGGCGGGTGCGGTGACGCTGCTGGCCATTTACCTTGCTGCGAAATATGCGGTACCCGAAATGCTAGCGTGGTTATTATATTTACTGGCCGTATTATTTCCGTTCTTGCTGGCGATTATTTTTAGTATTTTTATGGAACCACTGGTGGTTTTTTTTAGTCGTAACGGAAAGTATTCCCGATCAATTACCGTGCCTGTTAGTATGTTGGTTTTTTTTGGAAGCATTGGCACTGTACTAACTTGGATTATTTTAAGGTTGGTTAAGGAATTGAGTGACCTTTCCGTGACGCTGCCCCAAAGGGTTGAAAAAACGCAACAGTTTATTGATTTGTGGGTGAAAAAAGGAGTTTTATTTTACGGTACTTTGCCGAAAAGTGTAACGGATAATTTGAAGGAATCTTTGAATAGCTTAACCAATACCATGCAGCACTGGGCCGGTGAACTAGTTAGTGTTTTACTTACTATAATAAGCGGTATTCCAAGTGCTATTATGATTTTACTGTTTTGTTTAATAGCCACTTATTTTTTCAGTAGAGATAGAGAAAAAATAGCCCGGCTTTGGTTGAGGATAGTACCTCCACCGTGGGGTGCGCAAGTTTTGGAAGTAAGCCGGCAGGTAGCCTTGGCATTTCAGTCATATGTACGGGCTCAATTTATTTTAGTCTCCATTACAGCTTTTCTAAGCATTATTGGCCTGTATTTCATAGGAGCAAGTTATGCCCTGACTATAGGTTTGTTGATTGGTTTTTTGGATATGATACCGGTATTGGGCCCGGGTACTATTTATATCCCTTGGGCTATTTGGGCTTTTATCACCGGCGATATGCTGTTGGGTGCTAAGCTTATAGTGCTTTATTTGCTGGTGATGGTTATAAGGGGCGTACTTGAGGCCAAAGTGGTAGCTGCTAATTTGGGGCTTCATCCCTTAGCCGTATTGATTGCCATGTTTGTAGGATTGAAAACCGTAGGAGTACTCGGGCTTGTATTAGGCCCCATGCTGGTTATTGCCATACAGGCGGCAGTAAAAGCGGGAAGTTCTAGTAAGTAAATGAATACAATAAAGTGGAGAATATCATGAAGCAACTAGCAATTTTAGGTAGTACCGGATCCATTGGCCGCCAGGCTTTACAGGTCTTGGATGATTTCCCTGATGATATTCAGCTGATGGCACTTGCCGCCGGAAATAATAAGCAATTGCTATTGGAACAGGTTAAAAAATACAAGCCACTTTTAGTTTCTCTTCAAAAGGAAGATGATGCGCTATGGCTGCGGCAACAGCTGGACGGGCGGCAGAAAATAGAAATACATTATGGCCTTGAGGGCCTACTTGCGGTGGCTGCTTTTTCCGGCGCTGATACTGTTTTAACCGCTATATCTGGTGCGGTGGGTCTTTTACCCACCGTGGAGGCTATCAAGGCTGGTAAAAACATTGCCTTGGCCAATAAGGAAACACTGGTGGCGGCCGGTGAATTAGTCATGCGTATGGCTGGGGAATATGGCGTTACCATTTTGCCGGTGGACAGCGAGCATTCGGCCATTTGGCAGTGCATAAACGGTGAAGATAGACATAATGTGGCCAGGATCTTGCTTACTGCCTCCGGGGGACCATTTCGCAATTATAAACCCGATCAAATGGCCGGTATAACTCCCTCCAGAGCCCTTAATCATCCCAACTGGCAGATGGGCGCTAAAATAACAGTGGACTCGGCTACATTAATGAATAAAGGCCTTGAGGTTATCGAGGCCAGGTGGTTGTTTGACGTTGCTTATGATAATATAAAAGTGGTGATACACCCACAGAGCATTATCCACTCCATGGTGGAATATATAGATGGCTCTGTGCTGGCCCAAATGGGCGTTCCAGATATGCGTCTACCCATTCAGTACGCTCTTTTTTATCCCCGTCGGTTGGCGGGAGGTGCACCAAGGTTACAGTGGCCCATTGGTAACTTGACCTTTGAAGAACCGGATATTGCACGGTTTCCATCACTGGAACTTGCTTTTCAGGCGGGGCGGGTGGGAAAAACTATGCCAGCGGTGTTAAATGCCGCTAACGAAGTGGCTGTACACGCTTTTTTGGCTGGAAAAGTTGAATTTACAGCTATTCCTAAGTTAGTGGCAAAAGTTATGGAAGGGCATAGCCCGGTTACATTCGCTTCCTTGGAAGATATACTGGAGGCGGATCGCTGGGCACGCCGTCGGGTGGAAGAAATAATTATCCAATAAGACATTATCTTGCTGGAATAGGTTCTATACCAATGGTTGAGTACCTTTTTGTAAGCACCTTTTTGCTTACTGTTAAGTTTTTAATTGTAATGCAACATGCTAAAAATAAAATAAAGGATGGTCTGTATGGCTACCTTCTGGGCATCAGTTTTTGTTTTTGCTATATTGATATTTTTTCATGAGCTGGGTCATTTTGCCGTGGCCAAAGCGGTGGGTATAAAAGTTCATGAGTTCAGCTTGGGATTTGGACCTAAATTATTTGGCCAAAACCGTGGAGGCACTGATTACAACTTGCGGTTATTACCTTTGGGCGGATTTGTGCGCATGGCCGGTATGGATCCCGAAGAAGAGGACGTAGAGGAAGGCAAGGGTTTTAACGATAAATCTGTACTGCAGCGTATGGCGGTAATAATAGCTGGTCCGCTGATGAACTTTTTACTGGCGGCGGTATTGATGGCAGTTACATTTATGTTGCAGGGTATGCCTGTGTCGGGCACAACCGTTGCCAGCGTTATGCCCGGGCAGCCGGCTGAGCAAGCGGGTATTAAGTCTGGTGACCAAATTTATTCCATAGCGGGTAAAAAGGTTGCAGACTGGGAAGAAATTATATCAACCATTAGCAGTCGACCCGGTCAGCCCACTGATTTGGTGATTATAAGAGATAATCAAAGGATAGAGCTAACTATCACTCCCGTCGTAGGTGAAGAGGGTAGGGCCATGATCGGCATCTCCCGTGTACAAAAATTAAACCCGCTGGCTGCGCTTGCCAATGGCTTCAAGCTTACTTTCCAGGTAACAGTATTGATAGTGGAATTTGTCGGTAAGATGATCGTTGGCCAGGCACCTGCGGATTTGGGCGGACCGGTGAGGATGGTTTGGGAAATTGACCGGGCGGTGGATACGGGTTTCTACTACTTGTTGTATTTGGCTGCCTTTTTAAGTATCAATCTGGGGTTATTCAATTTGTTCCCCATTCCTGCGTTGGACGGCAGTAGAATAATGTTCCTTGGTTTGGAAGGTTTACGAGGGCGTCCCGTAGATCCCTCCAAGGAGAATTTTATACACATGGTGGGGTTTGGGTTGCTGCTATTACTGGTTGTTTTTGTCACCTATAATGATGTTTTACAGCTGTTTAACCAAAGTCCCTAAATATTATGTAATGTTAATCAGTATTTAAATCATGACAAAAACCCCGGTGCTAGGTATAGCTGCCGGGGTAAAAATTTGGGCTCGGAGCGGGTCCCTTGGAAAAACTTTTACCAAAATGTTATAATATATTTGGTTTGTTAATGCAGTTATAAAAAAAATATGATTTTATATACAATATATACATATTATAAAAGTTAATTTCTATTGGGGGATAAATATATGCAGCGTAGGAAAAGCAGGCCGGTACGCCTGGGTGCTGTCACGGTGGGTGGTGACGCACCGGTGTCAGTACAGTCCATGACTAATACCGATACCTGTGATGTTGTAGCCACCCGGGCGCAAATCGGGCGGCTTGTTGAAGCCGGCTGTGAAATTATAAGGGTGGCGGTACCTGACCAGCGGGCGGCCCGGGCATTGCCGGACATAATGCGGGGGCTGGAAGTTCCTCTAGTTGCGGACATTCATTTTGATTATCGATTGGCCCTGGCGGCTATCGATGCGGGAGTGGACGGGCTGCGGATCAATCCGGGCAACATTGGCAGCCGTGATAAGGTTGTGGCGGTGGTTCAGGCGGCCCGGCAGAAGAATGTGCCAATACGTATCGGCGTTAATGCCGGATCATTGGAAAAGGATTTGCTCCGGGAAGGGGTAACCCCTGAGGCTTTGGTGCAGAGCGCTTTGCGCCATGTATCCATACTAGAGGAACTGGGATTTTATGAAATTAAAATTTCCCTTAAGGCGTCAGATGTACCTCTTATGTTAACCGCTTACCACATGCTGGCCGATAAAGTAGATTACCCGTTTCACATTGGGGTTACCGAAGCGGGTACTTTGTTTGCAGGAAGCATTAAGTCGGCGGTAGGTATAGGGGCATTGCTGTGGGAAGGCCTGGGTGATACAGTTCGGGTTTCTTTGACCGGTGATCCTGTACAGGAGGTACGGGCGGCCTACGAGATATTGAAGGCACTGGGCTTAAGGCGCCGGGGAGCGGAGCTGATATCCTGCCCCACCTGTGGTCGAACGCGCATTGATTTGGTTAGAATTGCCAGCGAAGTTGAACAGCGTTTGGCGGCCATTAAGCAACCGCTTAAAGTTGCGGTGATGGGCTGCGTTGTCAATGGTCCCGGGGAGGCCAGACATGCCGATGTGGGTATTGCCGGCGGTATTGGAGAAGGTCTTATTTTTCGTAAAGGACAGGTAATTAGAAAAGTACAGGAAAGCTTACTGGTTGAAGAGCTGATGAAGGAAATTGATCATATTATTCAAGGGAGGAACGGGGATGAGGGTGTCTAATTTGCTGGTGCCGACACTGCGGGAGGTGCCTGCAGAAGCTGAGGTGATCAGTCACCAGCTGCTGCTGCGAGCTGGTTTTATGCGTAAGGCGGCAGCAGGTGTGTACACATTGCTGCCCTTGGCCTGGCGGGTAATTCTCAAAATCGAACGCATTATTAGAGAAGAAATGGACAGGCAGGGCGGCCAGGAGATAATGATGCCCATTATCCAGCCGGCAGAGTTGTGGCAGGAATCCGGGCGCTGGGATGTGTATGGTCCCGAGTTGTTCAGATTTAAGGACAGGCATGGCCGGGATTTTTGCTTGGGGCCAACCCATGAGGAAATTATTACTACCCTGGTTAAAGGAGAGATAAATTCATATAAGCAGTTGCCGCTGCTGCTGTATCAAATTCAAAACAAATACCGGGATGAACGCCGCCCACGGTTTGGCTTGATGCGTGGCAGGGAATTTATCATGAAAGATTTATACTCCTTTGATCGTGATGAAGCGGGGCTGGATGCCAGTTATAACAAAATGTATGAAGCGTATACTAATGTATTTCGCCGCTGTGGTTTACAGTTTAGGCCGGTGGTGGCAGATTCGGGAGCCATTGGTGGTAGTGACACTCATGAGTTTATGGTGCTGGCTGAGTCAGGGGAAGCCACCGTACTTTATTGCGCTGATGAAAAGTGCGGTTATGCGGCCAACCAGGAACGGGCTGAGGCAGTTCATTCGCTTGCCAGTAACATTGACGTGCCCGGAGAGTTGCAAAAGGTGTCTACGCCGGGCTGCCGCAGTGTTAGTGAAGTAACCGAATATTTAAACGTGCCCCCGGAAAAAGTGATCAAAACCGTTATCTACACCACCGATAAGGAAAATGTTGCGGTGATGATCAGGGGTGACCGGGAAATAAATGAGATCAAGCTATATAATGTCCTGGGCTGTGTCAGGCTGGACCTGGCTGATGAGCAGACTGTGCGCGGGGTAACCGGAGCTCCGGTGGGCTATGCCGGTCCGGTGGGATTGAACGGGGTAAAGCTGGTGGCCGACTCGGAGGTAATGAGTTTGGTTAATGCCGTATGCGGGGCCAATGAAAAAGAGCAGCACCTGGTTAATGTTAACCCGCAGCGGGATACCAAGCCGGATTTAATTACGGATATTCGTTTGGTAAAAGCGGGTGAGCCCTGCCCTCAATGCGGTGCTGAATTGCTAGAGGCCAAAGGAATTGAGGTTGGTCAGGTTTTTAAACTTGGTACTAAATACAGTAAAGCACTGGGGGGCACTTTTTTGGATGAAAGCGGTAAGGCCAGGCCGTTTGTTATGGGTTGTTACGGTATTGGCGTTACCAGGACGATGGCTGCCGCCGTTGAGCAAAATTATGATGAGCGTGGGATTATCTGGCCGGTACAAATAGCGCCTTATCATGTAATAGTAGTGCCGGTGAGCAGCAAAGATCAGAATCTTATGCAAGCCGCAGAAACAATATATAATGATCTTAATGATGCAGGAGTGGAGACTGTTATTGATGACCGGCCGGAGCGGGCAGGGGTAAAGTTTAATGATGCGGACCTGGTGGGGTATCCTCTGCGCGTTACCGTGGGGTCTAAGGGATTAGCGAACGGCCAAGTGGAGCTTTACATGCGGCGCAACGGTGAAACAGTGCTTGTGCCGCAAGATGATGTGGTGAATGCTGTAAAGACAAAGCTAAGGGATATTGGTTAAAGGGGTAATTTAGACTCTTTAAGGATGGCCAAACATGATGCATGATTGTGTTCACCTTGTCAAACGCTCCCTTTTATGATAATATTAATTTGCTTTTGTGCCTATTCGCTATTTTGGTGGTTTTTAAGGTCGTTTATGTAATAGATCTCCACGGTGCTTAAATGCGGTTTTAGGGAGATCGAGAGGATTGCCCCTGTGGTCCAGTAGTGATGACCGGCATTGAAAATGACCACTAAAGACTATTTATGTAGACCTGTTATTGAAGGAGTGGGTATTGCCCACTCTTTCGTATTATACTAAGGGAAACTAGTAAGTTTAGCTGGGGAGGACAAAGAAATGAATAGTAGTAAAACAGTAAAAGCCATAGCACAAATCATTACCCCCAAACTGGTTGAACTAGGTGTTGAACTGGTGGATATAAAATACACCAGGGAAGGGGGGCGCTGGTTTTTAAGGATTTTTATTGATAAGCCCGCCGGTGTGGGCCTCGAAGACTGCCAGTTGGTTTCCGAGAATATAGACCCGCTGTTGGATGAACACGATCCTATACCGCATGCGTACACTCTGGAGGTCTCATCACCTGGTCTGGACAGACCGCTGAACAAACCGGCCGACTTTGCTAGATTTGCCGGCGAGCAAATAAAATTAACTACATTTAATCCGGTGGAAGGCAGACGCAAGTTTAAAGGAAAAATTATCGCTGCCGAAGACCGGTCGGTAACCCTTGATGTGGACGGCACCAGTGTTATTCTGTCTTTGGATCAGGTTGCTTCTGCTCGTTTGTCACCTGAGTTTTAAGGACAGTATGATCACTATTTGTGGGCTTTAAATATATTGTAATATTGTATGGAATAGTTTTTGTGGAGGGACACGGTAATGAATACCGAATTTTTGGAAGCCCTGAAGGATCTTGAAAGAGAAAAGGGGATTTCCGCTAATGTTTTGCTGGAGGCGATAGAGGCTGCGCTGCTTTCAGCGTATAAAAGAAATTTTGGATCACTGCAAAATGCCAAGGTGCTTTTGGACAGGGAATCAGGCGATTGTAAAGTCTACGCCCAGAGGAATGTTGTTGAAGAGGTACTCGATCCACGCCTCGAAATATCGCTATCTGAGGCCAGGGCCATTGATCCCCTATACAATTTGGGTGATGTGGTGGAGACGGAGGTTACGCCGCGTAATTTTGGACGGATAGCGGCCCAAACAGCCAAGCAGGTGGTGGTGCAGCGGATTCGCGAAGCCGAGCGCAACATAATATATGAGCAATTCGCCAACCGGGAAGGTGACATTATAAGCGGCGTGGTGCAGCGGATTGAACAAAAGAACGCTTTTATTGAACTGGGCAAAACAGAGGCTATATTAACACCAGCGGAGCAAATACCAGGTGAAACCTATGCTCAGGGTGATCGGGTGAAGGCCTACATAGTGGAGGTGAAAAAAACCACCAAGGGGCCGCAAATCTTTGTTTCCCGGACGCACCCCGGACTTTTAAAAAGACTCCTTGAACTGGAGGTTCCTGAACTGCAGGAAGGTGTTGTGGAGTTGAAATCTGTAGCTCGTGAGGCAGGCTATCGCTCTAAAATAGCTGTTTTTTCCAGAGATGAAAACGTGGATCCAGTGGGAGCATGTGTCGGTCCAAAGGGGATGCGTGTGCAGACCATAGTTAATGAACTGCACGGTGAAAAATTGGATATCATTAAATGGGACCCTGAGCCATCTAAATTTGTGGCTAGCTCACTTAGCCCGGCCAAAGTAGTGGCCGTTGAGATTTGGGAAGATGAAAAGGTGGCCCGGGTCATTGTACCTGATTACCAGCTTTCCTTAGCTATTGGAAAAGAAGGGCAAAATGCTCGCTTGGCTGCTAAGTTGACGGGTTGGAAGATAGATATAAAAAGTGAGAGCCAAATGGCTGAATTATATCCTGATTATAAAGATTTGTTTGCCGAGGAATTTATTGAATAGGGGGTTTCGGCTTGCCTAAAGTGAGAAAAATACCGGAAAGAATGTGTATAGGCTGCCAGGAAATGAAGCCCAAAAAAACATTAATTCGAGTTGTACGCACGCCTGAGGAGACTATTGAGGTAGATCGCACCGGTAAGCGTTCGGGGCGGGGTGCATACATTTGTCCAAATGAAGAGTGCCTGGATAAGGCATTAAAAGGTAAAAGACTCGAAAAGGCTTTAAAGCATGCCATTACCGAGGAAATTAAAGAAAGTCTGCTGAAAAGGGTGGACCAGCCATGAACGATGCAGTGGCCAATTTGCTTGGTTTGTGCAGGCGGGCCGGAAAGGTGATCAGCGGCGAAACCGCCGTGCAAAATGCTTTTTTAAAAAACGAAATAAAATTGCTGATTCTAGCTAGTGATGCATCAAAACGCAGTCAAGAAAAGTTTATGCAGTTGGCTAAAGAAAATAGTGTTCCTGCTTTTTGCTACTCTTCCAAGAATGAACTGGGTTTTTTGCTGGGAAAGGCGCCCCGTACAGCGGTGGCGATAATAGATGAACAGCTTGCCCGGGGTATCGCCGGAGCGATGGAAAGGGGAGAGGTTGACTTGTGTACGTTTTAATTATTCGGAGGTGATTGTATGGTAAAAAAACGTGTTCATGAACTTGCCAAGGAGCTTAATATAGAAAGTAAGGATATGCTGCGGAAACTTAATCAAATGGGTATTAATGTAAAGTCCCATATGAGCACCCTGGAGGAAAACGAAATAGTAAGGATAAGGAACCATTACCAGAGTGCTGGCGGATCCAGTAAGATAACTAAGTCACCGCAGCCTAAAAATGAAAAACACGGAAGCTTAAAGGCCGCCGGTGGCAGGGATCGCCAAGACCGTGGTCCCGGTTTGGTTGATCGGGTTCCCGACCGCCCACCCGATCGTGTTTTTACAGAAAAAACGGCTGGTAATTTTCCCAGTGACAAGGGTCGTGGAAGTGAGTCGAGGTACAAAAAACAAGACGATCAACACAAAAACAATCAACCAAAAGGTAACCAGCCCAGGGGTAGCCAACCCAGGAACAATCAGCCCAGGAGTAACCAACCTAGAAGTAACCAACCCAGAAAGGAAAACGGTCAGCAGGGTAGAGTGCCTGCCGAACGTCAGCATGCACAGGCTGAGAATCGTGGGATGGTTCATAAGCCCGAGCAAAACAGAGGCCAGTCCCATGCTTTTCGCGACCGCAACAAACCGGGCGACCATAACCGTCCGGCAGGCCAACAACGACCGGCGAAACCATTTGACCGGGGTGCCAAAAAAGGAGGCCACGCACCACACACTGATGCTGGCGGTGGTCTGGCTAAGATGGCCCAAAAGAGTATGCCGGACCAGGTAAAAGCACTGGAGAAAAATAAAGCTCAGGAGCGCTCTAAGCAGGTTGAAAAACATACCTTTAAAGGAAAAAATACCAAGGACAACAGGTTTGTCAAAGATGCCTCCAAGAAAGAGCGTGACTTTAGAAATAGTCCGAACAAAAAATTTAATAGAGGTCCTCGTAAGAAAACCCAGCCGGTACCAACGGTGGAGAAAAAGCCTATTACTATTGGTGAAACTATTACTGTTAAGTCGCTGGCCGAAAAGATGCGCATTAGTGCCGGCGAGGTAATCAAAAAATTAATGGAGCTTGGTACACTGGCTACTATAAATCAGGAAATTGACTCTGATACAGCAACCATTGTGGCTAATGAGATGGGTTTTGAGGTGCAGGTAAAGATTGAGCTGGATAAAGAAGCCCAGTTGATGATGCAGGAACCTGAAGATGATGCTAGTAATTTGAAATCGCGCCCACCGGTAGTTACTATCATGGGGCACGTGGACCACGGTAAAACTTCACTTTTAGATGCTATCCGTCATGCCAATGTGACTGCCTCCGAGGCAGGTGGTATTACGCAGCATATCGGTGCTTACCAGGTTGAGCACAAAGGCAAGAAAATTACATTTGTTGATACGCCCGGGCACGCGGCATTTACCGCTATGCGAGCCAGGGGAGCCAAAGTAACTGATATTGCCATATTGGTAATAGCCGCTGACGATGGTGTAATGCCCCAGACTGTTGAGGCGATTAACCACGCCCGGGCTGCGGAGGTACCTATCATTGTGGCTGTGAATAAAATTGATAAGCCCGATGCTGACCCGGAAAAAGTGAAGCGTGAATTGACAGAGTATAACCTCATACCGGAAGAATGGGGTGGGGATACAATCTTCGTTGAGGTTTCGGCCAAGGAAAGACAAAACCTTACAGATCTTTTAGAAATGATTCTGCTGGTGGCGGAAATTGGTGAATATAAAGCCAATCCAAGCCGGACGGCCCGGGGAACGGTAATTGAGGCTGAGCTTGATAAGGGCCGTGGGCCGGTGGCCACTGTACTGGTGCAAAATGGCACCCTGCGGGTTGGAGATTTCATTATTGCTGGTGTTGCTTATGGGAAAGTCAGGGCGATGATGGACTATACCGGCCGGAGGGTGAATAAAGCAGGCCCGTCCATGCCGGTTGAAGTACTGGGTTTTTCAGCAGTGCCGCCGGCCGGGGAATTGTTTTATACAGTGGAAGATGAAAAGTTTGGCAAGCAAATTATCGATGAACGAGCTAATAAAAAACGGGAGGAAGAGCTTAAGCTATCCGCACCGAAAGTCTCGCTGGATGATTTATTTAATCAAATTAAAGAAGGCCAGGTTAAAGAACTTAGCATAATTATTAAGGCAGATGTGCAGGGCTCAGTGGAAGCCGTGCGCCAGGCATTGGAGCAAATTGGAACTGATGAAGTTAGAGTTAACGTCATCCATGGTGGTGTTGGTGCCATTACAGAGTCTGACATTATGCTGGCATCGGCCTCCAATGCTATAGTTATTGGATTTAATGTGCGGCCTGACGTGAATGCTCGTAACGCTGTGGAAACAGAAAAAGTGGATATCCGGTTATACAGGATTATTTACGACGCCATAGATGATATAAAGGCGGCCATGAGCGGCCTTTTAGAGCCTGAGTATAAAGAAGTGGTTTTGGGAAGGGCTGAAGTTCGCAAGACATTTAAAGTGACCAAGGTGGGCACAATAGCAGGGTGCTATGTAACTGAAGGCAAGGTAACTAGAGATGCAGGTGTCCGGGTAATCAGGGATGGAATTGTAATTCATGAGGGCCATCTGGATTCGCTAAAAAGGTTTAAAGATGATGCTCGGGAAGTGATGCAGGGTTACGAGTGCGGTATCACTGTGGAAAAATTCAATGATATCAGAGAAGGCGACCAAATAGAGGTCTATACTGTGGAGGCTATCAAAAGGGAACTGGCCTGATTATAGTACTATAACCGCAAGGGGGGATTGTTATGTCCCACCGGCCGGAAAGGTTGGCCGAGGCTGTAAAAAAGGAAATGTCCGACCTGTTATTAAATGAATTAAAAGACCCGCGGGTTGGTTTTGCCACCATAACCGGGGTAGATGTGTCAGGCGATCTGAAATATGCCAAAATTTATGTTAGCGTTTTAGGTAATCACGAGCAAAGGCACAATACCATGCTGGCCCTAAAAAAAGCGCAGGGGTTTATTCGTACAGAACTGGGGCGCCGTATCAGGCTGAGACATGTGCCTGAGATATCTTTCCATCTTGATGAATCTTTGGATCACGGTGTCCGGGTTATGGAATTGTTGGATGAGGTTAAGGGTAAAGATGTTTGATAATAAACAGCTTTTCTCCTCGGTGGTTAATGAATTTAATAAAGCGGAAAGCATAGCACTTTGCGGTCACGTCATGCCCGATGGCGATTGTTTGGGGGCTATGCTGGCCTTGGGGCTGGCTCTACGGCAAATGGGCAAAAGGGTGGTGTTTTGCAGTCCCGACCCAGTGCCGGCAGTATATGGCTTTCTACCCTGCGCGGGTGAAGTGCAGTTAGAGCTTAACAAACAGTGGCGATTTGATTTATTTGTTTCTGTGGATTGCTCGGTGCCCGACCGGTTGGGGCATTTTAAGGAACTGCTCGACCGGGCGGGCCGGGTGGTCGTATTAGATCATCATGCTGGTTCAGTTGTCTTTGGTGATGTATATTTAAACATACCTGCTTGCGCAGCTGCGGGCGAGATCGTTTACGATTTGTTACCTTTGTTGCCGGTGGTTTTTGATGAAGATATAGCTACTTGTTTGTATGTAGCTATTGTTACTGATACCGGTTCTTTTCGCTATGACAATACAGGACCCATGACCCATCTTAGGGTGGCTGACTTAATGAAACTAGGTGTTCCGGCGGCACGAGTTAATAAACTCCTTTATGAAGAAAAGCCACTGGTTAGCCTGCGGATATTAAACGCTGTTTTACAAACACTGGGTATAAGTGATTGCGGTCGAGTGGCGTGGATGTATGTGAAAAGGGATACGTTGCGCAGCTTAGATGCATCTGATGAACATGTAGACGGCGTAATTAATTATCCACGTATGATTAAAGGTGTTGAATTGGCATTATTCTTCCGCGAATTGGAGGACGGCAAATATAAAGTTAGTTTGAGATCCAAATACTATTTGGATGTTAATAAACTGGCAGCTCGTTTTGGAGGAGGTGGCCATCCCCGGGCGTCCGGCTGTTTGATAGAGGGTGATTTGGAGGATATTAAAGGCCGTTTACTGCAAGCCGCTCTAAAGGCTTTAAGGGATGAATGAGTATGGATGGTATTTTAAATGTTCTTAAACCCCCGGGCATGACCAGTCATGATGTGGTAGGTTATGTCAGAAAAGTCACCGGTCAAAAAAAAACGGGCCATACGGGGACATTAGACCCGGGGGCTGCTGGTGTGCTGCCTGTTTGCCTGGGAAAGGCTACTAAGATTATACAGTTTCTGCCGGATGACAAATGTTACCGAGCGGAAATAACCTTTGGTAAATCCACCAGCACCCAGGATTCTTTTGGCGATGTACTTAAATCGGACGGCGCGTATGGTATAAATGCTACTGATATAGAACAAGAATTAAAGAGTTTTAAAGGGTGGATTAATCAAATACCACCAATGACATCGGCCATCAAACACCATGGCAAAAAACTTTATGAACTGGCTAGGGCTGGTATTGAAGTGGAAAGGAAGCCTCGTACTGTTTACATACATGAAATTGCGCTGATGAATTTTAATGATGATAAGATATTCCCCAGCGCTATTTTGCATATTCATTGTTCAGCGGGCACTTATGTGCGCACAATTTGCCATGATCTGGGGGAGAAGCTGGGTTGTGGCGCTTATATGTCTTTTTTGTTACGTACCCGGGCGGGGGTGTTTGCATTGGAGGATACTATTACCCTGGAGCAGCTGACCGAGCCTAGCGGGCTGGATATGGAAACATTGCTGGTGCCCATGGGCAGAGCGCTGGCTTACATTCCCGTAGTTGATCTTGATAACAGATCAGCAAGAGCTATTAGCTGCGGCAACAGTATTACGCTGCCAGTTCATATCTTGGCAAGCCGGCTGGTTGCCAAGCAGTTGGTTCGCCTGGAAAGGGCAGGCGTATTAATTGCCCTGGCGGCTGTTAAAGATGACCCTAACATGTCGGAGCATTATATGCTTCAACCGGTTAAAGTACTGGTTTAAACACAAAATGTGGAGGTTATATCAGCAGTGCGTATTTATAAAGACTGGGTAGGGTTAAAGGATAAATATAAAGACATAGTAGTCGGTCTAGGTAATTTCGACGGTATACATTTAGGCCACCAGAGGTTGATTGGCGATTTGGTAGCTAAGTCGCAAGCGGTTGGCGGAACGCCGACCGTATTTACATTTGTTCCCCATCCTCTGGCGGTATTGAACCCGCAAGGTGCGCCGCCATTGATTTTACCGCCGGATGTAAAAAGGAATATGTTTGCGGAGTTGGGTGTAGAGGTGCTGCTGTGGATACCTTTCACCCTGGAATTTGCCCGCCTGAGTCCTGAGGACTTTATTAAACATGTTTTACATGATCAGCTGGGGGTACGAGCTGTTATTGTAGGTTATAATTATACTTTCGGCCATATGGGGCGGGGCACCCCGGAATTATTAAAGGAGTACGGCGAGAAACTGGGTTTTGATGTGGTGGTTCTGCAGCCGGTTAGCATTGAAGGCCAGCCTGTGAGCAGCACGCTGATAAGAAGTTTACTGGCTGATGGGGAAATATCCGAGGCCAGGAAATACCTTGGCTATAGCCCTGTTATTGAGGGAACGGTGGTATACGGTGAAAGACGTGGCAGCACCCTGGGTTTCCCCACGGCCAACATAGAGGTTGAGCATAATCTGTTGGTGCCGGCCAATGGTGTGTATTCAGTAAAAGTAGATATAGACGGACAGACCCTGGGAGGGGTGGCCAATATTGGCGTTAAGCCTACTTTCCACGGAAACACTTTTATTAGAACTATAGAAGTGCATTTGCTGGACTTTTGTGGTGATTTATACGGCAAACTTATCAGGGTATATTTTATCAGACGGTTGCGCAATGAAAAAAGATTTAACTCAGCTGGAGAATTAATTGAACAGATCCAAAGGGATATTCATGAAGCTCGTATTGATTCCACTGGTGCCGGGTGTTGAAAGGTTGAAAGTTGAGAGTTTTTACGCAACGTATTCTATGCCATGTAAGTTTACTTGTCAGGTAGATTATGCTACAATAAATTAGTGCCTCGAAAAACGGTTGTAAAGCGAACTTATCAGATTATTGCCCAGTCGTAAACGTCCCGTATGAAATTGAAGGGAGACGTTTCATTAATGGGGGTGCCCAAGATCGATTTGCCGGAAGAGGAAATGAAAAAATGGTTAAATCATATTGCGCTGATTTGTTTGAGTGAGGATTTTCAGAATTTGAAGAAAGAATTAGAAAAAATTTATTTGCAGGCCAGCACGGAGGAAGATGCTCAGATAGCCGCATTTCAGGATGCCTTGTATGCATTTTTAGCGCAGGAAGAGGATGAACAAACCTGCCAGACCGGGGCAAATTAAATAATATGGAAATGAATGTGATTATTACTGAACATGCGCGGAAGCGATTACGTGATTATCGCCAGGATAAAATTACGGTAGCTGATATTATAGCTGCTACCAGCGGTATACCGGGCCGTATACCTACAGCAACCCGTTTTAGGGGGTTTTTTGCAAAATCAGGGCGCATGTTTGATATTGTGGCCAAAGATATTTCCAGCGGACGCTTGGTGATTACCGTGATAGGCAAGTAATTAAATTTAACATATGTGAACTGTTAGCTAGGGAATTCGTTTATCTCCGACGATTAGCTTGGCTAACAGCGATTATAATATAAAGGAGGTGAACCCTGTGGCATTGTCAGTGCCGGATAAACAATCTGTTATCGATAGCTTTAAGCTACATGAAAATGATACCGGCTCTCCTGAAGTTCAAGTGGCCATATTGACCAGGCGGATTAACGATCTTACAGAGCATCTTAAGATCCATAAAAAAGACCACCACTCCAGGCGTGGGCTGTTGAAAATGGTTGGTCAGCGCCGGGCTTTATTAAACTATTTGAAAGGCCGGGATTTTAATCGTTATCGCGAGTTAATTGAAAAGTTGGGATTACGCAAATAAGAGCGGGTTATATACCCGCTCTTTACATTTTATGTTAATAGCAAAAAAATTAATGTATTTTTTATATTTTAGGCAGGATATACTACTAAATATGTAGAATGAGGTTTTTTTATGATTATAGTAATATTCCAGTCCCTAGTTGAACTTGACTGGATTAGGAAGGAGGTATACCGGTTCCTTTTTTTCGAGCCGGAACAAAAAGCAGGATATGCAGCAGCAGAAAATATTGAGTAAAAGCATTGATGTTGGCGGCAGACAAATGACCATAGAAACAGGTCGGGTGGCTAAACAGGCCGGAGGTGCCGTGTTGGTTCGTTATGGTGACACCGTGGTGCTGGTTAACGCTACTATGGCCAAGCAGGTCAGGGAAGGGATTGACTTTTTCCCACTTACCTGTGATTATGAGGAACGTTTGTATGCAGTGGGTAAAATACCCGGCGGTTTTATTAAGAGAGAGGGACGGCCCAGTGAAAAGGCTACATTAACGGCGCGGTTGATTGACCGGCCCCTTCGTCCTTTGTTTCCAAAGGGTATGCGCAATGAAGTACAGGTTATTGCTTTGGTTTTATCAGTGGATAAGGACAACCCGCCGGAGATGGCTGCCATGGTGGGTGCTTCTGCCGCCTTGCACATTTCGGAAATTCCGTTTAAAGGCCCTATTGGCGGGGTTATCGTAGGACGTGTTGATAATAAGCTTATTATCAATCCTAATATAACCGATGCAGAGAAAAGCGATATGCATTTGGTAGTGGCTGGTACCGGGGACGCCGTAATGATGGTGGAGGCCGGCGCTAAAGAAGTACCCGAGAATGAAATGCTGGAGGCCATTATTTTCGGACATGAAAAGGTGCGGGAAATTGTCGAATTTATTAATGATTTCCGCACTGAAGCACTGGCCATGGGTTTGGCCAAAGAGAAATATGAGCCTGAGTTGATGGTCCTTGAAGAAGAGTTGGAAAACGTTATAACCGCAAGGGTTTCCGAGGATATTAAATCTGCAATAAAAGAATGCATTGTTAAACAGTTATCCAAAAAGGAAAGGGAAGCTTTACTAGACGGGGTAAAGGAAAAACTTACGGCGGAATTACTGGAAGAATACCCTGAACAGGCTAAAGCCATTGCCAGTATCATCGACGGTGTAGAAAAGAAACTGGTCCGCCGCTTCATTCTGGTTGACCGGGTGCGCATTGACGGTAGGGCGCTTAACGAGGTGCGGCCCATTAGCGTTGAGGTAGGTGTTTTGCCACGCACCCACGGCTCGGGCCTTTTTACCAGGGGACAGACCCAGGTGCTTTCCATTGTAACACTGGGGGCTATATCGGAAGAGCAGATACTTGACGGGCTGGGTATTGAGGAAACTAAACGCTATATGCACCATTATAACTTTCCACCTTTTAGTACCGGGGAGACCAAGCCGATGCGCTCGCCGGGCAGGCGGGAAATCGGACATGGGGCGCTGGCGGAGCGCGCTTTGGAGCCAATGATTCCACCTGAAGAAAAGTTCCCCTACACGATAAGGATTGTATCTGAAGTATTGGAAAGTAACGGCTCTACATCCATGGGTAGTGTTTGTGGTAGTTGTTTATCGCTTTTGGATGCAGGGGTGCCCATAAAGGCACCGGTGGCAGGTGTGGCCATGGGCTTGATTAAAGAAGGTGATGAATTTGCGGTATTAACCGATATTCAGGGACTTGAAGATCACCTGGGGGACATGGACTTCAAAGTAGCCGGGACCGCCAAGGGTGTTACTGCACTGCAAATGGATATTAAAATTGCCGGTATTGACCGTGAAATATTGCAAATTGCCCTGAACCAGGCCAATGAGGGAAGGATGCATATTCTGGGTAAAATGTTGGAAGTAATAGATAAACCCAGGACTGATTTATCCCCTTACGCACCCAGGATTATTCAAACTGTTATTGATCCGGATAAAATCAGGGACGTGATTGGCCCTGGCGGTAAAATAATCAAAAAGATTATCGAAGAAACCGGTGTGGATATTGATATAGAAGATGATGGTAGGGTATTCATAGCCGCTGTCAATCCTGATGCAGGCTACAAAGCTTTATCAATCGTAGAAAAGCTGACTAAGGATGTGGAAAGCGGTCAGATTTATAATGGTAAAGTGGTTAAGATTACAGATTTTGGTTGTTTTGTGGAGATCATACCCGGAGTATTAGGACTGCCGGGTAAAGACGGTCTGGTGCATATTTCCCAGCTGGCCCACGAAAGGGTAAATAAAGTGGAAGATGTGGTCAAAGAAGGGGATATGTTAGAGGTTAAAGTGATTGGTTATGATAATCAAGGGAGATTGAAATTATCCCATAAGGATTTACTTCCGGTTCCCGAGGGCATGGAAAACAAAGAAAGGCCAAAGGAAAATAGGGATAACCGGCGCCCTCAGCGTAGCCAGCGCCGACCGCAAAATCATAAATCAAGCTAGTTAAAATACCCCTGAAAAAAAAGGGGTTTATTTTTTGGGAACACAGTTTTAAACTGTAGGTAAAGTGTGCTTGTAAAGTCAACTGGTGGCGTGCTTAGTTTAGGCACAGTTGCTTATTGTCATGAAGCTGGGAGGTCTGCGTAATGTCTTTGGAGTTGTTTGGATATAAAAGCGTGCAGGAGAAAATCAACCGTGAAAAACAGTGGATGAAAAATAATTTTGCTGATTGTCCGGTGAAATACAACCCGGAGGCAGCTTGGCGCCAAAACGCAGTTATATGCCGGCTGTCATTGTTGAAACCTTATTGTTCTGTATTTGGTATTTATCAAATTTTAAACAAAGAATTTAATGAAACCCTGGCTGCGGAGGTTAACGATTTAAACCTTAGTCCCGTGCTTGAGGTTGGAGCGGGTAACGGTGATTTGGCTAATGTTTTGCGCAGCCGGGGGGTGGCACTGGCGGCGGTGGATAATTATACTGAAACATTGCCCCAAGGGTATTGGACCAATGAAGTAATGCCGGAGAATATGGATTACCGCGCAGCGCTTAAAAAATACAGCCCGCAGCTGGTAATATGCAGCTGGATGCCCGAAGGTTGCGATTGGACTAGTGATTTTAGGGCCACCAGTTCAGTCGATGCTTACATTTTAATTGGTGAGGAAGATAAAATCATTTGGGGGGATTACCCAGGCTGGCACAGCCGGGTGCTTAAAGAGCCCAATAAATGGTCGCTGTGCAGGCTGGATAATGGCGTTGATTTTGAAAGGCCGGAGCTTTGGTGGAGGCATTCTAAAGTGGTGCTTTTTAAACGTATCTAAAAGCATGCCCGATAACCTGCCCATAGGGGTGGGTTATTTATTTTCAACAGCATTTTCATATGGTTTGATGCATAAGTATTTATGAAAATATAGTAAGTGGGGAGGGAGGAGTATGTTTATTATCATTAATTGTCGGAGGGTTATTAAAATTTTTTTATTGGTCAGTGCACTAGTCTTTATTTTATGGGTGGTTTGCATCCGTGATCATGTCGCCACCACCGTTGCTGTCGAACCCATTTACCAGGGCGATGAAGATGTTAAGGCTATGGCTCTGACATGTAACGTGTTCTGGGGCGAGGAATATATTGGACGAATGTTGGAAATTTTAGAGGAAAAAAATGTACAAATGACATTTTTTGTTGGTGGTACCTGGGCGGAAAAATTTCCCGATTTGGTGAAAAAAATATATGACCAGGGTCATGAAATTGGCAGCCACGGTTACTCCCACCCACATCCCGACAATCTATCAAGGCAGGAGAACCTGCTGGATATAACAAAAGCGGAAAAAATTATCTATGCTATCACCGGTGAAAAACCCCGGCTGTATGCTCCCCCCTATGGGGAAAGGGGGCCGGCGGTATTAGAGGCTGCGCAGGAATTGGGTTACCAGACCGTGCTTTGGACTATTGACACTATAGATTGGCAGCGTCCCGCCCCGGAAATAATCAGTAAACGTGTATTGAATAAAATGTCAAACGGTGCCATTGTGCTTATGCATCCCACCGCGCCCACTGTAAATGCATTGTCTGAAATTATTGATGGCTTAAAGAAACAAGGTTTTGAATTAATTACGGTGGGTAAGATGCTGGAACAATTGCCTGATAAAGAAACTCTTAATTCAGACGGAGTCTAACTATCTGTGGGCATATGGAAATGTTTATTTATCCAGGGATTTTGGTATTGTTTAATAACTTTTAGCTTGGGGACATTCCTGTCCCAAAGTAATATTGTTGTTGTAGCGGTGTGTCCCTTTTGGGTATGGCGGTGAGGATTAGGTAAGCGGGATAATAATTTGGCATTATGGGAAAACCTAACATAAACCATATTAATATAAATGAGGTGTTCCCATAATGCATTTAAGCAGGTTTGCTATAACATTGGTGGTATTTTTTTGTGTTTTGGTCACATTTATATATACTTCGCCCGGGCTGGCCAATGATCAAGAGCAGCTTGTGCATATCAGTGCCCAGTCGGCATTATTGCTGGATGTGGCTAACGGGCAAATTCTCTATGATAAAAACGACAGGGAGCCAAGAGCTATGGCCAGTACGACTAAAATAATGACGGCTGTGGTGGCCCTTGGAGGTGCGGATATTAAAGGAACTGTAACGGTTAGTCCCCGGGCCGCCGCAGTTGGGGAATCTTCCATGTATCTTGAGCCAGGGGAAAAACTTACCCTGGAACAGCTGTTGTATGGTGCACTGCTGCGTTCCGGTAATGATGCTTGTGTAGCTATCGCCGAACATGTAGCCGGTACTGAGGAATCCTTTGTACTATTGATGAATGAAAAGGCGGTACTGCTGGGGGCCGAAGCCACCAGCTTTCGCAATACTAATGGTCTACCGGCACAGGGCCATTATTCCACTGCTTATGATCTTGCGTTGCTGGCCCGTTATGCCCTGCATGACCCGGCATTTTGCCGGATTGTTAAAACTCGTGCCCAGGTGATCGAGGGACCTGGAGGTATTAGCCATTACTTAAAAAATACTAATAAATTGCTTTGGCATTACCCCGGGGCTGACGGTGTTAAAACAGGTACCACTGAGGCGGCAGGCAAGTGCCTGGTAGCTTCTGCCACCAGGGGGGACAGGCATTTACTGGCAGTAATTTTAAATGGTAGTGACCGTTTTGCAGATGCCAGCCGGCTACTGGACTATGGCTTCGGTGAATTTAAAGCTGTGCAAACTGTTTATGCCGGTGCAGTGTATGAACGGGTTAATGTTACTGATGGGGTTAGCGATACGGTACCGGTTAAAGCATTGGATGATATTACAGTTGATTTACGTGTGGATGGAACGGACAGGTTGGAGAAAAAAATTAAACTGTTGCGTAATATCAGTGCACCGGTTTATGATGGGCAGCCTCTGGGTAAAATTTGTGTGTATGTTAATGGTATCCAGGTAGGTGCCACTAATATTGTGGCTGGCTGTACAATTGAGAAAACGACTTTATGGCAGAAGGCTGCCAGAATAATGAAAAATGCTTGTTCTAAAAATTTATAGTAAAACAAGGATTTAATGAAAATGACAAGAAATATACCAATTGGCATAGTGTATGGTACATTTTATAAACAGGAGGTAACTGCGTGATACAGATAGCCGAACTGGCTAATGGAATTAAAGTGCTGACGGAGAACATACCGCATGTAAGGTCGGTGGCCATTGGAGTTTGGGTGGATATAGGCTCCCGGGATGAAAGTAATGAAGTGGCGGGTATATCTCATTTTATTGAACACTTAATGTTTAAAGGGACGATAAAACGCACCGCTAAGGATATAGCAGAAGCGCTGGACGCCGTGGGTGGTCAGTTAAATGCCTTCACCACCAAAGAGTATACCTGTTATTACGCCAGGGTGTTGGATGAACATTTTTCATTGGGTATTGACTTGCTGGGTGACATGCTGTTGCATTCCCGTTTTGACCAGGTTGATATTGACCGGGAGCGCAATGTGATCCTAGAGGAAATAAAAATGTACGAAGATGCCCCGGATGAACTGGTGCACGATGTATTTGCCGGCACCATCTGGCAGTCCCACCCGCTGGGCAGGCCGATCATTGGGGATGAAAAAACAGTGCAGGGGCTCTCCCGGGAGCAAATACTATCCTTTTATAACAAGTATTACAGTCCAGGTAACCTGGTGATATCGGTAGCAGGCAATTTTGAACATCAAAAGGTTATCTATGCTTTAAACGATACCTTTGGTAAATTAAGCGGAGACAAAAAAGAAAAACTTTATACATTGCCGGAACCCGCCCGCCAGGTGGTTTGCCGGGCCAAGGATACCGAGCAGGTCCATATATGTCTGGGTACGCCGGGACTGCCCTTGGATCATGAAAAGATATATGTTTTACAAATTATAAACACTATTTTGGGCGGAGGTTTGAGCTCCCGGCTTTTCCAGGAAATTAGGGAACAGCGCGGGCTAGTTTACTCAATTTTTTCTTATCACAGCTCTTACCATGATGCCGGTCTTTTTTGTATCTATACGGGACTGAGCAAACTAAACGTGCGGGCCACTCTAGAATTGATTATTAAGGAAATATACCATATCCAGTCAAACGGGGTGTCCCCCACCGAACTACAGCGGGCTAAAGACCAGTTAAAGGGAAATCTGCTGCTTAGTTTGGAAAATGTTAGCACCAGGATGAGCAGGTTAGGTAAATCACAAATGTATCTTGGCAAGATTGTGCCACCGGACGAAATCGTAAATCGTATCATGGCCGTGTCGGATAGTGATATTAAGGATTTGGCCAGCACTGTTTTAAAACCGGAAAATTTCTGTATGGCCAGTGTGGGGCCTTGGGATGATGGTGATCTACTGGGCGAAATTATTAATAATATGTAAATCAAGGATGTGTAAGGGTGCAAGTAAAATTTAAAAAATTAAATGCTGCCATTGGGGTTACTATTCCCGCACCCGCTTATGCTACCCCCGGGGCTGCTGGTATTGACCTGGCTGCTTCTATAGAAGGTCCTCTGGTTGTGGCTCCCCGGGATAGGGCATTTGTTCCCACGGGGCTGGCGGTGGATATACCTGATGTTAATGTGGTAGGGTTGGTTTTTGCGCGCAGTGGTTTAGCGAGCAAACATGGTTTGACCCTGGCCAATGGGGTGGGGGTAATTGATAGTGATTATAAGGGTGAAATAATCTGTGCGGTACAGAATAATAGTGAAGTGCCTTATGAAATAAAGCCCGGTGATAGGATCGCCCAGATGGTGTTTATGCCTTGCTTTCAGGTAAATATAGCTTATACTGATGAGTTGACCCCGTCAGACAGGGCTGCAGGGGGTTTTGGATCAACTGGTAGATAAGACCGTATACCGGTCTTTTTTTATTTTGCACTTTTGCACAACAGATTAATTTAACTTAGCCAGCTGATTAAAACATGGAATATTTAATAGAGAAATAAATATAAATTGGTACGGGAGGTGAAAATATGGAAATAGGTATGGTGCTCTTTGTTTTAATTATAGTGCTGTTAATCGTTGTATCTGTGCGCGAGCGTATTAAATGGCAGTCCATGCGGGATAAAAACTGGGAGGTTATAGGTGATGCCAAATCATCTCCTTTATCTCAGGCCATAACCGGCATGGTGGGCACGGCCGGCGGAATATACCTTTCTTTAATATTAATGCAAACTTTTTTGGAGCTTCAGGTACCAAGGTATGTCCATGTTAGCGGAATCTCCCTGGAGCCGCTGGCTACATTTTCAATAGCTCTGGCCATTATACAACCCTTTGCTATGCGTTTATTGGTAAGAAGAAGATTTTGATCTTATTGGAGGAGGCTATAAAAAATGAGACTGGGCGAGCTGGCGGGAAAGGAAATAATCAATATAAACGATGGCGCCCGGTTGGGGGTAATTGGAGAAACCGATTTAGCCATCGATGATGAAACGGGACAAATAAAATCCATTATATTGCCCCGCAAGGGTAATATGTTAGGTTTATTTGCCGAGAAACAAGAATTAATTGTACCCTGGGAATCGATAAAAAAGATCGGTTTTGAGGTGATTATAGTGGAACTGGATCAAGCTATACCCAGGTACGGCAAATATTTAGTGTAGAAATCCGTCATCAGCACGGATTTTTTTACTGGCACATAATTATTTATATAATGTGCCATGCAATGGGTCATAATAATGCAAAAACGGGGAGGCAATTTATGGCCCGGCCGCAAAGAGTTGATATACTTCAAAAGATAGGCCGTAAACGAGGCTCAGTTGTACTGTCGTATTTTACGGGGGATAGAGAAAATGTAAGCACCAGGATTGCCCCTGATGTGGTAAGGGTAATTTACAGGCATCTGGAGATTATCGGTAACCATCCGCGGGTGGATCTGATTCTTTATACCAGAGGCGGAGATGTGCTGACACCGTGGCGTCTGGTTAATCTGATTCGCGAGTACACAGATCATTTTTCCGTTTTGGTACCGTTTAGGGCATACAGTGCCGGGACGCTCTTATGCCTGGGGGCTGATGAAATTGTCATGGGAAAAATGGGAGAGTTGGGTCCCATTGACCCCAGCGTTGTCAATGCCTTTAATCCCCAGGACCCGTCCAACCCTTCGGCCAGATTACCAGTAAGCATTGAAGATGTATATTCGTATATGACACTGATTGCAGAAAAAATGGGTATTTACGATGAAAGTGTTATGGCCAGGGCTTTTTTGCTGCTGGCGGAAAAGATTCATCCCCTGGCCCTGGGTAATGTGCACAGAAATTGGATGCTGATTCGCTCCCTGGCCAATAAAATGTTGGGTCTGCGAAGGGAAAGGCTTACAGGTGAACAGGTGCAAAATATTGTTGATTATCTTACCGAAAAATTATACGCGCATAATCATATGATCGCCCGGCGGGAAGCCAAAGAAGAAATAGGTTTGCCGGTTACTTTTGCGGACAATGAATTAAACAATTTAATGTGGTCTTTATATGAGCATGTTGCAGCTGAACTTAAACTGACCGAACCCTTTAACCCCACTGAAATAATGAGAGGTAATCGTACGGAATTTGAGGTGGCCAGTGGTATGGTTGAATCCGAGTGCGGCAGCGATTATTTTGTTTTCTCAGGTGTAGTGGAACACAGGGATTATCCAGAAACTGGTCAAATAAACGTAAATATTAATAAGCAGGGCTGGCGGACGTTGTAATGTCTTATTTGATAAATGGCTCAAGTGAACTCTAATCAAATGTAATTATTTTTGACGTATCGCTATACATATGGCTTTAGGAAAGGTATATATTTTTTCTTGCAGGGGGTGTGATAATTGGAACATAAAGATCAACGTTCCCCGGGTTGGAAAATTAATTACCAAACAGCGAGCCGTAAATACTATGTGGTTACGGAATGCTCAGGGGTACCGGCAGCGGATTTTTATTACCAGTCTAGAAAAATTTCCACCGGGCTAATTATGCCCAGGGACGGGGATAGCTCAGCTGACATAAAATAAATATGTGCGGGAGGGAACTAGACACCAATAAGTGTCCAAACATGGCCAGTAATGGTTTTTTACTTGACATACTTGTCGAGATATTAGAGAATTATTTTTACAAGTTAAATTGTATATTTAAATTTGGCATGGAAAGGGGGTAGCCGGTAATTAATTACAAGGTGCGTTTTACAATTAACTACCGGTAAACGATTTTGATTAAAGTTGCTATTAGCGGTGTGGCCGGGCGGATGGGACTAGAAGTATTAAAAACTGTGCTGGCGGCTGAAGATACCGATTTATGCGCAGCCATTGATATCTATAACGAGGGATTGGATGCCGGTTCACTATTGGGTGGGGAACCACTGGGTGTTAAAATAACCTCCAACCTGGCTGAGGCCCTGGCCACCTCCGGAGCGGAGGTAATGGTGGACTTTACCGGACCAAGTTCAGTGACAGCAAATGTAGTGGCAGCCCTAAATGCTGGTGTGCGTCCTGTTGTGGGTACCACGGGTATGTCCCCGGAGGATTTTGATAAAGTTTCAAAACTGGCTGAAAAGATGCGTTTAGGATGCATAATAGCCCCAAATTTTGCTATTGGGGCATTATTAATGATTAAATTTGCTGCAGAAGCCGCAAAATATTTTCCCAATGTTGAAATAATTGAGAAACACCATGACCAAAAGATCGATGCTCCATCTGGCACAGCTATAAAAACCGCAGAAAAGATTCTGGAGCAGCGGGGTGATTTCCAGCAGGGTTTGGAACTGGAGGAAGAGAAAATAACTGGAGCAAGAGGCGGTAAAATGCCCGGTGGTTTGCGCATTCACAGTGTCAGGCTGCCCGGCTATGTAGCCCATCAAGAGGTAATTTTCGGTGGTGTTGGTCAGACGCTGACCATAAAACATGATTCCATTGCCAGGGAATCCTTTATGCCCGGTGTGTTAACAGCCATTCGGGCGGTGTTACGCCTGGAAGGAGTGGTTTATGGCTTAGAAAACCTTTTGTTTGAATAAGCTTGTTTAAACAATTTAATATATGCACCTCTAAAACCGGCGATTCATATATTGGTGTAAGTACAAGAAGGTTGGAGGAGGGTTTGCCGGCCATGCAAAATTTGACAGGCCTTGCGGTGGCTGTAATGGGCGGGGACGCCAGAGAAGTAACCCTGGTAGAATCTCTTACAGGCGCTGGGGCAACCGTTAAAACTTTAGGGTTACCGGTCAAGGGGCCAAACATTGTCCCTTGTTCGGAACCGGAGGAGTGCCTGGCCGGGGTGCAGGCTTTAATATTACCGGTACCAGGAGTTAATGAACAAATGGAGCTGTTTTCGGCTTACCTTAAGCCACGGCCGATAATTACCGGAGAACTTTTGTCACTATTACCTGCCGGGACACCTGTTCTAGTGGGAGTGGCCAGAAAACCGCTGTGTGAGCTACTGGAAAAAAATGCCCTGAAACCTATAGAGCTTATGAAACTTGATGAAGTGGCTATTTTAAACTCGATTCCTTCTGCTGAAGGGGCCGTGCAAATGGCCATGGAGAGGCTGCCCATCACCATTCATGGCTCAAGTGCAATGGTACTGGGGTTTGGACGGACTGGTCAAACGATGGCTCAGTTGTTGATGGCTATGCATGCTCATACCACGGTGGTGGCTCGGAACCCCGCGCAGTTGGCCAGGGCGACAGCTATGGGACTAAAAGCACTTCATTTTAATGAATTAGTAGACTATTTACGAGATGTGGATGTAATATTTAACACTATACCTGCACCGGTTATTAACGGAGAAATACTGCAAAGGTTACCCTCGGCAACCCTGATTATCGACCTTGCTTCTGCTCCCGGGGGCACTGATTTTGTAAAGGCCGGGGAGTTGGGGATTGAGGCTGTTTTAGCGCCCGGTTTACCCGGCAAGGTGGCACCTAAAACAGCCGGTATGATTCTGGCCCGGGTGGTACCCGGTATTTTGTTGCAGAAGATAGGACATTAGTTTTCCGGTTTTGCCCAGGAGGTGCATGTGTTTATGAGATTAAAGGGTATTAAAGTGGGGTTTGCTTTAACAGGCTCTCATTGTACCCTGGACGAAGTGCTGGTGGAAATGAAAAGGGTTGCTGATGAGGGTGCTATATTGTATCCTATTATTAGTGCTTCTGTCGATGAATCTGATACCAGGTTTGGCGCATCTGCCAGCTGGAAAGAGCGCATTATGGAAATTACCGATCAAAAAATAATTAACAGTATTGTTGGTGCAGAGCCGATTGGTCCTGAAAAATTACTGGATGTATTGCTGGTGGCACCGTGCACCGGGAATACTCTGGCCAAACTGGCCAACGCTATTACCGACGGCCCGGTGCTGATGGCCATTAAAGCTCATTTGCGCAACCAGCGCCCGGTGGTATTAGCTGTTTCTACCAATGATGGTCTAAGTTTAAACGCTAAAAATATTGGTTTGCTTTTAAATGCTAAAAATATATACATGGTTCCGTTTGGACAGGATAGTCCCGCCGGCAAACCAAATTCGTTAAAGGCCAAGATGGATAAGATGGTGGATACCATTGAACACGCTTTGCAAGGGAAGCAAATTCAACCTGTTTTAGTTGCCTACGATTAAACTTTATGCGCCGGTGGAAGATAAAGAATGGAGGGATAAACTTTGGCTGGTTATAACGTAATTGTTGTAGGAGCATCCGGAGCAGTAGGACAGGAAATATTACAAGTTTTGGAAGAAAGAAATTTCCCGGTGGGTGAATTGAAACTTTGCGCCACCGCCCGTTCCGCCGGCAAAGAAATGCTATTTAAAGGTAAAACTTATATCGTTGAGGAGACTACACCGGAATCCTTTGATGGTATGGAAATTGCTCTTTTTGCCGGTGGTGCAGCCAGTACCGAGTTTGGCCCGCTGGCAGCTGAAAAGGGCGTTGTGGTTATTGATAACAGTAGTCATTTTCGCCTGGACCCACAGGTGCCGCTGGTGGTTCCCGAGGTTAACCCCGAGGATGTCAAAGCTCATAAGGGCATTATAGCCAACCCTAACTGCTCTACTATTATCATGGTGGTGCCCCTGAAAGCGATATATGATGCCGCCGGCATCAAGCGGGTGGTGGTATCAACCTATCAGGCAGTGAGCGGTGCTGGGGCTGAAGGGATTGCAGAATTAACTGAGCACACCCGGGCTGCCCTGGATGGCGGTGAGGTTGTCCCATCCAAGTTCCAATATCAAATAGCCTTTAATTTAATACCGCATATTGATGTATTCCAGGAGATGGATTACACTAAAGAAGAATGGAAAATGGTCAAAGAAACACGTAAAATTTTACATGATGATAATATGGCCATAACCGCTACAACTGTGCGGGTTCCGGTTTACCGCAGCCACTCGGAATCCATCAATATAGAAACAGTTCGCAAAGTTACTGCAAATGAGGCCAAAAAAATTTTGGAGGATTTCCCCGGGGTGATTGTACAGGATAGCCCGGCTGACAAAGTGTACCCCATGCCCCTTTATACATCCGGAAATGATGAGGTTTTTGTCGGTCGTATCCGTGAAGACAATTCACTTGATAAAGGGCTTAATATGTGGGTGGTTGCTGATCAATTACGCAAGGGTGCAGCAACTAATGCGGTACAAATAGCAGAGTTGGTGATTAAGTACGGATGCCTTTTAAAAAAATAATACAATTGCCTTGAAGAGAGGTAGTGGTTAATGAGGTTCTTGGTACTTAAGTTCGGGGGTACCTCTCTGGTTTCCCCTGAGCTCAGGGAAAGGGTGGCGGGCAAGATTATAGCCGCTAAAGATGAGGGTTATGCACCTGTGGTGGTGGTTTCGGCCATTGGCCGGCAGGGGGACCCATATGCCACTGATACCTTGATCAACCTAGTTAAACAATCTAACCGGAAGATACCGGGACGTGAGAAGGATTTGCTGATGTCCTGTGGTGAAATAATATCCGGTGTGATTATGGCGGCAAATCTGCAAAATATTGGCTGCCCGGCTGTCTTTTTAACTGGTGCACAGGCAGGCATAATCACTGACAATAGATATTCCGAAGCGCGTATTTTAAAGGTTCACCCGAACAACATTACTAAATATGCTCAAGAAGGGTATGTGGTGGTGGTGGCCGGTTTCCAGGGAGTGTCTGAGGACGGTGAAATAACCACTCTGGGCCGCGGGGGTAGTGATACTACCGCTGCGGCACTGGGTGTGGCCCTTAACGCTGAGTATGTAGATATCTACACCGATGTGGAAGGTATTATGACTGCTGATCCGCGCATTGTAACTGAGGCCAAGGCACTACAAGCCATTACCTACGATGAAATATGTCACCTGGCCCATGAGGGGGCCAAGGTGGTACACCCCCGAGCTGTGGAGATTGCCATGCAAAAGGGTGTTCCGCTGCGTGTTCGGTCAACTTTCTCCGATGCGCCCGGAACCCTTGTAACCAGCTCGGGTGAAGTATATAAGGGCACTATTGATATCACCAGGGATCGCATTATTACCGGAATTACCTATATATCCGGTATAGCCCAGATTAAAGTTAATACCAGTTCCGGTATTGAGGGTTCTAGGCAGCAACGTCGCATGTTTAGAGCGCTGGCGCTGGCCGGGGTTAGTATTGATTTTATTAATATTTTACCGGAAGTGGTTTTGTTTACAGTGCGTGATGATCTGGCTGAAAAAGCGATCAAAGTGCTGGAAAATGCCGGTTATGTAGCAGAGGTGATTAACGGGTGCGCAAAAGTATCTGCGGTGGGTGCGGGAATGTCCGGAGTACCCGGTGTAATAGCGGATATAGTAGAAGCAATGACCAAGGATGATATTCAGATATTGCAGTGCAACGATTCCCATACCACTGTTTGGGTGTTGGTTAGAAGAGAGGAAATGGAAAATGCCGTCAGAGCCCTGCACAGGCAATTTAAACTGGCCCATTAAGGCGGGGTAGTTAACCTGGAAGGAAGGTGAAAGATTTGGGTATTGATTTCGGGCGAGTATTAACGGCCATGGTAACACCATTTAAGAAGGATCTGACGATTGATTTCGATCAAGTAAAGAAATTGGCCCGTCACCTAGTGCAATCGGGTTCAGACGGTTTGGTCGTTTCCGGTACTACCGGTGAGTCGCCCACCTTAACAAAGGATGAAAAGGTAGAGCTTTTTCGCGTGGTTGTGGAAGAGGTTGGCGGTGATGCCGTGGTAATTGCCGGCACAGGCAGTAATGACACCTCGGCCAGTGTGGAATTGACCCAGACGGCGGAGAAGGTGGGCGTTGACGGCGTAATGCTTGTGGGGCCTTACTACAATAAGCCATCCCAGGAGGGACTGTACCAGCATTTTAAAACCATCGCCCAGAGTACTAATTTGCCGGTTATACTTTACAATGTACCCGGACGCACAGCGGTAAATATTTTACCGCAAACCGTTGTCCGGTTATCAGTCGTTGATAATATCGTGGCCATAAAGGAAGCGTCCGGCAGTCTTGATCAGGTTAGTGAGCTGCGGCGCTCATTGCCGGATCATTTTGCCATCTATAGCGGGGATGATTCCTTGACCTTGCCAATTTTGTCACTGGGCGGTAGGGGAGTTATCAGTGTTGCTTCACACATCATTGGACAGCGTATCCAGGAAATGGTTAATGCCTACACCTCCGGGAATGTAACCATGACTACCAAGATTCACTGCAGCTTATTTCCGGTATTTAAGGGTATGTTTGTAACAAGCAACCCGGTACCTGTTAAAGCGGCATTGAATATGTTGGGCTGGCAGGTAGGCCCACCCAGACTACCGCTGGTGGAGGCCAACCAGGATGAAAAGGAAGCCATCAAGAAAGTGTTATCTGATGCTAAGCTGTTGTAGATAAATAATTGTCATATAGGGAGCCTGCGGGGCTCCCTTTTGTATTGTAATTGTATTATCTGGTAATTAATATTTCCATAGGCCATTGTTATTTCTTGTTCTAAGCCCTAAGATAAAGTATAATGTATTAGCGAGTTCTGAACGGACTTTATAACAAAACAAAATATTTTCCCGCCTTCTCCTAACTCTCACCAAATTTTACATCCTTTTGACAAAAACTTTTACAATATTAGGAGGTGTGGTATGGCGCGTGAACCTAAAGTTTCCTTGATCCCTTTAGGGGGACTGGGTGAGGTCGGCAAGAACATGATGGTGGTGAGATATGGGGAAAATATTTTGGTTATTGATTCCGGCCTGATGTTTCCTGAAGAAGAATTGCTGGGTATTGACATAGTCATTCCGGATATCACCTATCTTTTAGAGAATAAAAACATTGTACGTGGTATTGTGCTTACGCATGGCCATGAGGATCATATCGGGGCTTTGCCATATGTGCTAAAGCAGCTTAATGTTCCGGTGTATGGAACCAGACTAACTTTGGGGATCCTCGGCGGAAAGTTGCGCGAGCAGCATATGCTGGACAATGTTAAGTTAAATTGCGTAAAACCGCGGGATATAGTAACGATTGGACCTTTTAAAGTGGAGTTTATTCGGGTTTCACACAGTATCCCCGACGCAGTGGCACTGGCTATTGAAACACCAGTGGGTGTAATTATACACACCGGTGACTTTAAGATAGATCAAACTCCGGTGGATGGTGAAGTAACTGATTTTTACAGATTTGCCCAGCGAGGGGAAAAAGGTGTACTGGCTCTTTTAAGTGACAGTACCAATGTTGAAAGGTCCGGGTACACCATGTCTGAACGTGTAGTGGGACAAACCTTTGATGATACATTTAGGGAGTCTCAGGAAAGAATTATTGTAGCCACCTTTGCCTCTAATGTGCACAGGTTGCAGCAGGCTATAACAACGGCTAGTCGCTATCATAGGAAAGTGGCGGTGGTGGGGCGCAGCATGGTTAATGTGGTAAATATTGCCTGTGAGTTGGGGTATCTCAATGTGCCTGACGGTCTGCTGGTGGAACTGGATGAGGCATCCAGGCTACCTAGAAATCAGGTTGTGTATCTTACCACCGGCAGTCAAGGAGAGCCGATGAGCGCTCTAACCAGAATGGCCAGCCGTGATCACCGCCAGGTGGAAATAATGACCGGCGATACAATTATTATTTCCGCTACACCTATTCCCGGTAATGAAAAATTGGTGGCCAGGGTGATCGATCAGCTTTTTAAACTGGGCGCCAATGTAATTTATGAGGCGGTTTCAGGTATCCATGTCAGCGGTCACCCCAGCCAGGAGGAATTAAAACTAATGATGAACCTGGTCAAGCCCAAGTTTTTTATGCCGGTACATGGGGAAAACCGCATGTTAATCAAACACGCACGGCTGGCCCGGGATTTAGGTATCCCCGAATCTAATATTTTTGTGGGTGAAAATGGACAGGTGGTGGAGCTTACCAAGCGCAGCGGACGCTTTGCAGGCCGGGTTACCTCGGGACGGGTACTGGTGGATGGCCTGGGCGTGGGTGATGTAGGAAATATAGTATTACGTGACCGCCGCCAGCTATCCCAGGACGGCATTCTAATTGTTGTGGTTACAATCAGCCGGGACTCAGGTTTGATTGTATCAGGGCCGGATATTGTTTCCCGGGGATTTGTTTATGTTCGGGAATCAGAGCAATTAATGGAGCAGGCCAAGGAAAAAGTGAAATCAGCATTGGATAAATGTGCCTCTCGGAAGATATCAGAATGGTCGTCGATTAAATCTCAGGTAAGGGATGATTTAAGTAAATTTTTGTTTGAAAAAACCAGGAGAAGGCCAATGATTCTACCCATCATCATGGAAGTATAAATACTTGCCAAAAATACACAGGTAATAAGCCTGTGTATTTTTTTGCATTATTTATACATACTAAAAGGGAATTTCCAGATTAACAGAAGAACGGAGAGGATACTAATGTCTTACTACCAATCATTCGATGAGGTGCCCGGTATATTCCCCTACCACCCACCGTCTCAGCCCGGCCCCGAAACCGATCCGCACCGACCCGAGAACCCCGGCGACGATCCAGATACCGAAAGAACCAAGGTGGTCGGCAAATCTAAAACTACCATGGAGACGGTTAAAGAAATGGGCGCCACCCAGGTTCCTGAGATAAAGAGCAACATTCATTGTTTAACTATTGTTGGTCAAATAGAAGGTCATTTGGTGCTTCCTCCTCAAAATAAAACTACCAAATATGAACATATGATACCCCAGTTGGTGGCTTTGGAACAAAGCCCGGAGGTGGAAGGGATTGTAGTAGTGTTAAATACCGTGGGCGGTGATGTTGAGGCGGGTTTGGCCATTGCCGAGATGATCTCCAGTTTATCTAAGCCCACTGTATCCGTCGTATTGGGGGGCGGTCACAGTATAGGCGTGCCCATAGCGGTAGCCACAGATTATTCCTTTATTGCTGAAACCGCCAGTATGACTATCCACCCCATACGCTTAAACGGATTAGTTATTGGCGTTCCCCAAACCTATGAGTACCTGGATAAAATGCAGGACAGGGTAGTACGGTTCGTTACAGCGCATTCACACATCACCCAGGATAAATTCAGGGAACTGATGTTCCGCACCGGGGAGTTGGCCCGAGATATCGGTACTGTTTTAATCGGGCATGATGCAGTGCAATGTGGTTTAATTAATGAGGTAGGTGGGGTGAAGCAGGCAATGAATAAGCTGAAAAGTTTAGTTGAGGAGTGGAAGTCTCGAAATGAGGTGCCGTTGCAATGATTCTTTACACGCCCATGCAACTAGAGCTTGTGCTGGCCGGGCTGGAACAAATGACTCATTACCCGGAAAGAAGAACCACTGTCAATGGTGTGCCGGCACTGGTGCGTAATGTGGGAGGCCGGGAAGAGCTGGTGCAGCTTTTGAGCACCGACCCCAAGGACTATTTGCGTACGGATTTATATCCGGGAGCACAGGTCATACCAAGCAGGTAAATACCTGTTAAAAATGCTCCGGGTTTATGTTTCAACAAAAGCTGTGGTGTTTATCTTAGGAATAAATACCATAGCTTTTGTTATGAAACTTGCAGTATAAAAATATTATTTGGCAGCCAGGTTTGTCTCTATGTTATAATGATGCTGTTTATTTGTAAAAGGTGGTGATAAAATGGATTTATTTCAGGCCATAGTACTGGGTATTGTACAGGGATTAGGTGAATTTTTACCTATCTCCAGCTCTGCCCATTTAGTTTTGGTTCCCTGGCTGGCCGGTTGGCCATATGCCGGATTAACTTTTGATGTGGCATTGCACGTGGGCACGCTTTTTGCGGTAATAGCCTTTTTCTGGCGGGACTGGCTGCTTTTAATCGGGGATGGGCTGCGGGTGAAAAAAACCATTGAAGGAAGGTTGTTCTGGTACATAGCATTTGGTACCATACCCGGCGCCCTGGTGGGATATCTACTGGAAGACCAGGCGGAAACAATTTTTCGCAATCCCTTACTAATAGGTATAATGCTGATCATTATGGGTATCATTTTGCATCTTGTGGACACAAGAGCTCTGGCTATAAAAAAGTTGGAGGAAGTTGGCTTAAAAGAAGGTTTAATGATCGGTATATCGCAGGCCCTGGCTATTGTTCCCGGTGTTTCCCGCTCGGGTATTACCATGACCGCCGGCCGTTTAATGGGCTTGACCCGTGAAACATCAGCCCGCTTTTCATTTTTATTATCTACGCCCATTGTTGCCGGTGCGGGTTTAAAAAAGCTGACCGATGTGTCCCCCGGAGATATTAACACAGCTTTCCTGGTTGGGGTGGCGGTATCAGCAGTGGTTGGTTTTTTGTCCATTAAGTTTTTGCTGAATTATCTGGCCAGGCGCAGTTATTCCATTTTTGTCTGGTATCGCTTCCTGTTGGGGGCATTCGTTATTACTGTATATTTAATAAGATAAATAGATTTTATGGCAACAGCTGTCATGTTGCAGTTAATTGTCCAATTAGTTAAAAGACATGTCAAAAGTCCGAGTATAATATTTATGACATAATTAATATGCATTTAAGAGCATCCAATAGCCCTTAAGAAACGTGGGTTTGGGATGCTCTTTTTTATATGCGCAAGGAATATTTTTAATGTTATAGAAGGAATTATATGTAAAATATGGAATAACCTAATTATAAAGTGGAAGGTGGGATGAAAATGTCGGACGAGTTAAAATATGAAATTGCGGGAATTACTTTAATGGCTATGGCCATGCTTGTATTAATCAGTATCATTAATCCCACGGTTGGCTTGATGGGAAGTTTTATCAACGGTTCGTTGATGCGCCTGGCAGGGGAGGGAAGGTTTTTGTTTCCTGCACTGCTGGCGGTGGCCGGATATAAAATGTTACACCGTAAAAAGAAAGCTAAAAATGTTATCAATCTTTATGGTGTGGTAATTATGGCCGTGGTTGTGCTAACTCTGCCGCACTTTTCCATTCCCGAGGAATATATTATGCAAGCCGGATGGCAGGGAGATGGCGGTGGTATTATCGGCGGGATTACCTACTTTATGTTGATTAAGGCGTTCGGGAGACCTGGCGTTTACATTATATTAGCCACTATGTTTATTGTTGCCCTGCTGCTGTTTACTAATCAGTCTCTAACAATGCTATTTAAAAACATAATCCAGAAAGCCTGTCGGGGCTTAAAAAAAACGATACGCATGGTGGATGATTTTCTTTTTGCCAGGGATGAGGAAATTGAAGAAGAGGGGGACGTGTATCCCGTAATTATTGATCAATGCCATACAGATTACTCAGCATCTCATGATGATAGTGATGAAGGCTGCCCGACCGGTACTTTGGACGAAACCAAAACGTATAGTGCAACTACGGGCTCAGAAAAAAAAGGAAAGAAATCCAATATTATTTATTACCGGCCTTTTAAACAGCCCGATGTTGATGAAAAGGCAATTTATAAACAAGTGCAGGGAAAGAAACCAGGGGAAACTATTTTATCACTTGGCCAGGCGGATACCGAAAATTGGGAAATTCCTTCCGGTGCAAAAAATTACTTATTACCACCGTTGTCTCTTTTGGCTAAGCCGCCCCGTGGCAAAACAAGCAAGGATAACCGGGATATAAGTGATAATATAAAAGTGCTTGAGGAAACGCTGGGTAGTTTCGGTATTAAAGCCAGGGTTACCCAGGTATCCAGGGGACCAGCGATAACCAGGTATGAGATACAACCTCCGCCCGGGGTGAAGGTTAGTCGAATAGTCGGGCTATCTGATGATATTGCCTTAAGTATGGCGGCACATGATGTGCGCATAGAGGCACCTGTGCCGGGCAAGGCGGTGGTGGGTATTGAAGTACCGAACAAGGAAATCGCCACAGTTTTTTTGCGTGAGCTGGTGGAATCGGTGGAATATCAAAAATCGCCCTCACATCTTACCATTGCCTTGGGAAAAGATATTGCGGGCCAGCCTATTTTAGATGACCTGGCCCGTATGCCGCACCTGCTTATTGCCGGGGCTACCGGGGCGGGCAAAAGCGTTTGCCTGAATACTCTGATTGCCGGCTTTTTGTTTAAATCTACCCCCGACCAGGTAAAATTAATGATTATTGATCCCAAAATGGTGGAATTGGCTGCGTTTAACGGTATTCCACACCTGGTTTCACCGGTGGTTACTGATCCTAAAAAAGCCGCTACCTCATTGCGCTGGGCGGTTAAGGAAATGGAATATCGTTATGATTTGTTCGCCGGTTGCGGGGTGCGGGATATAGCGCGGTATAATAAATTGATGGCGCAGCAGAATGAAGCTCAGCTGCCACTGCTGGTGATTATTATCGATGAACTGGCGGATTTGATGATGGTGGCCCCTGCGGATGTGGAAGATGCCATATGCCGGCTGGCCCAGATGGCCAGGGCAGCGGGCATTCACCTGGTGGTGGCCACTCAGCGGCCATCGGTGGATATTATTACCGGTCTAATTAAAGCCAATATACCTTCACGTATCAGCTTTGCGGTTTCATCTCAGATAGATTCCAGAACAATTTTGGATATGGGTGGGGCTGAAAAATTGTTGGGGCGGGGTGATATGCTGTTTTGCCCTGTGGGGGCGGGCAAGCCGATCAGGGTACAGGGGGCCTTTGTATCGGACCGTGAGGTAGAATTGCTGGTGCGGCATTGGAGACAGCAATCAGAGCCGGAATATGATGCCAGTATTGCCGATGCGGTGAATAAGCCTGACGAGGCACCGGAAATCCATGATGATATGCTGCCTTTGGCAGTAAAGATTTTTGTTGAAACTGGTCATGCATCCATATCGCTGCTGCAGCGACGCTTGCATATCGGCTATGCCCGGGCTGCCAGGTTAATGGATATAATGGAGAAAAAAGGATATGTTGGCGGTTACGAAGGCAGCAAGCCCCGGGCGGTATTAATCACGGCGGATGAATATAATAGTCATTTTTATGATGTTCCGGGCTCCCAGGCTGGGAATGATAAATGAAAAGAGGATTATAATGTTTTGTGTCGAAGGGTAAATTGATTTTGGGTATTTTTTCATTCTTTTGGGGGTCAAGTATGTATACCAACGTAGATATATATCAGGCTTTGCATGAACTAGCTGATGTACCTGTGGTTGACCTGCGTTCGCCCGGGGAGTATGGTGAAGCCACTATCCCCGGTGCATTTAATATACCTCTGCTGGATAACATTGAACGGGCACTGGTAGGTACGGTCCATAAAAACCAAGGTCCTGATAAAGCTAGAGAACTGGCAATGGAAATTGTGGCTCCGCGGCTGCCTGTTTTTGTAAAATCTTTTCAAAAAATAGCGCAGTATAAAAAAGTTATGATTTTTTGCTGGCGCGGTGGTGACCGCAGTCACTTTGCCGGTAGTATTTTAGATGCCATGGGATTTAAGGTTTACCGGATATTAGGCGGTTTTAAAGCCTACCGGCGTTTGGTGACGGCATATTTAGGCGAGGAAAATTTACCTTTGCGGGCTGTGGTGGTACACGGATTAACCGGTGTAGGGAAGACTGATTTACTTTTAGCTTTAAAGGATATGGGACATCCTGTGCTTGATCTGGAAGGGTTGGCCAAACATAGGGGGTCGGTATTTGGTAAAATAGGACAACCCCCGTCCCCAGGACAAAAAATGTTTGAGGCGTTGATTGAGAGGGCATTGCGGCGGGCTGAGAAATACGGTATATTTTTAGTGGAATGTGAAAGCAGGCGGTTGGGTAACTTATATGTACCCGACTCGGTGCTGAACACTATGCAAAAAGGACACAGGGTATTGCTATATGCTCCGTTTAACACGCGGGTGCAGCGAATAATGAGGGACTATGCATTAGGCGGGCCTGGTAATTTAAGTGCTTTGCAGGATGCTGTAGTCCGGTTGACAAAGTATTTGGGAAAAACTAAAGTAAACGAACTTAATCAGCGGCTGGCCATGGGTAATTTTAGGGAAGTTTTTGGTTTTCTATTGGGTGAGTATTACGATCCGTTATATAAATACCCGGATGGTCCAAGTAAAGATTATGATTTATCGGTTAATACCCAAAATATGCATGATGCAGTTCAAAGAGTTAGTGATTTTATTATAAGTTTGCCGGAATATAAAATTCCGGGGAGGTGATGGTTTTGTCCATCGGAGAAGAGCTGCGGCAGGCCAGGGCGCAGATGGGAGCATCCCTGGCGGATGTGGAGAACGAAACCAAAATTCGTACCAAGTATATCAATGCCCTGGAAAACGATGCCTTTGATGTGCTGCCCGGTAAGGTATATGTCAAGGGCTTTTTGCGTACTTATGCTCGCTTTCTGGGGCTGGATGGAGAAACATTGGCCAGCCGGTATGAGGAACAGCTGGCATCCCTGGCTGTTGGGGAAGAAGCGGATGTTCAAGAGCCGGTGGTCCGTCCTATCAAACTGGCGGGCCGGTGGAAGGGTTTGGCTGTTGCCGTCCTGGTGCTGCTGGCGCTTATAATGGTATACCGGGGCGGTGCGCTGGTGGTTGACCCGCCCGATAATATTTCTGACAGCGGACAGCACCCGGGGGTCTCCGGTTCCCAAAATAATGTGGGTGATGATCAAGGCCCGACACCGGAACCTGATGATAATAATGTTGTGGTACCGGACACACAGGGAGTAGACATGGTTTTACAGGTTACCGATGGAGAGAGTTGGATACAAGTGGTGGTGGACAATGAAAATGTATTTGAAGGTACGATTGGCCCTAATAATGTTAAACAATTCGCGGGACGGGAAAGAATATGGTTAAAACTGGGCAATGCCGGTGTGGTCAAAGTACGGGTAAACGGTAAGGATTATGGTTTCCTTGACGGGCCAGGTCAGGTGGTAACCAAAACATTTACAGAAAAGGATGATCAGCTAACGGCCGGGGGATGATCTCTCCCGGTTTATCTCGGATTTGCATATTCTTTGACAGTGCTGCTTGCGGTGAGTTATACTGAGTTTTAAGAATTTAAAAAAGGTGTTATTAAGATGGCAACTGCAATTGGGTTTATCAGCTTGGGCTGTGCAAAAAACAGAGTGGATTCGGAAATTATGCTGGGACAACTGCGCCAGGCGGGTTATGATATTACGGGCGATATTAACCAGGCAGATGTAATTATCGTTAATACCTGCGGTTTTATCACTGCAGCCAAAGAAGAATCAATAGCAGCTATATTGGATGCAGCCCGGTGCAAAATAACCGGTAGGTGCCGGGTTCTGTTGGTGGCGGGCTGTTTGTCCCAGCGTTATGGTAATGAATTATTACAGGATTTGCCGGAAATTGACGGCGTTATGGGTACTGGAGCGGTTCCGGAGATCGTGGCAGTGCTGAAGAGGATACATGCTGGGGAAAGGCCGCTGGCGGTAAGTGCGCCCGGCTATATTCATCAAAGTCAGGTGCCCAGGGTGCTAACTACACCAAATTATACAGCTTACCTGAAAATTGCCGAAGGGTGTGACAATTGCTGCTCTTATTGTGCCATTCCCGCCATCAGGGGACCTTACCGCAGCCGTACCATGGACGATATTATAAACGAGGCACGATTGTTATGCTCCGGTGGGGTTAGGGAGTTAATTGTTGCGGCTCAAGAAACCACCCGCTATGGACGGGATATTTATGGCCGGTATGCATTAACCGGGCTTTTACAAAAGCTTGCGCTAATTGAAGAATGCCGCTGGATTAGAATAATGTATTGTTATCCCGATTCCTTTACGGAAGAGCTGGTTGAATTGCTTGCTACATCTTTAAAAATATGTCGTTATGTGGATTTGCCACTACAGCATATTAATAACCGGCTGCTGCGCATGATGAACAGGCGGGGAAATAAGGAAAGTATTGTCAAGCTAGTGGACAAGCTACGCCAAAACATTCCCGGCGTAACGTTGCGGACTACCTTTATTGTTGGTTTCCCCGGTGAAACCGAGCAGGAGTTTAACGAATTACTTGATTTTATGGAACAGGTCAAGTTTGAGCGGGCCGGTGTCTTTGGTTATTCACCCGAGGAGGGCACCCCGGCCGAGGCACTGCCTGGCCGCGTCAGTGATGAAGTGCTGGCGGAAAGGGTGGATCAGGCCATGCGTTTACAGCAGCGTATTTCGTTGGCCCATAACCATAATAAGGTGGGGCAGGTGCTTACCGTGCTGGTGGAAGGCTGGGATGACGATGCTAAAATGTACTGGGGCAGGACAGAGGCTGATGCTCCGGATATAGACGGCAGGGTCTTTTTTACATCACGTACAGTGGCCCGGGAAGGAGATTTTGTGCGGGTCAAGGTGCTGGATGCCGCGGAATATGATTTATCAGGGGTACGTACAAATGAACTTGCCTAATCGCTTAACTTTACTCAGGATTTTAATGGTTCCGGTCTTTCTGGTTGTGCTTGCTTTGAGGTTGCCCTGGGGGGATTATATTGCTGCCGCTGTATTTGTGTTGGCCGCATGTACCGACGGACTGGATGGCTATATGGCCCGTAAGCGGAAACAAATTACTAGTTTGGGTAAACTATTGGATCCGTTAGCTGACAAGTTGCTTATATCAGCAGCGCTGATTGCCCTGGTTGAATTAGGCAGGCTGTCCGGGTGGGTGGCCGTGGTGATTGTGGGTCGTGAATTTGCTGTGACCGGGCTGCGTTCCCTGGCAGTTACAGAAGGGGTGGTCATTGCTGCCAGTAAGTTAGGCAAAATTAAAACGGTTACTCAAATTGTGGCCATTGTAGCTTTATTTTTAAGGGATTTTCCATTTAATTTAATCAACATACCATTTGGTAATGTGGCCATGGCTGTGGCGGTTATTTTTACTATCTGGTCCGGCATGGATTATTTTCAGCAGGCCGGCTTTCTATTGAAATCAAAAGAAAAATAATTCCCAAAAATACAAAAACAACCTGCTGCAGCAGTGGGTTGTTTTTTATATTTGCCTTAACGAGCCATATGGCGACAATTACCTGATAAAAGCTCCCATAGGTTATGTTATAATTATTCATTGTCAGAACAGCGTCAAAACCAGCAGCAAAAAGTTGTTTCAGGGAAAGGAATGGTAACATGCGCTGGCAGGGCTTTAAAGTTCATGTGGTGGCTATATCGATGCTGGTCGCACTGGCAGCTTTTTTAGGTGCCCAGTGGTTGTATACCAGCTTAAATTTTCAGCAGCCACTAATGAAGGAATTGGATAATAATCAAATGATAACTGATTATCAAATTAAAGATGATGCCAATGTTTTAACCATAAAAATAACCCTGCGCGACACAAATGATTTAATGCACACATACCACCAAATAAATGACCAGGTGCAGGCTATTATGGGCGAGCGTTCCTATGCCATTGAGCTGGTTGACCGGCGAAATGACCGGTTGAATGAAGTTTATAACCAGGGACAGTTTGCCATTCATGAAGCTATAGCAATGGGTAATTTTACAGCGATGGCCGATTCCTTAAACAAGTATGCTCGTGGGGCAGGCCTTGGATCAAAGGTGTATATTGATAGTGATTATATTTACTGGCAGATGAAAGATGGCGACTATTATTTGCATGCAGTTTTTGAAAGGGGAAAAAGGCCTGGATCAGTGTCGCTGGGTACGGGTTCGGAAAGGGGGGTAAGTGGTGCTTAAAGAGGTAGTTTTGGGTATTGGCCTGGGTATGATTATTTTTTTAGCTGTTTCCGGTTATGACGTCACTCCTGTATTGTTCCTGGGGGTGGCTGCCGGTGCGCTGTTTTATATTGCCCGGTCACGCGGACTGGCGACCAAAGCATTTAACACTGCACCTCTGGCTCGCCGACCGGAAATTAGTTTCGATGATATTGGCGGGCAAAATACTGCTATTAAAGAATTAAAAGAGGCACTGGATTTTATAAAGAACCAAGAGCAAATTATAAAACTGGGTATCAGACCAATTAAGGGTATATTACTCACCGGACCGCCGGGCACAGGAAAAACACTGCTGGCAAAAGCTGCTGCGGGTTATACTGACTCTGTGTTCATTGCCTGCAGCGGTTCAGAGTTTATCGAAATGTACGCCGGTGTTGGTGCCCAAAGGGTTCGTCAGCTTTTCCAAACAGCCCGGGATACAGGTCAAAAACAGAAAAAGGACAGTGCCTTGATATTTATTGATGAAATAGATATCCTGGGCGGTAAAAGAGGTCAAAACACCAGTCATCATGAATACGACCAAACGCTTAACCAGCTGCTTGTAGAGATGGACGGACTCAAAGTAAACGATAAAGTGCGTGTGCTGGTGGTGGCCGCCACCAACCGGGCAGATATGCTCGATCCGGCACTGCTTAGACCGGGACGCTTTGACCGCCAGGTTAAAGTGGATTTGCCCGATAAACAGGGACGACTGGAAATATTAAAACTGCACTGCCGTAATAAACCACTGGCTAAAGACATTAATTTAGAGGAAATAGCCAAAGAAACATTCAGTTTCAGCGGAGCACACCTGGAAAGCCTAGCCAATGAAGGGGCTATTTTAGCTATGCGGGAAGGTTGTTTGGAAATTAAACACCGGCATCTGCATGAGGCTATTGACAAAGTGATGATGGGTGAGAAGCTGGACCGGCGACCGTCCAGGCCCGAATTGGAGCGGGTGGCCGTTCACGAAGTGGGACATGCCCTGATCAGTGAAAAGAACCGGCCAGGTTCCGTATCCACCCTTACCATTACACCACGTGGTCAGGCATTAGGTTATATGAGGCAGATACCTGAAGATGACACGTACCTGCATACCCGGGATTATTTAGAGAACCAAATCCGGGTTTTGCTTGCCGGTTCGGTGGCTGAAGAAATGGTGCTGGGTAATCGAAGTACGGGGGCCACCAACGATTTCGAACAGGCTGTTAAGGTGGCTGCGCAGATAATACGTTCCGGCATGTCCGAACTAGGTGTGGTGGATCCGGAAATTCTACCGCCGGATTTGCGTTACCGTGTGGTTAGCGGCATAATCAAGGAGCAGGAAAAGAAGGTTAAGGAATTTTTGGGCCGCATGCACGGAGCTATTAAGCAAATCGTGCATATATTACTGGCCGAAGAGAAAATCTCCGGTGAACAATTTAGAATCATGATGAAAAGTTATGGCAATTAATGAAAGCAGTATGCAGGATATCATAGACCGTACCTTATCTGATACGGTCTGTAATATGCTGCATTTTTTTTTGCATACTAACTAACACTAACATTCATGGTTATTTAAACACAATCTACTTATAAAGGCTGGATTTTCAATCGTTATGCGTGACTGCCAACGATTGTAACCATTTTGTTGTCAAATGCTGGTCCTGAACAAACATTGTAGCCCAAGATTTAATTAAATATGATAGTTGCAGGTTTTAGGCATATTTTTTAGAAGCATTAGCAGGAATTACCTTTAGATGGCACGAATATGCAATTTAAGCGAGGTGGCGATGGAAATTGGATGGGGAAATTATTTTAACGGGTAATTATGCAGAGGAGTCATTGAAGGAAACTGTTGGGGTTATGCTGGTTGAGCGTGGCCTAACGGTGTCTTTAGCTGAATCATGTACCGGGGGTCAGGTAATGAAGTATTTATCAGATGTTCCTGGTAGTTCTCGATATTTAGCCGGTGGGGTGGTGGCTTACAGCAATGAGTTGAAAGTCAATTTATTAGGTGTGTCCAGGGTCATAATTGACCGGCATGGGGCAGTGAGCGAGCCAACTGCCAGGTTGATGGCCGAGGGCGTTCAAAATGTAACCGGTACTTCCCTGGGTGTTGGTATAACAGGCATTGCCGGGCCCGGCGGCGGCACGGAAGAAAAACCTGTGGGTCTGGTATATATTGCTGTGGCTGGTGAAAACAAAACGGTTTGTCAAAGGTATGTTTTTTCCGGGCAGCGGATAGAGGTGCGTTCCAGCGCGACCAGTGCAGCACTACAAATGCTTTGCCAATATCTAATGGATATGGGGTAAATAATATCAATGGTTGGCAGTGCGGGTAAAAAAGCATTGTTGACATGTATTGGTTAGTTCTATAAAATTATATCGAAACTCGAACATTTGTTTTAGGAGGGGTCGCCTTGACTGATAAGCAAAAGGCGTTGGAGAATGCGCTTCAGTATATCGAAAAGCAATTTGGCAAGGGTTCCATTATGAAATTAGGTGAGAGTGCAGCCAGGCTAAATGTAGAGGTTATTCCTACGGGCTCAATATCCCTGGATGTGGCCCTGGGAGTGGGCGGGGTGCCCCGGGGCAGAGTGGTTGAAATATTTGGCCCCGAATCGTCGGGTAAAACTACAGTGGCTTTGCATATTATTGCCCAGGCGCAAAAGGCCGGGGGGTTGGCAGCTTTTATTGATGCCGAGCATGCTTTGGACGCCAGTTATGCCAGTAAAATAGGCGTGGATATTGAAAATCTATATGTATCCCAGCCTGATACCGGGGAACAGGCGTTGGAAATTGCGGAGCAGCTGGTACGCAGTGGTGCTATGGATTTGGTGGTTATAGATAGTGTGGCCGCGCTGGTGCCCCGGGCGGAAATTGAGGGTGAGATGGGTGACGCTCATGTAGGACTGCAGGCACGTTTAATGTCCCAAGCACTGCGTAAACTGACCGGTGTAATAAGTAAATCTCGCTGTACAGCTATTTTTATTAACCAGTTAAGGGAAAAAGTGGGGGTAATGTTTGGCAGTCCTGAAACAACACCCGGGGGGCGGGCGCTGAAATTTTATGCCTCTGTGCGCCTGGATGTGCGTAAAATTGATACTTTAAAGCAGGGGACTGATGTCATAGGCAACCGGACCAAGGTGAAGGTGGTTAAAAATAAGGTGGCGCCCCCATTTAAACAGGCCGAGTTTGACATTATGTATGGTGCCGGTATTTCCCGGGAGGGCTGTATACTGGATGTAGCGGTGGACATGGGCATAGTTAATAAAAGCGGGGCCTGGTATTCCTACAAAGAGGAGCGATTAGGCCAGGGCCGGGAAAATGTTAAGGAGTTGCTTAAAGAACGTTTGGAATTGGCGGAAGAGTTGGATGTGGTGGTGCGCCAAAAGGTGGGGTTGCCTGTTATGGCTAAACAAACCCAGGCTGCCGTTGATGGTGCCACCAAGGTGGATTGATTAACTTGTCATATGAAAAAGATATTCAAATGGCTAAGGAGAAATGTTTTAATTTATTAACTTATAGGCCCAGAACGGAATACGAGTTAAAGTGCCGCTTAAAACAAGCGGGTTTTGATACTGCTGTCATTGAAAATACTATTTCAACCTTGCAAAGAACGGGCTTAATAAATGATGGTCTTTTTGCCAGGGAATGGGTGAGGTGGAGGCTTTCTGTAAAGCCGGTGGGCAGGGAGTACTTGAGGTCGGAATTGCGGCAAAAGGGTATCGATAGCGCTATTGTTGAAGCATCATTACATGATTATGACACTGGTGATGAATTTGAAAAGGCGCTGGCGCTGGCCAGGAAAAGAGCGGGGCGTTGCAGTAAGCTAACCTGGCGCAGGCTGGCCGGTTACCTGGGACGACGTGGTTTCTCCCATGATGTAGTGACTAAAGTGTGTAATATGCTGGCTGGTAATGGTGTTCTGGATATATCTTGACACGTTGTCTTAAAAAAAGTACAATTAATGCTGGGAGAAAGTAGAATTGGAGTTACCCGGCCATCGGGTTCATATATATTGCCATAAAATAATATATGGAGCAGGCAAGGAGATTTTATATTGATCAGTTGCTGCTTTGTTATATTTATGTGCAGTGATGGTCAATGTAATTTTTGGTCCTTGTCTGGGCAACCATGGTTGAATAGTCCGATTCTTTTTCTTACCGAGTAGCGCTCGGTGTTTTTTTTGTTAACTGAGCAAAATTATTATATATTATTTTTGCTAGGAGGTGAAATATTGCAAGCTAGCCTGACAGTATTTGTAACTGTTGTAATTATTGCCGTACTTGTTGCCTTTGGTGCAGGATATCTGGTCAGAAAATTAATTGCTGAATCCAAAATTGCTTCCGCTGAAACGCAGGCCATAAGAATTTTGGAGGAGGCCCAAAAAGATGCTGAAGGCAAAAAACGGGAAGCTATTCTAGAAGCCAAGGAAGAAATATTAAAGCAGCGTAACGAAATGGAGCGGGAACATAAAGAACGCCGTTCCGAGCTGCAGAGGTTGGAACGCAGGCTGGTTCAAAAGGAAGAAACACTTGATCGTAAAGTGGAAGGTATAGAAAAGAAAGAGGAAGTATTGAACCGCAAGGATATGGAGGTTGAAGCGCTGAAGGCAGACCTTTCGACTATTTACAGTCGCCAGGTGGAAGAGTTAGAGAGAATATCCGGGCTTACTTCAGATGATGCCCGGCAGATATTGCTGTCCGACATAGAAAAGGAAATTCAGCACGAAGCCGCCATATTGATCAAGGAGATAGAGAATAAGGCCAAAGAGGAAGGGGAAAAACGAGCCAAAGAGATTATTACTTTGGCTATACAGCGTTGTGCCGCCGATCACGTTGCCGAAACAACGGTGGCGGTAATACCTTTGCCCAATGATGAGATGAAAGGGCGGATTATAGGCCGGGAAGGCCGGAATATAAGGGCCTTTGAAACAGCCACGGGTATCGACCTCATTATTGACGATACCCCCGAGGCGGTTATTTTATCAGGTTTTGACCCAATACGCCGTGAAGTGGCCCGTATGTCACTGGAAAAGTTAATTGTGGACGGACGTATTCACCCGGCCCGCATTGAGGAAATGGTTGAAAAGGCCCGCAAGGAAGTGGATCAGCAAATTCGGGAGGCTGGTGAACAAGCTGTATTTGAAACCGGTATTCATGGTTTGCACCCTGAGTTGATTAACCTGCTCGGCCGGTTGAAGTTTCGTACCAGTTATGGTCAGAATGTTTTAAAGCATTCTATTGAAGTTTCCCACTTGGCGGGATTAATGGCAGCCGAACTGGGTGTGGATGTGCAGCTGGCCAAAAGGGCCGGCCTTTTGCATGACATAGGTAAGGCAGTGGACCATGAAGTAGAAGGACCTCATGTGGCCATCGGTGTGGAACTGGCGCAGAAATACCGGGAAGGTAAAGAGGTTATTCACGCCATTGCCGCGCACCACGGTGATGAGGAACCCAGAACAATTGTGGCCGGTTTAGTGCAGGCGGCAGATGCCGTGTCAGCGGCTCGGCCTGGAGCCAGGCGTGAGACGCTGGAGAATTATATTAAGCGGCTACAGAAACTCGAGGAAATCGCCGGTACCTTTGATGGGGTGGAAAAATCGTATGCTATCCAGGCGGGCCGGGAAATTAGAATTATGGTAAAACCCGAAAAAGTCGATGATTTAGGTGCCATAAAGCTGGTCAGGGAAATTGCTAAAAAGATAGAAAATGAACTGGATTATCCGGGCCAAATTAAAGTAATGATTATTCGTGAAACGAGAGTTGTAGATTACGCCAAGTAAGAAAAAACTAACGATCTCTTTAACTTAAACAATATTTTTCTGCGCTGACTTAAAATAAAGTGGGGCGAAGAATATTGAAGAAAAGAGATCGTTTTTTTAATTTGGAATATATTAATTACCATTTAGACGTCTGTAAGGCAGGAAAAAACTAATTAGAATCGAAGTCTAATAACAGTTGTGATGACATTAGAAGGTAGGTGGATATTTTTGCATGCCCATTTAAAGGCCGGTGATGACGTTACAGACTGTGTGGGTTTATTGATTTCCATACTGGTTCGTTATCCCCAAGTAGCTTCTATAAATTTTGATCCATGGGAGCACATATTAAGGTTTAATTTTATTTGTTCACAGGTTTTGAATGAGGATGAATTTGAAGAGTTTAAGATACTGCTTTTAAACTCTATTCAAACATATAATTATCTGGAAAAGAAAGATGCCATACTGGTAGAAATTTCACACCAGGTTTATGAAGATTTGACGTTGATAGAGATTAGAAGAGATGTGGGTACACTGGTTCAGGAAGAAATTGCCCTGGTGGTGGCAGTCTTTAACCAGTTTATGGGAGGAAATTTGGTTTCTGACTTAAATGAAGCTATAATTGAGGAAGAATTAATTGTTCAGGAAGAGATTATTGAACATATGCTGGAAAGTGTCAGGGCCTCGGTGGAGGATAAACCTTTATATGCCTTTCGGGAAGAGGGCAAAGTGCTTGTTTTTAATAAGTAGGTGGTTGTTACGTTGATACGTCTTATGATGATAGGAGATGTGTTTGGGCGTGCCGGGCGCCGGGCACTTAAGGATAATATACCGGGACTGGTACGGGATGAACAAATTGACCTGGTTTTGGCCAATGGGGAAAATGCGGCCGGGGGAAACGGTATGACCAGGGAAAATGCCAGAGAAATATTCGCTGCCGGTGTCGATGTTATTACTATGGGCAACCATGTTTGGAACAAAAAAGAAATAATTAATTACATTGACAAGGAAAAGAGAATAGTCAGACCTTATAACTACCCGCCTGGAACGCCGGGAACCGGGTTTGGTTTATTTAAAACCAAAAATAACGATATGGTGGGTGTAGTTAATTTGTCTGGTCGGGTATTTATGCCGGAATTGGACTGCCCTTTTAGGTGTGCTGATCAAGTTATACCAATTTTAAGGGAAGAAACCCCCGTTATTTTAATGGACTTTCACGCCGAGGCCACGTCGGAGAAAGCCGCTATGGCCTACTACTTGGACGGCAGGTTATCGGCGGTCTGTGGTACGCATACCCATGTGCAAACAGCCGATGAGCGTATACTGGAAGGGGGTACGGCGTTTATTACCGATGTGGGTATGACCGGTCCCCGTGATTCAGTGATAGGCGTAAAGAAAGAGTTGGTTGTGCATAAGTTTTTAACTCAAATGCCTCAAAAATTTGAGGCCGCCAACGGTTTATACCAGTTCAATGCTGTAATAATTGATGTTCAGCGGGATACAGGCCAGGCCGTTGCCATAAAGCGTATTCAAAATTATGAATAGTCTTAACAAAAAAGTTAAAAAAATATTGTGTAAAAAAGGAATTTAGCTGCTGCTGCAGAATATATTTTAAAAACAGGGATAATTGCATACATTCTTTCCAGAGAAGAAGGAGGTTCGATGAATGGAAGTGTTAAAGGTTTCAGCAAAATCCAATCCAAACTCTGTAGCTGGTGCCCTTGCCGGAGTGCTAAGGGAGAAGGGATGCGCAGAAATGCAGGCTATTGGCGCGGGTGCATTGAACCAGGCAGTAAAAGCGGTAGCCATTGCCAGAGGATTTGTTGCGCCAAGCGGTGTGGATCTAATTTGTATCCCGGCATTTACGGACATATTAATAGACGGAGAAGAGAGAACAGCAATTAAGTTAATTGTCGAACCCCGGTAAGTTACTAATCATTTTGATGTGTCAAAAGCAACCTGTTTATTCTAATTAAAGAATAAACAGGTTTTTTAGTTTTTTAATGAACGGGGGCGATGAACATTGTATACACCATGGATTGTGGACGGTCATTGTGATACGCTGACGGCCATGGCTAAAGAAAACCGCACTTTCAGTGAAAGATCCGCCAGGGGACAGCTGGATTTACCGCGTATGCGGTCGGGCGATATAATGGTGCAGTTTTTTGCGGCCTTTATTGCACCCAGGTATAAAGATATGGCTTTAAAAAGATGTCTACAGTTGATAGATATTTTTTATGCGGAAATACTTCAAGACCAGAGCAGTGTTGAGCTGGCCTTAAATGCAGAGGATATTCACCGGGTTACCGGAGCAGGTAAAATTGCCGCGCTGCTATCTATTGAAGGTGGTGAAGCGCTGGCCGGCGATATAGCGTTATTGAGAACCTTTTACCGCTTGGGAGTGCGTTCGATAACATTGACCTGGAATGGGCGCAACGAGCTGGGGGATGGAGTGGGGGAAGATTTTGCTGCCGGTGGTTTAAGCTTGTTTGGCCGTTCGGTGGTGCAGGCGATGAATGACCTGGGTATGTTGATTGACGTAGCTCATCTGGCCCCCCGGGGATTCTGGGACGTGGCCGAAACATCCAGCAAGCCCTTTGCCGCCACCCATGCCAACTGCCGGGCGGTGTGTGATCATCCCCGCAATTTAGATGATGATCAAATAGAATACCTGGCCCGGAACGGTGGTATAGTGGGGCTGACTTTTGTTCCCGAGTTTGTAGATCAACATAATCCCAGCCTGTCAGCATTCATCAAGCATATTGATCATATTGCATCTCGTTTTGGTACGCATTGCATTGGGTTAGGATCTGACTTTGATGGTATGGATAAGGTTACGCCGGGATTGCATGACGCCACCTGTGGCCCGTACCTCGCCGAAGCGCTGATAAGTCATGGTTACAGTCACGAACAGGTAGCCGGTATAATGGGAGGAAATTGGTTAAGGCTGTTGACCGTGGTTTTAAAATAATTTGCAAAGGATTGAGGATAGTCCGAAATGTTCATTTAACTATGGTACAATAATGGTACAATATAAACATGTTTTTTGTTCGAGATATGATATGTTAGGGTGATAATAATGTTTGCTGATTTGCATATACATACTACCTACTCCGACGGTTTAAGTACTCCGGAGGAAGTAGTGCGTATGGCTGCGCATACCAAATTGCGGGCTTTGGCTATAACCGATCACGATACCATGGAGGGTACCCAGTCGGCAAGGCTGGAGGCTGCCTTGCATGGAATTGACATTGTAGATGGAGTGGAATTAAGTACTGAATGCGATGGCCTGGAAGTACATATCCTTGCTTATTGTATAGATCCCAACAATACCTATTTTCAGGAACACTTGAATGTCTTTCGCAATGCCCGGCTGAAAAGAGCTCAAAAAATTGTGGCCAAGTTACAGCATATGGGGATTGATATTACTTTTGATCAGGTACTTGAGCTGGCCGGGTCCGGTTCAGTGGGCAGGCCGCATATTGCCCAGGCTTTAATGGCTGGTGGGAAAACCAGCAGTATTACTGAGGCCTTTGAACAATATATTGGTGTGGGTAAACCAGCTTATGAGCCCAGATTAAAATATCACCCGGTGGAGATGGTTAAGCTGGTCAGAAAGTTGGGCGGTGTGCCTGTACTGGCTCACCCGGGCATATCCTGCGGTGAGGACTTAATAAATTCCCTGATTGATGCCGGGTTGCAGGGGCTGGAAGTGTATCATCCCAAACATTCGCGGCATGTAGAAGATTACTATCTGGGGCTTTGCCGAACATACGGGCTGGTAGCCACCGGTGGCTCTGATTTCCACGGTGTAGGCGTAACAGGGCACGGGCGTCTGGGGGAGGCCAGGGTACCTTATGCGGCGGTTAAACAGTTGTGGGCGCTGGCCACAAAAAATAGTAAGCTTTAGAATTACCTGGCGGAGGAAATGTATATGGAAAAAGCGCGTAGAATACAAAATATGGGTTCAGCGATTTTCAATGAAATGGAGGAACTAAAAAAGAAAGTAGAGCAGCGGGGCGTTGAGGTAATTAATCTGGGGGTGGGTAGTCCGGATCGCCCGCCGGCACAACATATTATCGAAGCTATGCACAAGGCTCTTGATAATCTGGATAATTATCGTTACCCGCTGGTTGGCCAGCTAGCGCTGCGCCAGGCGGTGGCTAACTGGTATAAAAACAGGTTCAGGGTAGAATTAGACCCAGCCGATGAGGTACTGGTTTTAATGGGTTCCCAGGACGGTTTGGCTCACATAGCAATGGCTTATATCAATCCGGGAGACATTGCCCTGATTCCTGATCCTGGCTATCCCATATATGCTGCCAGTATAGTGTTGGCGGAGGGTGAAATTTACCCTATGCCTTTATTGGCGAAAAATGACTTTTTACCGGATTTGCAAGCCATACCGCAAGATGTGGCCCGACAAGCCAAGTTGCTTTGGGTGAATTATCCAAACAACCCGGTGGCTGCTTCAGCTAACCGGCAATTTTTTGCGGAGCTTGTAAATTTCGCCCGGGAGTATGACATCGTGGTTTGTCATGACATTGCCTATTGCGAGCTTGCCTTTGACGGCTTTGAGCCCGTTAGTTTTCTGGAGGCGCCGGGAGCTAAGGAAGTAGGTATTGAATTTTATTCACTTTCTAAAACTTATAACATGGCAGGCTGCAGGATTGGATTTGCCGTGGGTAATGCGGGTGTTTTAGAGGCACTGAATAGAATAAAAACTAATATTGATTATGGTGTGTTCAACGTTGTTCAGAAGGCTGGTATAGCAGCTTTGGAAGGACCCCAGGATTGTGTGCGGGAAAACGCAGAGTATTATCGCCGTCGTCGGGATGTGCTGGTGGACGGCCTTGCCGGTTTGGGCTGGGAAGTGCCCCGACCCAATGCCTCCATGTTTGTTTGGGCACCTCTGCCCAAAGGATATAATTGTTCCTGCCGGGAATTTGCCTTAAAAATGCTGCACAGCACTGGTGTACTGGTGATACCGGGCACTGCTTTCGGAAAAATGGGTGAGGGATACCTGCGTATTGCTTTGGTGCGGGATGAGCCTGTGCTGCAAGAGGCGGTTCGCCGTATTGGTGAATTTTTACGCTCCGGGGAACAGGCGTGATATGTCTATTTAAAAACCACCGGACATATAATAAAACTATATTAAGACGGTCAAGGTGGTGTTGCGATGAAAGAATACCCGGATGTTCAATATTTCCAGCGCAGGATTCAGGAATTGGAGGATAAGGTGGACCAACTCCGTCTTAGCCGTAGGGTATTGATGAATTTAGTAGAAAAAGTGGAAAAAGAAAAGACATTTTTTATGACCAGGCTGGAAAAGGAAAACCGCCGTTTACACCGTAATAATTACAAGTATGCCTGTTGGTTATTGAAGAAAAACAGGCAAATTGTAGAACTTGAATCCAAAATTAAAGGTCAGTAAAGATACTATAATTAATTACTGATGACCCTAATGAGGGGTCTTTTTTTTACAAGTTATGATATAATTCAAAAGAGAGAGATTAACCCGTGATGGCTGAGTTAATTGCAAGCAGCCCGGTACTGAGGTTTTTCACCTAACCTGTTTTTAAACGGTAAATACTTTGGTATTAATAGTGGAAGCTACCGCACATTTATCCATGACTGGATTACAAATAAAAACGAATGTAAATGATATGCAGTTTCACAGGTGCCCCGCGGGTGGGTTTTGCACCCGGGGGATAATAGGGAATCAGGTTAAACCTGAGCGGTCTCCGCCACTGTATACGGGTAGCCGCCATAGCCGGTACATCCGGTTTAGCCACTCTACGGGGGAAGGCGTATGTCGGCAATGATCCGTTAGCCAGGAAACCTGCCTGTGATTGCCAGTAACCTGCGTGAGATGGGGAATGGCTTTCTTTGATGGGGATGATAAACTCCAGTCTGGAAAGCTGGGGTTTTATTTTTTTGTCCAATTTTTATTTATAAGCGGTTATTAATCTAATATGGCTTACTCAAAAAATAAAATTAACTTTATTTATATGGGGGAGATGTGGACTTGACAAGCGGGGAAATTGTGCTGGTAATTGGCGGAGCACGCAGCGGTAAAAGCAGTTTGGCTGAGAAACTGGCTGCGGTACCTGGCAAAGATGTTATTTACGTAGCCACCGCCGGCGTACATGACGATGAAATGGCTGAACGGGTTAAGCAGCATCGCTTGCGCCGTCCGGATGGTTGGCGTACGGTGGAGGAAACACATATGCTGGCCGGTGTACTGCTTTCGCTTCACCCGGGGGCAGTGGTATTGATTGATTGTTTGACCCTTTGGATGTCAAATTTATTGCTGGATGATCATATCCCCAGACCCGGGGCAGGCATATCGGAAAAGGAAAACTATATTATTGCCCAGGCCAGGGAAATTGTCGATGTGGCCCGGGATAAACAGTTGACTCTGGTTATGGTCAGCAATGAGGTGGGCTGCGGCCTGGTGCCCGAGCATGAACTGGGCAGAGTATACCGTGATATTGCGGGACGGGTTAACCAGCTGCTGGCCGAACTATCCGACCGGGTTTTTTACGTGGTGGCGGGCATGCCTCTGGAGTTGAAATCACTCGCGGCAGGCAGCTTGCAAGGGGGGGGACGGTAATGCCAGCCAAAACAATTATGATCCAGGGAACGGCTTCCCATGCCGGCAAAAGTATTTTAACGGCAGCTTTGTGCCGTATTTTTTATCAAGATGGTTACCGGGTAGCACCTTTTAAATCGCAAAATATGGCTTTAAATTCATTTGTAACTGCCGATGGTGGTGAAATGGGCCGGGCACAGGTGGTGCAGGCCGAAGCGGCGGGGGTGCCGCCCAGTGTGGATATGAACCCGGTGTTGCTAAAGCCTACGGGTAACGCTTCATCCCAGGTGGTGGTGCTTGGCCGGCCGCTGGATAATTATACTGCCTGGAATTATCATCAACAGCTGGCAGGTAAATTGTGGAGTGTGGTTACTTCAGCATTGGACAGGCTGCGCAGTAATTTTGATATAGTAGTAATTGAAGGGGCCGGCAGCCCGGCGGAGGTGAACCTGCAGGACACGGATATTGTGAATATGAAGGTGGCCCGCCGGGCAGAGGCACCTGTGTTGCTGGTGGCTGATATAGATCGGGGTGGTGCTCTGGCGGCAGTTGTGGGTACCCTGGAATTGCTTCCCCCCGGAGACAGGGAAAGGGTTAAAGGCATTATTATTAATAAATTTCGGGGTGACGTAAGCTTGTTTCAGCCTGCCATCCGTTTCTTGGAACAAAAAACGGGGGTGCCGGTATGCGGCGTGGTACATTATTTTGATGATTTGTACATCCAGGATGAAGACTCAGTGGTTATGGAAAGAAAGAATTACCTTGCTGGTAATGATAGTGGCAAGGTGGAAATTGCTGTGCTGCGCCTGCCCCGTATCTCTAATTTTACTGATTTTGACCCCTTGGAAAGTGAACCCGATGTGCATTTGCGGTACGTGGGGCGGGATGATAAGCTTGGGCATCCAGATTTTATTATTATCCCGGGCAGCAAAAATACCATTGAAGATCTTTTATATCTCAAACAAACGGGTCTGGCAGGTGCAATAGTGCGCCTGGCCCGCCAGGGGGTGCCGGTGATCGGTATTTGCGGTGGCTTTCAAATGTTGGGCCAGGAGCTTAAAGATCCGGATAAAACCGAATCTGAGATTGAACATATCTTCGGGTTGGGTTTGCTGGATATGTATACTGTTTTTGCCAGGGAAAAGGTGACTAGTCAGGTGCAGGCTTCAGTGGCCGTAGGTGGTAAATTCTTAGGTAGTTATGGTGAGCCATTGACGGGTTACGAGATCCATATGGGCCGCACCAAATTGGGTGCTGATGCCAGGCCTGCTTTTGTAATTAATACCCGTTCAGGTTGCCAGGTGCACGTGATGGATGGGGCGCAAAGTGCCGATGGCAATATTTGGGGTACTTATATACACGGTATTTTTGATAATGATACTTTACGGCGGCACCTGGTGGATATGATGAAGAAGAAAAAGGGATTGGACACAGAGGGACAAGCAGTGTTAATGAGTACCGAGCAAAAAAAACAAGCGGGTTACGATCGGTTGGCTGAACTGGTGCGTCATAGCTTGGATATGAATTTAATCTATCGTTTAATGGGAATGTAGTATGATGCATGTATTCCTTATACATACCTTAATGGGTTTTATAATTGATTTGCTGGTGGGCGATCCCCCCCGTTTACCCCACCCGGTTGTGTTTATCGGTCGGGGCATAGCCCGTCTGGAAAAATTGGCCCGGTGCATTACTTCATCGCCGGGGGGACTTAAAGCTGCGGGTGTGGGTATTGTCATTGCGATTGTAACGTTTAGTTTTGGCATTACTTCGCTAATTATGTGGGCGGCCTGGCAGGTCAGTTATTATATCTACTTGCTTTTAGGAGCCTGGATTGTTTCCACTACCGTAGCTGCCAGGGGCCTGGCCGAGGCGGCCGGTGCTATACGGCAGTTGATATCGGAGGGTGATAAGAATGCAGCTCGACAGCAGGTAGGTTGGATAGTGGGTCGGGATACTAAAACAATGGACAGGGGGCAAATGGTACGGGCCACTGTGGAAACGGTAGCAGAAAATATAAATGATGCTGTGGTGGCACCGCTTTTTTATGCTTGTATTGGTGGGCCGGCCCTGGCCATGGCTTACCGGGCGGTGAATACGCTGGATTCTATGCTGGGTTATAAGAATGATCAATACCTATATTTAGGTTGGGCGGCGGCCCGGCTGGATGATTTAGCAGGTTATATACCGGCCCGTCTGACGGGCCTGGTGCTGCTGCTGGCTGCCTGGCTGTCAGGTCGTGATTGGCGGCGGGCCATTAGGGCGTGGCGCAGGGATGCCGCCCGGCATCCCAGTCCCAACAGTGGCATACCGGAATCGGCCATGGCCGGGGCTATACACGTCAGGCTGGGAGGACACAATGTTTATAGCGGGGTGGCATCCTTTCGCCATTATATGGGCGATCCACTTGAGGATCTCAGGCCGGATCATATTGCCCGGGCCGTGGATATGCTTTACTTGGCTTCAGTACTTGCTGCGCTGTGTCTGCCGGTCCTGGCCTGGATAGCGCTAAAACTATTACAAAATTAAAGTTTTCCGTCGTGCTGGAGTTGATTATAATTATCAAACAGCGGAATCTGGCTCTGTGCTACGGCGTGAGTTAAATATGATAAATAATTTTCGGAATAATTTTAGTAGAGGGTGATGGGTAATGCCAGATTTCCCCCGCATAATGATTGCCGGCACACACAGTGGAGCGGGTAAGACCACCATTGCCACTGCGGCAATGGCTATGCTCCATGCATCCGGTATGCGGGTTCAGCCGTATAAAGTCGGGCCTGACTATATTGATCCCGGCTTTCATCATGTGGCCACCGGGCGGATTTCCAGGAATTTGGATACCTTTTTTCTGGGTGAGGACGGCATTAAAGAGGTGTTTACCCGGTCGGCTGTGGGTGCGGATATCAGTGTCATCGAAGGAGTTATGGGCTTGTATGACGGTATAGGCTCTAGCGACGAAGGTAGTTCGGCCCGTGTGGCCCAAATACTAGAATGTCCTGTGATACTGGTAATGGATGCCCGGTCTATGGCCCGCAGCGCCGCAGCGGTGGTATGGGGCTATGCAAATCTGCCGGGTGGTGTACCCCTGGCTGGTGTTATTATAAACCGGGTGGGCAGTGCCCGGCACCTGGCCATCTTAACCGAGGCTATTGAAACCAAAACGGGTATACCTGTACTGGGGGGAATATTAAGGGAAAACGATTTGCACATGCCTGAGCGTCATTTGGGGCTGGTGCCCAGTTTGGAGAACCGTGAACTGCAAGAGGCAATGCATTTATTAGGGCAGCGGGTAGCACGGGGTATCAATATGGAAAAATTGGTTAATTTGGCCCGCAGTGCCCCCGCGCTGGCAGCCCGGCAGCGTATTTTTGCGGTGGAAGCGGGCGTGCCTGTGCAATTGGGCATTGTTAAAGACAGTGCTTTTAACTTTTATTACCAAGATGGGCTGGATTTACTGGAGGCAATGGGTGCCGAGTTGGTGTACAGCAGCGCCCTGGAAGATCAATCACTGCCTGATGGATTGGATGGCCTGTACATAGGGGGTGGCTTTCCCGAAATGTTTATCGAACAATTATCTGCCAATACACCTTATATTGGCGATTTAAGGCACCGGGTGGCCAATGGTATGCCTGTGTACGCCGAATGTGGCGGATTAATGTATCTCTGTGATGGGATAACTGATTTTTCAGGGCGCCGTCTAAGCGGTGCCGGTATACTACCTGCTCATTGCAAGATGGAGAAAAAACGAGTGGCTTTGGGTTATGTTAAAGCGAAAGCGCTGCGGGATAACCTCCTGGTAAAAGAAGGCACCGAAATACGGGGTCATGAGTTTCATTACTCGACGGTCACAGAACAGGGTTTAACTCCGGCATTCATGTTGCGCAAACCAGGAGAGTCTGTGGGACGATCGGACGGTCACGCCCGTGGTAACGTGCTGGCCACTTACCTGCACGTTCACTTTGCGGGTTTGCCCATTGCCGCCCGGGGATTTTTAAATTGCTGTGCTTTGTATAGCAGGACAAGGAAGAGGGTGGAAATTTGAAAACTTTTTGTTTTGCCCTCCAGCACCTGACTAGAATAAATATCTATAAAGGTGATTTTGATGAAGCGGCTTTTGGCCGGGCAGCGGTATTTTTCCCTTTAGTGGGGTTGTTGCTTGGTGTATTGCTACTATCAGCCCAAATGTTATTGTCTTATATCTTTCCGGTGCCCCTGATTGCTGGTATGCTGGTGGTGCTGATGGTCATTATGACCGGTGGTATGCATCTGGACGGTTTTATGGATACCGTGGATGGTGTTTTCAGTGGGCGACCGCGGGCAATGAAACTGGACATTATGCGGGACAGCAGAGTGGGTGCCTTTGGTGTTCTGGGATTGGCCTGTCTGTTACTGCTGAAGTATAATGTATTTTTAACAGTTGCAATACCCCTTATATACCAGGCCATACTGCTGGCTTCAATACTAAGCCGGTGGTCCATGGTATACGCCATTGCTTGTTTCCCCTATGCCCGTAAGGAAGGACTGGGTACGCTATATAACAGGTATACGGGTAAGCGGGAGTTATTTTGGGCTACCGGCAGTACAATAATAATGGTTGCCCTGGTAGCCTGGGCGGCCGGCTTGATTTTGTTATTGGCCGCGTGGGGTTGGGTGCACTTAATGGGCAGCAGGCTGACCGGCGATTTGGGCGGCCTGACCGGCGATATATACGGTGCCACGGCGGAAACCACTGAGCTGCTAATTTACCTGGCAGTAATACCCCTTTATGGATACTGTTCATGGTTGTTTAGTGTTCCGTGGTTATAAAATATAACACTAAGGAGCTATATAATGATACATACAGAATACAGGCATGGTGGAGATGTATTTGGTGCCGCCCGCAGTATGCGTTGCAATCCTCGAGAAATTTATGACTTTAGTGCCAACATCAACCCGTTGGGTACTTCCCCTATGGCCCTGGCGGCAATAGCGGATAATCTGGATTTGATCAGACATTATCCCGACCCGCGCTGTGCGGAGCTGCGTGCGGCCCTGGCCGGGTATCTCAATGTGGCGCCTGAAAAAATGGTGCTGGGCAATGGTGCAGCGGAATTGATATATCTTTTGGCCCGGGTAATGAATTTTCGCAGGGCGGTGGTTACCGCACCTACCTTTGTGGAGTACGGTGCGGCAATTACCAACGCTGGGGGGGCATTGTTCGAAGTGCCTTTGTTGGAGGAGGAGGGATTTACGCTGCCGGTGCCCCGTATTAAAAAGGCACTGTGCGGTGCCGATGTGGTATATATTTGTAATCCTAACAATCCCACTGGTGGAGCGGTTAAAAGGCCGATTATCCAATCAGTTATTGAGTATGCCCGGTCCCATGATGCCGCTGTAGTGGTGGATGAGGCTTTCGTCGATTTTCTCCACCACCAGGAGCAGTATACAGTGCTCCCTTTGCTGGGTGATTATCCTAATTTAATTGTACTATACTCTTTAACCAAATTTTTTGGCATCCCAGGCCTGCGGCTGGGAGTATTAATGGCTGATGATCAAATTATTAAGAGTATTGAAGCTGCCAAGGATCCGTGGAATGTGAATAGTTTGGCACAAATCGCTGGCACGGCCGCCCTGGCGGATGATGAATATATGGCCCAAACCCGGGAGTTAATTTGGCGGGAGAGGGACTTCTTACATCGAGCGGTTTCATTGATACCCGGCCTCAAAACCTTCGCCGGGGAAGCAAATTATTTATTGGTTAAAATTCAAGACTCTGTAATATCTTCTACTCAGTTGGCGGCCCAAACTGCAAGGCATGGTGTGCTGGTAAGAGATTGCGCCAGTTTCAGCGGGCTGGGTAACAAATATATACGGGTGGCGGTGAAAACAAGAGCGGAAAATGCAATATTATTGAATGTGCTCAGAGAGATTATGAAAGGGGCAGCCAATGGGTAGTCGTTTGTTTTTTGTTAGACATGGTGAAACTATCTGGAATAAAGAAACCCGATTGCAGGGTTGGGCGGATGTTTCTTTAAGCGAGAAGGGTATTGAACAGGCTGAGGCATTAAGCAAGCGACTGGCGGGGCAAAATTTTGCTGCTTTTTTTTCTAGCAGCCTTGCGCGGGCGCGGGAAACGGCCGCAATAATAGCCAGGCCGCATAATAAGCCTGTGCAGGTGGTTTCAGATTTACGTGAACTGAATTTCGGGCACTGGGAGGGGCTAACCATAGACGAAATCAGGCAAAAATATCAACAGGAATCTATGGCTTGGTGGTCTAGACCAGTGGAAACCAGGGTGCCGGGAGGCGAAACGCTGGGAGAAATGACTAAACGGTGTGTCCGGGCAGTTAAAAATATCGTGGAGCAATACCCGGAGAAACATGTACTGGTGGTGGTTCATGGAGGGGTTATTAAGAGCATAGTAGCCACTGTGCTGGGTATGGATTTAAACCAGTACTGGCGTTTGCGCCAGGACAATGCTTCCCTGTCTATAATTGATTATTACCAGTGGGATAAGGCTATACTGATGTTGTATAACGATTGCAGTCATCTGGCACCGGGGCAATTGCCACCGGAATAAATATATTTTATTAATATAACCGGGGTTGCCCGGCTTTTTTTTATGAACACCGATTTGATGAATGTTGCCGTGGGATTGGGCTTGATAATGTATTTGTTCTTACTTGATCATTACATACATATATTGGGATAGGGGTGTCCTTTCATTTTATTATAGCATGGTAAAACATGTATATTTTAATTGTGAATGATGAGAGGAGAATCATGGATACGTTTATCAATAAAACGGTGCTGATATTTTTCACCGCCCTTGGCATCATGCTCGGTGCGGCCCTGGTGGGCGCTTTAGGTGCTGTTTTGGTTAGGGAGCCGCCCGTGGGTACTATGTTGAAACTGGCCAAGGAAATTAAGATATGGGCCATTGTAGCCGCCATCGGCGGCACTTTTTCCACATTTGAAGTGCTGGAATCCGGTCTTTTTCAGGGTGAGGTGCGGGCAGTTATCAAGCAATTAATTTATATAACCAGTGCTTTAGCCGGTACCCAAAGCGGTTATTATTTATTATTAGCCCTGTCGGGTGAAGGACAATGAAAAAACGACTATTATTTGGATTAACGGTTTTTTTGCTTGGTATGATCGTTGGTGCTGCTTTAACGGGAGTTTTTATAGGTAAGCAGATTGATGATTTGTATATTAAAAACCAATCCCTGGCGGACAGCCTGGCGGTTACCGAGAGAGAATTGGAACAACTGCGACAAGCCAGCGAAGCAATGCATACCAGGATGGTAACCAAAATCAGTACCCGCATTAACTTTACTGATGAATGCGACTACTCGGAGTATGAGCGCAGCACAATTGAATTGACGGTGGAGAAGAAGGTCAGGGAATGGTTACAGGTTATTTCCGGTCAGGAACTGGAAACCATTAATTATTTGCTGGTGCCTCGGATTGTAGATAACCGTGAAATAGAGGTAGAGGGTAAAAAAATCCGATTAAAGGTTCTGCTGGTGGTGTTATCGGAACATGTCATTGTTTATTTAGAAATAATACCCATACAAAACATGGTATAATAATGAAAATACCTGCTGGGCACAATACCTAAAAAAAGGGGTGTCTTTAGCAGTGGAAGAATACATTCGTTCCAGGGTGCCCTGGAGTACGGAACCAAGCTTGAAATTCAAGGCCGAGGAGGTTGGCATCAATTTTGACGATTTCATAGCAGACTTAAAGGAGGGTAAGTCTGACATGGAAATTGCCAAGGAATTTGATGTTACAGAAAAACTAATTTATCACCTTCGCGACCATTTCATGCGCTATGGTTTGGGGCATATCATGGGACAGGATTAAAAAATGCCCGCGCGGGTTAGTTTTTCATGGAAATGTCAATAAATTGGTCCCCTTATAACCACACGTTGTGCTATAATAAGCAGATATATTAATAGGACATTAATTGAGGGGAGTGAGGGGACATATATCCCGATAAATTTAATAAAGTAGGACTAACTTTTGATGACGTACTATTGGTACCGTCGGTCTCAGAGGTATTGCCGCGTGATGTGGATACTTCCACCCGGTTGACTAAAAGTATTAGGCTTAACATTCCCCTGATGAGCGCCGGTATGGACACCGTTACCGAGTATCGCATGGCCATTGCCATGGCCCGGGAGGGCGGCGTTGGTATAATCCATAAAAATATGCCCATTGAGCGCCAAGCGATGGAAGTGGACCGGGTGAAACGTTCAGAACATGGCGTAATTTCCGACCCCATTTATTTATCTCCGGATAGTTCTATTAGTGAAGCTCTGGCATTAATGGAGCGTTACCGTATTTCTGGGGTGCCCGTTACCGTCAATGATAAACTAGTGGGTATTTTGACCAACCGGGATCTGCGGTTTGAAAAGAATTTCCAGCAAAAAGTGGGTAATGTTATGACCAAGGAAAATCTGATCACCGCACCGGTGGGTACTACCTTGGAAGAGGCCAAGGAAATTCTACAAACCTACAAAGTTGAGAAACTGCCTATAGTAGACAATGATTTTAACTTGCGGGGTTTAATTACCATTAAAGACATTGAAAAAGCCCGCCAATTTCCGCTATCTGCCAAGGATGCAGGAGGCAGGTTACTGGTGGGTGCTGCTGTGGGAGTTACCGCTGATACAATGGAACGGGTTGGCACGCTTGTAGAAGCAAGGGCGGATGTGGTTGTCATTGACACCGCCCATGGACATTCCCGCGGTGTGTTGAATACCGTGCATGATGTGAAAAATAAATTTCCCGGCCTGGCTATTGTAGCAGGTAATGTTGGTACTGCCGAAGGTACTCGGGACTTAATTCTAGCAGGCGCTGATGCCGTTAAGGTAGGTATCGGCCCTGGTTCCATTTGTACAACCAGAGTGGTTGCGGGGGCAGGTGTGCCACAAATAACGGCCATTTATGATTGCGCCCAGGAGGCAGCTAAATATGATATACCCATAATAGCAGATGGTGGTATAAAATACTCAGGAGATGTTACCAAGGCTATTGCCGCCGGTGCCGATGTGGTCATGCTGGGCAGTTTACTGGCGGGTACGGAAGAAAGCCCGGGGGATATGGAAATTTACCAGGGACGAAGTTATAAAGTTTACCGGGGTATGGGTTCTCTGGGTGCCATGAAGGAAGGTAGTAAGGACCGGTACTTCCAGGAAAATCAAAAGAAACTTGTTCCCGAAGGGGTTGAGGGTAGAGTCCCTTACCGGGGCACCCTGGCTGATACCGCCTACCAGCTTATTGGTGGACTGCGAGCCGGTATGGGGTACTGTGGTACAGCCAACATAGAAGAATTAAAGAATAAAGCTCAGTTTATTCGTATTACCCCTGCCGGATTACGGGAAAGCCATCCCCACGATGTGGTAATTACTAAGGAGGCCCCCAACTACAGCTTGCGTTGATACTCATAGCATATGGTTTTTTGGACTTTTTGTGTGCGGATGTAAATGCACAAAAAGCCCCTGGTATAAAGCACCAGGGGCTTTTTGTAGTATACGGGTCAAATCAACGTAATCCGAGGTACAATAATTTAATGAAAGTTAAAAATGCTACCCCCGCAAAATTTCATATCTTCAAACTTTTGAATAGCTTCTTCTGTTACCCGAGGCCCTATCCGGGCCATCATTACGTTGGCGATATGTTCAATTATTTCCGGGTCATCTGTGGGAACTCGCACCAGGCCGACGCTGCCAAATAACTTACTTAACATTTTCTGATATTGCCAGATATCCAGTCCGGTGTTTTCAAGATCCCAGTGCCAGCAGAATTCAATGGTAATAACAATTTTTTCATCCATAATAGGATTGGTAAATGCTAACTGCATAAGTTTTTTGCCCACTTTATACTTGCGCCAGGCCGGGCTTACTTCGATTGCCCCCAGCTCCAGAATACTTTCATGCTTGGACCAGCGGCTGTATTTATCAGGATTGTGGAATGTGACATAACCCACAATAACATTCTGATGGCGGGCAATATAAACCATTCCATCAGAGGAGGCCGCTATATCAACCAGTGCTTTGTGTTGTTTATGTGGTTCGCGAAAAACGTACATATCAGGCGATATATTCAGTTGGGAGATGTAATCCGGTTGCACAGGACCTTCATAGGTCAGCTGATTGTTAACTGATTCTTTTCCCGAATCTGTTTGATTAGCCGAAACCAACTTAACCACCTCTTTAAAATGAGCATGGATTATTTATCTAATTATATGGTAGTAAGTGCCCACGAACAAGTAAAAACTTCAGGAAAAAATTAGAAAAATTTTTATTATCAGGAAGGATATTTAAAAAAAAAGATGAAGTATATACCTTAGGAAATATTTGTAAAATATAATCTTTCTTAAGGTGGTGCATAAAATGAGCGGTAATTTAAATTCTCTTACCGATGTACTTAAAAAAACCTTGTTTTTCTTTGAATCATTATCCGTGGCAGAATTGACTCCCTACGTTCACAGACAGATGTTGGTGGATTACTCACAGGATCAGGTGGAGGAAAAAGTTTGCTTATGTTTGGAACAGCATAAATGTTTCGAAAGCAGTGATGGTTACATATGGGTTTTGAACCTGGAGGGAAAACGGGATAATGACCAATTGTATAATCTTTTACTGAAGAAACAAAAACCCCTTAGTACAAACGAACTATCCAAGAGCGGTTCAAAAAAGAAAAAAAGCAAAACGGTGGCGGAACAGGCGGAATTAATCAATGACGGCAGGTTTATTCAACTGGCCAATGGTCAGTGGGGATTGACTGAATGGGAAGTGGAAACGGAACATTATTCTCTAAAACATTTAGTTATTAAAGCATTAAAGATACATCCTACAGGGTTGTCGCTGGCCCAATTAACTGATGTGGTTGGCAAATGGCGACAAACAGGGCAAAAAGAAATACAGGAGGTATTGAAAAAGTTCCCTTATTTTGATGAGATCGGCAACGGGGTATGGTGTTATAATTCAGAAGCCAGAGTTATTTATGACCGTATAATTAAGAGATATTTAGAAGCTATCAAGCGACAAAGAGATCGTTGGAACCGGGAACGGTATAAATGGTCTCTCAAAAACGCTGGTTTACAGAAACAACTTGAGGAACTGTCCTCAGCACATCGTGAGGCCGCTGCCGCACTAGCCCTGCGTCAGAACGAGATAGGCAGATACGAGCAAATGACCACCCAGATGGCTGAAAAGGACTTGTTGCTGGCGCTAAGAAAGAAAGAAATATACCGTTACAAGGAACATTTGCAGAAATTAGAGGCTAAGGCCAATAGCATATTGTACCAGTGCAGGCTGTGGGTGGCCAGATTTAAAGAAAAGGAAAAAGAGAATTTAAAAATACAACAATTATTGAATATGAATCAAGCCAGTCAGGAGACATTGTTCAGTAAGCTGCAGCAGTATAAAGATCGGGACCGTGAAAATAAAGCCAGAATAATTGAAATGAAGGAAAACCATGCCAACCGGGTTGCCGAGCTGCAAACCGAGATTGTTGAATTAAAGCAGAAACTGGAAAGATTTAAAGAAAACGCAGACCAGGAACAGAAAATTTGGCGGGAAGAAATTAATACATTGAGCGCTGATCTAAAGCATTCCATGGCTGAGAGTGAAAGGCTCGGCAATGCACTGCGCTTGGCCCAACAAGAGTTGGTCCAAATGAAGAATGAGTATAAGGCACTGGAAGGCCATTTAACCCATCCCTTGGTGAAGATGGTTGCCAGGTTGGTGAGCAGGTTTAAAAAAAATACTCGGCAAGCGATTTCTTAAGAGATACCTGGTGGTATCTCTTTTGAATTTAAACCGGCTGTGTTATTATTTATAGTGTAAATTTACTGAATATTAATGATCCTGTCAGATGACTTCAAGGGGGTTTGTATTAATTGTCGAATGCAAATGATTATTCAATTATATTGCAAAACCGGGTCCTTGTTGATGTTAACATTAACCCGATGAGTCAGAAAAGGTATATCGAACTTGAACAGCCAAGTTTACAAAACAATCAAGCTGATGTGGACAGGCTGGTGGATGTATTGCAAAAATGGTATCCGGACCTGTCGGTTCCGCTACCATTGATGAATAAAATTAGCGATATATTACGCAAAAGTGACTGGCGGGTCACCGTCACAGTGGCTCGCTTGGGCCTCACCTGGCAATTGATTGATATCGAGCCGGGTAATGTAGTTAGTCGACAATTAGGCCTGGCCTTCGATATAGGTACAACAACCGTGGTGGGTTACCTGGTGGACTTGCTGACTGGCCAGGTGATTGATATGGCAGCTGATTTTAACGGTCAGGTAATTTATGGTGCGGATATACTAACCAGAATTTATCTGGCTGGTACTGTCGAAGGGAGATTGCAGCTGCAACAAGCAGTGGTTGGTACATTAAATAATATTGTAGAGCGCTTGGCATCCAAGCAAGGGGTCGAGGGCAGTGCCATCAGTGCTGTTACCGTGGGGGCTAACAGTACTATGGTACATCTGCTGTTAGGTCTTGACCCCTCCCGTATTTGTATGGCTCCATATATCCCGGTGGTTAATTTACCAGGCTATATCAGTGCATCAGCCATTGAATTGGCTGTAAACCCCCTGGCCCCGCTTTACTGTTTGCCCAGTGTGGGCAGTTATGTCGGGGGTGATATAGTGGCCGGTATACTGGCCGGTGGATTGCATAAAAAGCCCGATTTGGCTCTGTTTGTGGATATTGGCACCAACGGTGAGATGGTGCTGGGCAATAACGAATGGTTGGTGGCCTGTTCCGGTGCCGCCGGTCCCGCACTGGAGGGTGGTGTTGCTCGGGATGGCATGCGAGCTGAGCCGGGGGCTGTTTTTCAAGTAAAGATTGACCCTGAGACCTGGGATACCTCGTATAAAACCATTGGCGGGCAAAAAGCTCTGGGTATTTGCGGTTCCGGGCTGGTGGATTGCCTGGCTGAATTATTGCTTGCCGGTATCATAGACCGGGCGGGTAAGTTCAGGGATGGTAAGAAAGAATTTGTAGTTGTTCCGGCCGCAGCATCAGCCACAAAAAAGGATATTGCCTTTACCCAAATAGACATTAATAATATTATGCGTACCAAAGGAGCGGTGAATGCGGCCCTGGAGGTGCTCCTGGAAAGTGTTGGCTGTCAGATGGCTGATATTTCTACGTTTTATGCTGCCGGTGCCTTTGGCCAGTACCTGGACCTGGAATCAGCCATAACCATAGGTTTATATCCCGACCTTCCCCGGGAGCGCATGATTCGCCTTGGTAACAGCTCAGGTGAAGGGGCCAGGTTGGTGCTGTTATCTGAAGAAAGCAGGCTGGAGGCGGAACAAATAGCCCGCAACATAACGTATTTTGAACTTAATGCTAACGAAGTATTTATGAATAAATTTGTAGGCAGTAAATTTTTGCCTCATACTAATTTAGATTATTACCCTACGGTAAAGGAAAAAATGAGCCAGCGGGGGCTGCTGCGGGACTAAAAGGGATCACTGGAACATAGATCTGGAACATAGATAATGAATAACCGCCCGGGATAACCGGGCGATAATTTATTATATATTGACATTGGTGTTTATCCATTCCACAATTGTTTCAATGGTCGTTCCGGGAGTGAATACTTCTGCTGCAAAGCCGCCTTCTTTAAGAGCCTTAACATCAGCTTCGGGTATTGTACCGCCACCCATGACCATGATATCATCAGCCCCGTTTTCCTTGAGCAGCTCACAAACTCTGGGAAATAAAGTCATGTGTGCACCGCTTAAAATAGAAAGGCCTACGACATTCACATCTTCCTGAATGGCGGCCTCCACTATTTGTTCGGGTGTTTGGTGCAGGCCGGTATATACTACTTCCATGCCGGCATCCCTGAGTGCGCGGGCAATTACCCGGGCACCCCGGTCATGACCGTCCAGGCCGGGTTTAGCTACCAGTACCCTAATTTTCTTAGCCATTGGTTTTGCCTCCCTTTATCGAAAGTTTAAAAAGTTGGTTTTTCTTTATATTCTCCAAACACTTCGCGCAATGTCTGTATAATCTCGCCTTCGGTGGCATAAGCCCTTACACATTCAAGAATATACGGTATCATGTTTTTCGTGCCCTGGGCAGCCTGGCGCAGCGCATCAAGGGTGTCGCCAACCAGTAGATTGTTGCGCTGGCGGCGCAGTTTCTGCAACTTGGCCACCTGCCTGCGCTCAATTTCCGGATCAATGGTCAATAGTTCGATATCCAGTTCCTCATTAGGGTCAACAAATTCGTTAACTCCAACCTGAATGCGTTGCCTTTTATCTATGGACCGCTGGTAGTGGTAAGCGGCATCAGCAATTTCCTGCTGAAAGAAATTTTGATCGATAGCTGCCAGAACACCGCCGCGGCGCTCGATTTCCTCAAAATACTTTTCTGCTTCTTCTTCCATTTTATTGGTTAGCGCCTCAATAAAATAGGAACCCGCCAGTGGATCTATAGTATTAGCTACACCTGTTTCGCAAGCTAAAATTTGCTGAGTACGCAGCGCTATTTGCACGGCCTTTTCAGTGGGTAAGGCAAGTACTTCATCCATGGAGTTGGTGTGCAGGGATTGGGTGCCGCCCAGCACAGCGGCCAGAGCTTCGTAAGCGGTACGGACGATATTGTTCTCGGGTTGCTGGGCGGTCAAGCTGCAGCCTGCAGTTTGCGTATGAAAACGTAGTAACCATGACTTGGGATTTTGGGCTCCATATTTCTCCTTCATGCGCCGGGCCCAAATCCGCCGCGCGGCTCGGTATTTGGCAATCTCTTCGAAAAAGTCAATATGTGAATTAAAGAAGAATGATAGCCTGGGGGCAAAGTCATCCACGCTGAGGCCCGCCTCAATGCCGGCTTCCACATAGGCAAAACCGTCAGCCAGTGTAAAAGCCAATTCCTGCACAGCGGTGGAACCGGCCTCCCGGATATGGTAGCCGCTGATGCTTACGGTATTCCATTTGGGTACATGTTTGGCGGCATATTCAAAAATATTGGTGATTAATCGCATGGATGGCTCCGGGGGAAATATCCATGATTTTTGGGCGATATATTCCTTTAAAATGTCGTTTTGAATGGTACCCGTTAACTTTTCCGAAGCTACGCCTTGTTTTTCCCCGGTGGCGATATACAGGCACCAAAGAATGGAGGCCGGTGCGTTGGTGGTCATGGATGTACTGACCTTATCCAGTGGTATACCATTGAATAGTGTTTCCATGTCCTCTAAACTATCTATGGCCACTCCAACCCGGCCTACTTCACCCAGGGAGCGTGGGTGATCACTGTCATAGCCCATGATAGTGGGCATGTCAAAGGCTACACTCAGCCCGGTCTGTCCCTTCTCCAGCAGGTATTTATAGCGCAAGTTGGATTCCTCGGCGGTGGCAAACCCTGCAAACTGGCGCATAGTCCACAGTCGCCCGCGGTACATGTTGGTCTGCACACCCCTGGTATAGGGGTAATTGCCCGGAAAACCCAAATCTTTCATGTAGCCTAAGTTTTGAATATCCTCCGGAGTGTACAAATCCTGGATTGGCATGCCGGATACTGTTTCAAAATTAATATCTCGGTCCTTTTTTTTGTTTCTTTCAGCGAACCATTTATCTCTGGCATCTTTAATTTCATCCATATCAACAAAGCTCCTTTAAAAAGTTATTTAAAAATTTATGGGCTTCGGTGTAGGGGTCGGTTTTGCGCTCTACCATTTGATGTAAAAGATTACTTGCATTGTTATTTTCGTTGAAATAAACCCATAACTTATTGCGCAGTTCTTCCTCCACAAGTTCCATCATTTCAATGCTGAGCCTTTGGCAAACCGCAGCCTGTAGTTCGCCGCTTTGGTCGGTATACTGCAGGTGATGGTTGATTGCTGACCAGAGTTCATTTATGCCCTGTTGATTTACTACGCTTGTTTCCAACACTGGAGGCCGCCAGCCCGTCTGAAACCGGGGGCTCATGTCCAGCATTTGTTCAATGTCGGTAATAATTTTTTTCGTATGGCCCAGGTCAGATTTATTAATTACAAAGATGTCCGCAATTTCCATAATCCCAGCTTTGATGGTCTGAATATGGTCGCCGGCCCCGGGTGTGAGCACCACCAGGGTGGTATCGGCATAATGCATGATATCCAGCTCACTTTGGCCAACTCCGACTGTTTCTATAATGATAATGCTGCAGCCGTAAGCGTCCAGAACTTTGACCACATCCTTGGTGGCCCGTGCCAACCCGCCCAAGCAGCCCCTGGTGCCCATGCTGCGGATAAAAACATTTTTGTCCAGGGCATGTTCCTGCATGCGGATACGATCGCCCAGGAGTGCCCCACCGGATATGGGGGATGTGGGGTCAACGGCAACTACGCCAACTTTGTGACTGTTTTGTCTTGCTTTTTTGATTAGTACATCGGTGAGTGAGCTTTTGCCCGCACCTGGGGAACCCGTAATACCGATAACATGGGCCTGGCCTGTGTGTGGGTAGATCATGCTTAATAACTCTTGTTTACCTGCGCCGTTATTTTCTATTAAGGTGATTATTTTAGCAGCTGTGCGCTTATCCCCCTGAACCAGCTTGCTGACATCCAACATAATTTCACCCGCCTATGCGTCAATATTCAATACCTTCCCTGGCTGTAACTCCCTGATAATAAGGGTGTTTGACCAGGGTTACTTCGCTGACCAGGTCGGCAGCTTCTGTTATTTCCTTGGGGGCATACCTTCCCGTCAAAACCAGTTCCACATGGCATGGTTTGGATTTAATGATTTCCAACACATCACCCGGTTCAATTAAATTAAAGTCCAAAGCGGTGTTGATTTCATCCAGGATAACCAAATCATAATGACCTTCGCTAATTACTTTTCTTGCTGTATTAAGACCCTGAATTGCCAGTTCAATATCCGTCCTGGACGGGTTATCTCTACTAACAAAGGTCTCTAATCCACTTTGCACAATGATAAGATTCGGTAAATATTTTTCCGCTGCTTGAATTTCACCATAATCTTTGCTGCCCTTCATAAATTGCAGCATAAATACCTTGTATCCGTGACCTATGGCCCTTAATGCCAGGCCAAGGGATGCCGTTGTCTTACCTTTGCCGTTTCCTGTATAAACCTGAACCAAACCCTGGTTTAACCTGGGTCGGGACATGTGGCCACCTCCCTCCCTGTAAACTAAGCTTTTAAGAATTAACTTTTGGTAATTTTAATTGCAAAAATTATGCCAATATTCCAATAAGTATTTTTTTTAAACATTTTGTAATTTCCTTTATAATTAAACTTTTGAGGTCACAAAAAACTTGTTGATGATCGTAGACACATGTCAACCAGAACAAAATATCTGATCATAACAAAGACCGCTAGTATTTAGCGGTCCTGGTTATAAAACTTATTTTTGAAAAAAAAATAAAATACCGGACCTACTATAAACATCCATCCGGCAAAAATGCCCCAAATAATAGATTCCGACCTGGGACGACCTATTTTACGGGCGTCAATGCCTACCCAAATACCGGAAACTAGCATAATAATCAAGATAACTGAGTAGAAAAAAATGCCCAGTATTTTTATTTCATGCTCTGTCACGCTACCCCTCCTGTATAATATCCCATCTCGGGCATCTGGCTCCCCAGCGCCCGATAACGTGGTTTTCCTCGTAAATCTCGGCAATTTCACAGTTATTGGGGCAGCCGTCACACTCAAAGCTGCTGGTTCGATAGGTTAGTCCGGCGATGGAAAAACCTTTGAAACCAGTTGTTTTATGTGTACTGGCCAGCTCTTCTTTAGCCAGCAATGCTGCTCCAATGGCACCCATTACATCATGGTGGGGAGGGACTGTAATTTCCATGCCCAGCGCCCTTTCAAAAGCCGCCTTTATACCAATATTGGCGGCCACTCCGCCCTGAAAAATAACCGGGGCCAGTATTTCCTTGCCTTTGCCGATATTATTTAAATAGTTGCGCACCAGCGCTTCGCATAAACCGTTAATAATATCTTGTACTGGATGGCCCATTTGTTGTTTATGGATCATGTCAGATTCGGCGAACACCGTGCAGCGCCCGGCGATACGTACCGGATTACGGGATTTGAAGGCCAGGTCACCGAATTCTGTGATGGGAATGCCCAGTCGGGAGGCCTGTTGGTCCAAAAAAGAACCGGTACCGGCGGCACATACGGTATTCATGGCGAAATCGGTGACAATACCATCCCTAACTATTATTATCTTCGAATCTTGCCCGCCTATTTCAAGAATTGTTTGTACCTGGGGAATAAAATGAGAGGCAGCGACGGCATGTGCGGTAATTTCATTTTTTATAACATCCGCGCCAACCATTACCCCGGCCAGATAACGCCCGCTGCCTGTTGTGCCTACACCGCAAATCTGCATTTGCTCAGGAATTAATTGCAACAGCTGCTGTAAACCGTGCTGGATAGTTTCCACCGGGCGTCCCCTGGTTCGTAAATAAAGGCCGGTAATTACTTTTCCGGCCTGATCTTGTATTACAAGGTTTGTGCTGACGGATCCAACATCTATGCCAAGATAGCCTTGCATAATGTCACTTCCTTGCCGTTATTAGGATTCATAATTAAACTGCTCCTGAGGGTAGCGATATTTTAGCTTGACATTGTTTCTTTAACTTCTGGCGTTTCATAAGGTCCACAAATGCTTCCAGGCGGGTATTCATTCCTGCCTTACCTGTTTGTTCATCTAAGAAAAAGGTGAGTACCGGAATATTATTATCCTTGCTAACTGCAGGTAATATAGTTCGGGCCACTATTTCAGGAATACAGGTGAAGGGGGCTAGCTGGATAACTCCATCAAAATTGCGCTTAGCGTATAATACCGTATGTCCAATGGAATCCCTGCCGTGCCCGCCAATTAATTCAGGCAAGTAGTGTTGGGCGGCATCCTTTACGGTCATGCCTTCCAGTGTCTCTTTCCATGTATTGTCCCTTGTCCAACCTGTTAAAAACATGGAGCGCTCCACTTCAACACCAAGGTTGCCCAGCGTTTCCTCAATCTCCAGGTTGGCGGCCGGTTCCAGCAGCACATATATCTCACCTACAATGCCTACTTTTAAAACCAGTCGCTCATAATCCCGGGGGATTTTGTACAATTCATCAAGTGCCGCTGCTTCGGCTTCAATGATCTCACTGATAGTATTGGCTTGATCAATCCATTCCAGCACCTGTTTGTACTTTTGTGTGGTGGCGCCTTTTTTTAGCTCTCTGGGTCTTACAATATGGATTGCTTTTTCGACATTATCCAAAGCTTGTAATTGTCGCCAGCCTTTTTTAATGCGCTCAATAATGGCCTTAATGGATAATCTGCCGGGGTTTAGTTTATATACATTGCGAATAAAATTTATGGGGTACAAGCGGGGTGGTTCAAATACAATCATTTCTACGGGGTGCCCCAGGTCATGCAATATTTTTTTATGTAATCCGGCGTAAAGCCCGGCCCTGCATGGTCCTACCCCTCCGGAGGTGACCAAAACGTTGGCCCCCTTTTCGATAGTTTCAAGGTAAGTTCCTATCAATATTTTTAAAGGGAAACAGGCAAATTCAGGGGTATGCTGTACACCCAGGTTTAAAGTTTTACGGCTGGGCCGGGGTGGTAATATTACCTCATTGCCCAAATCGTTTAATAACATTTTAAAAGAGCGATAAGATTCACCCATATGGGGGAAGGAAATTTTACGCATTATGGTATGCCCCTTTTTTTCTTTTAACCATATCCACAAAGGCTTCCAATCTGGTACTAATTCCAGCTTCACCGCTGTGCTCGTCAATGGTTAAGCTCATAAAAGGTATGGTGCTTGAGTAGTTATTCAATTGGATAAACCTGTCTACTATAGAGTCCGGTCCGCATCCGAAGGCTGTCAGGTGTATAATACCATCAATGTCTTTTTGTCGGGCAAAATAACGAGTTGCTCGCAGTGTGCGCTCGCTAAATGTCCAAAATAATCGTTTGGCCGATGCATGACGCTGAATCCTCAAGGTAAATGGGGAAAGGTTATCTGAAGTAATAACGTTTACTTTCATTTTACGTAATTTATCCACTATGCCAATGCTGATATACTGGTCGTGAATAATGTAAGGATAGCCAACCACTGCAAATTTTAATTGTCCTTTATTTTCGGGCGGGTAATTTTTTTTACCGTTATAAATGTTATCTATCGCCTCTATTGGCTGTAGACCGCCGCATAATAATTTTTGAAACCTGAACTGATTTATTCCAGCCTTTAAAAAGGCGCGGGTGATGTGCATTGAGGTTTTGCCAAGCATCTCCCCTATCTTATAGTATGCAGAATATAAACTATATTTACGGTCCCGGGCGTCTATGCGCACATCAATGATGGGGGGCATATTGGCTAATCCATAACGAATCATGTCAGGTAATCCTAAAAATTTAGGGCAGTAGACAGTTTTTTTATTTAAACATACGATGCGTGGTATAAATAAATAATCCACCCGGTCAATCAAGGCCATAGCGTGTCCGAAGTAAACTTTAACGGGTACACAAGCATCGGCGAGCGCTTCGCGCACGCCGTTATCTAACAATTGCCTTGTTGTTTTTCCCGAGGTTACCACTTGAAGGCCCAGTTCTTCGAAATAGGTCTTCCATATGGGGTAATATACATAATAAAACAAAGCGCTGGGTATGCCAATACGAAGCACGACGTCTACACTCCCGAACGGTATTGATAATATACATATTATATATTTCTCGCAAATAGAAAAAAATCCTACTAAATGAAAAAAATATAGTAGCAGTTTGAAATTATGCCTCTGCTGAAAAGTAATTATCCTTAATACTTTTGTGGTAAAATGCTTTTAATATAGCAACTAGTTTGGTAAAAGTTGCAAAGTATTAATGATAATCTGTACTGTTACCGGGCTTGATTAATTAAGAAGGAGGCATTTGATTTTTATGGCACTTATAAATTTAAAACCAGCTCACGCTAAGGCTTTGGAAGAATTCGCCCAGGCTGCTCCCGAGGTAATGGCTGATAATGCTTTAGTTGATTTTGACCGCTCCGGCTCTTTTTTTATTGTACCTTTTTTAGGCAATGAATATCGAGTATATTATCCCGGTGGTGATATAGAATACTGTGCTGGGACAGGGGAAGTAAAGATTGACTATAAGGTGGCAATGCTGCACTATCTTACCCATTGTAGCTCCCGTATGGTGGAAAATACCAGGTTGTCCTTTAAGGAGTTACCCAGCGGCTCAATATATATAGGGCCTTTTACCAACCGGGCCATCAAACCATTAGTGTCTATCTTTGCTGATAAAACTGGTAAGCTGGTGGAAGCGGCTGAGAAACTAGGCGGGTGGAAGGATGATATCGGTGATGTGTCCGTAACGGTACCGGTATTTCCTAAAATCCCCATCACTTTTGTTTTGTGGGAAGGGGATGATGAGTTTCCCCCATCGGGTAATGTCTTATTTGACGCTTCGGCACCCAGTCACCTGCACACAGAAGATTATGCTACGTTGCCGGGATTGGCCCTGTGGGAAATGAAAAGAATCGCTCAAATTTAATTTTGGAGGTTATTTATGCCTGAAAAAATAATTGAGAGTGAAAAGGTTTTTACTGGTAGAGTTATAGCCGTGCGCAAGGACAGGATACAATTACCCGATGGCGGTAAGAGTATTCGTGAGGTGGTGAGTTGCGCCGATGCCGTGGCGGTGGTGGCGTTAACAGATGGTGGTGAGGTACTAATGGTTAAACAGTATCGCCATCCTGCGGGTAAAGAGCTTTGGGAAATACCGGCCGGGAAAATAGAGGCGGGTGAGTACCCGCTACACTGTGCTCAAAGGGAACTGGAAGAGGAAACTGGTTACCGGGCTCAAAATTGGCGCCAAGTATATTCTTTTTATACCTCACCCGGGTTTTGCACAGAACAGTTGCATTTATTTCTAGCCAGTGACCTGACTAAATATGATCAAAAACTTGATCAGGATGAATTTATTGAAGTAGAAAAAATACCATTGTCAGAAGCGGTACAAATGGCAGGCAAAGGTAAAATTGTGGACGCCAAAACTATTATTGGGTTACTGGCTGCTGACAGAGATATAGATAAATAAACCGGACATATTTGTCCGGTTTATTTATAAAAAAGAAACTTAACAGTGGACAGGTGTTTGGGAACAACTTAATGTATTCACTTGCTTTACCCATTTTAGCTGTAAATGTGAGATATTTTGCTTGCCAATTGGCTGTAATATACGATTCCGATTTAATTGCTTAAGGGCGCTTATTTATATAATCAGCCAAAGTAATTTTATTCTGATTTATGCTGGCTATTACAGGTCCGGTGAGTGATGTTTCCATTTCGGGATAAAGTATATGGTCCGCAATTCTTAAGTGTCCGTTTTTAATATTTAAAGCTATAATATAGGCTTTTTGATTACCGGATTGGCCGGCATGGACCGACCCGGAGCAGGTTCCCAATATGACTATATTACCCGTGGCCGTTACCTGGGCACCCGGATGAATGTTGCCCAGAACTGTGACATGTCCATCGTATGTAACCGTTTGTCCGGAACGCATGGTGCGCTTTACCAGTAAGGTATCTTCTCCTGGTGTGGCAAACTTTTTAGCTTGAGTGTGATGAACATGTTTTTCTGCCTTGCCGTTTATTTTGCGTTGGGTTGGTGGCCATTGGACCTCCGGGCTGGGAATAAGACCATATGCCCTGCAGATAGACTCTAATTCATTTTTTTCCGCTGGGAAAAGTTGTTTTTCTCGATATAGTGTAAATTGGGCACCGGAAAAGAAACCACTGGAGGATTCCATTTTATTCTTCAGCCCGGTTTTAATGTCTTCAAAATCCCGGTTTGGGTCCAAAAGTATAATTAGACCCTGTTTAGTTCCTTTTATGTCAATCGCTTCCCTCGGCAAATAGATCACTTCCTTTCCAGGATTTGCATATATTATTCGATAAATGTTTTTATATTCCTGCCTATACTTCCATATTAAGTGTTTGGGCGCAAAAAAAATATAGACAGTGATTGTTTATTTAATAGGTTTTTGCAAAAATGTAGTCAATTGTGACGCAGTTATAGCAACTATAGTAATAAAGTATTGTATTTTGAGGGTTAAATACCCTGTTAAAAAATGACTTGTGGTATATGAATTTTATTAAGCAGGAAATAGCGATTCAAGCGCGTATTATTGATTAAGAAAAAAATAATTTTTGAACATTGAGAATATTGCCAAATTGGAAGAGAGCTATTTTATTCTAATGGTGATTTCCTAATGATGATTTCCCTTAACAGCTTATTTTGTTGGTTACTTGAATTTAAATGTAATAAGATAGGAGGTCTTTAAATGAACGTACCCCAGTTTGAAATTGGTAAAATTACCATTGGGCAGCTGGTTGATTTAATGGCTGCTGAGCTTGGAGATAATCTTGCTTTGGCATATCACGAACGTGATATTAAATATAGCTACCGGAAGTTCAGAGATATCTGCATCCAAGTGGCTAAAGGTCTGATGGCTTTGGGTATTGAGAAGGGGGAACATGTATCAATATGGGCCAATAATGTGCAGGAATGGGTGTTGACCCAATTTGGCAGCGCTAAAATAGGTGCTGTTTTGGTTACCGTTAATACTAGTTATCGTGTCTTTGAATTGGAATACTTATTAAAACAATCCGATTCAACCACTATTATTCTTGTTAATGGTGTAAAACAGCCTAATGAGTACTTGAACATTATGTATGAATTATGCCCAGAGCTGAATTCTTGTGCGCCCGGACAGTTAAAGTGTGCCCGGTTACCCAAACTAAAAAATGTTATATATATCGGTGAGGAAAAAATGCCTGGCATGTATAATTGGGCTGACCTTTATGAATTAGGCAAGCAAATTGCTGATGAGGAGTTTGTGAACCGGGAGTCCTCTTTGCATCCTGACGAAGTAATCAATATGCAATACACCTCGGGTACTACAGGCTTTCCAAAAGGTGTAATGCTTACTCACACAAATATCATCGGCAATGCCTTTAGTCAGGCGGAATGCCTTAATTTTACACCGGATGATTGTTTGTGCATTCCGGTACCTTTTTTCCATTGCTTTGGTTGTGTCATGGGTACGATGCTCTGTGTGGTTTCCGGTGCTGCCATGGCACCGGTAGAGTCCTTTAATGCTAAAAATGTGCTTGAAACTGTTGAGCGGAATAGTTGTACGGCATTGCACGGCGTTCCCACTATGTTTATAGCCGAATTGGAAGAGATGGAAAAAAACAAGTATAATACAAACGCATTACGTACCGGTATAATGGCTGGTTCTCCATGTCCAATAGAAGTTATGAAGTCTGTGGTTAATAAAATGGGGGCCAGCGAAATATGCATAACTTATGGACAAACAGAGGCTTCTCCCGGCATTACTATGACCAGGGCCACAGACCCTATACAACTCCGGGTTAGTACGGTGGGTAGGGCATTACCCAATGTGGAAGTTAAGATTGTTGACCCGGAAACCGGTGAAGAACTATTACCAGGGATGCAGGGTGAGCTTTGTACCAGAGGTTATCACGTCATGAAAGGTTATTATAAAATGCCCGAGGCCACCGCACAGACCGTGGACAGAGAAGCCTGGTTGCATACCGGTGATCTGGCTGTGATGGACGAAAACGGTTACTGCAAAATAACAGGCAGGTTAAAAGATATGATTATTCGTGGTGGAGAAAATATTTACCCGCGGGAAATTGAAGAGTTTTTATATACCAACCCCAAAATTAAGGATGTCCAGGTTGTAGGAGTGCCTAGCGAAAGATATGGTGAAGAGGTGGTGGCGTTTGTACAGTTAAAACCTGGTGAAATAGCTGAAGAAGCCGAAATTAAAGAGTTTTGTAATGGCAAAATTGCCCGTCATAAAATACCCGCATTTATTCTGTTTATAGGTGAATATCCTTCAACGGCCAGTGGCAAGATCCAAAAATACAAGTTGCGGGAAATGGTAACTAAAGTTTTGGGCAGGGAAGAGGACGCAAAAATTGAAACGGCCTAAAAACTTATTTTATTGGTCTTGTGAATGTGTTTATTGAAAACATATCAACCAATGTTTACACTGGGCATTAACCATCATTATTACAATATATCTTTGCTCTTATTAACAAATTAAGGAGTGTCTTTATTCGTTGACGATAGCTATTATTCACTAGATAGCCAATAACCTGTTAAGAGCATTTGAAGGCATTTGAACATTAAAAATAAACCATTGAATATATTTTCAGAAAAGTGGCTAAGTTTTTGCAATATACAAAATTGTGAAAAGGGTGCGAGAATTGTGGACAGCATTTTTTCTGTATATAAGAAAATATTATAGCAAAAAAAGGGGGATATTCTATGAGCCAGACACATAATATGGTGGACTATGACAAAACCTATGCAGAGTTTAAATGGGAAGTTCCGGAATATTATAATTTTGCCAGGGACGTACTTGATAAGTGGGCCGAAGACCCGGAAAAATTGGCTATTTGGTGGGTGGACGATAATGATCACGAAGTAAAGAAAACTTTTGCGGAGCTGTGTCAGAGATCCCGTCAACTATGTAATGTTCTGGCCGGCCAGGGTGTTAAACAGGGCGATGTGGTTGTAGTAATCATGCCCAGATTAATTGAATGGTGGGAAATAAATATTGCTTGTTTGCGGATGGGTGCCGTGATCAGCCCAGGTACCACCCAGTTAACCCCCAAAGATTTGAAATATCGGTTTGATTCAGCTGAGGCTGTTTGTATAATCACCGATACTGATAGCGCACCAAAAGTTGATGAAGTGCGCAGCGATTGCCCCACTGTTAAAAGTTTTATTTTAGTTGGGGACAAGAGAGAGGGCTGGACCAACTATGAAGATGCTGTAAGCAGTGCTTCAGACCAGTTTGAAACAGTAAATACTCACAGTAATGATAATGCCATTTTATACTTCACCTCCGGAACCACTGGATATCCCAAAATGACTGTGCATACACATACCAGTTATCCAATTGGTCATATGGTGACAGGAAAATATTGGTTGGATTTAGGGCCTGATGATTTGCACTGGAACCTATCCGATACTGGTTGGGCCAAGGCGGCATGGAGTAGTTTATTTGGACCTTGGAGTTGCGGTGCGGCATTATTTGTGCACCATACTTATAGATTTGACGTGCAAAAAACCTTAACCAATTTGGAAAAATATCCTGTTACCACCATGTGTGGACCACCTACAGCTTATCGGATGTTTGTGCTGGAGGACTTATCAAAATATAGTTTCAAATCATTGCGCCATGTGGTAGCAGCTGGGGAGCCGCTAAACCCGGAAATTATCGAAACTTGGGAAGAGCACACAGGCCTGAAAATCAGAGATGGTTATGGACAAACCGAAAGCGTGTGTATGGTGGGTTCCTTCCCCTGCCTAGAAGTGCGGGCTGGTTCGATGGGCAAGCCCAGCCCTGGTTTTGTAGTTGAGGTCATCGGTGATGATGGAAATATTGTCCCCCGCGGTAAAGAAGGTGATATTGCAGTTAAAGTCAAACCTGTAAGACCGGTGGGCTTGTTTAAAGAATATTGGAAAAACCCGGATAAGACAGCATCATCCTACCGGGATGATTGGTATATCACCGGTGACCGCGCCATTAAGGATGAGGACGGATACCTTTGGTTTGTCGGCCGGGCCGATGACGTTATCCTAGCCTCCGGTTACCGGATCGGTCCTTTCGAAGTGGAAAGTGCCCTTATTGAGCACCCGGCGGTTGCTGAGTCCGCAGTGGTATCTAGCCCCGACGAAGTGAGAGGTGAAGTAGTTAAAGCATTCATAATTCTTGCCCCCGGATACAATGCCTCAGACGATTTGGTCAAAGAATTACAGGACTATGTTAAAAAGGTCACTGCGCCTTATAAATACCCGCGGAAAATTGAGTTTGTTGACAGCTTGCCCAAGACAATCAGCGGTAAGATCAGGCGTATTGAATTGCGTGAAAGAGAATGGGTTGCCTTTAAAAAATAATTATCATAATTTAGGGTGGGTTATTGCCCGCCCTTTTTTTATTTTGGATTTATAACATATCAAAAATATTACAAGCTATGTAATTATGATATGACTTTATTATGTGTTGTGGCGAATATTCAGTGATTGGTAAACACTGAAAAAGACAGAGGGGGTTGATTGCCAAGTCTCTTTTTGTCTATTGATGTAGACATATAAATAATCGTGGATATGCTAATAAGCCTAATGATAATGCTTAAAAGTTTATATATATGCTGTTATGCGTTTACTATAATTAATTGGTTTTAGGTCTTAAGCGGCTACAGACATATTGCTTTCTTATTTATTCCTTAGGGATATTATATCTTTTTGACTTTGGTATGCCTTTTGCATGGTTTATATAGTTAAAACGGGGACATCTTATATTGATGGTGGTATTTTGTGTACTTAAAGAATATTCTTAAAGGTATTGTCTCCATACCATAAAGGAGGAATAAGTGTGGAATTTAAACTTAGCGAAGAACAAGAAATGATTCGTAAAACAGTACGGGATTTTGCGGAAAAGGAGGTTGCCCCCAAAGCTGGCCCCATGGATGAAGCCGAGGAATATGACTGGAAACTGTGGGATGATATGGCCGGGATGGGTCTTAGTGGCATTCCTTTTCCTGAGGAGTACGGCGGTTCTGGTATGGACAATCTTTGTTATGCTATTGCTGTTGAAGAACTTTCTCGGGTATGCGCTTCCACCGGAGTTTTAGTTTCCGCCCATACTTCACTGGGTTCCTGGCCTATCTATGCCTTTGGTACCGAAGAGCAAAAACAAAAATTTTTGGTGCCCCTGGCCAGTGGTGAAAAAATTGGGGCTCTTGGTCTAACCGAGCCCTCAGCAGGATCAGATGCTGGTTCTGTAAAGACAACAGCTGTGGCCGATGGTGATGAGTATATACTAAATGGCAGCAAAATCTTTATTACCAATGGTGAAAAGGCGGATATTTATGTTGTTATAGCTTGCACCGATAAATCCAAAGGCAATAAAGGAACATCAGCTTTTATTGTGGAGAAAGGTACACCTGGCTTTACTTTTGGTAAAAAGGAACACAAAATGGGCATCAGGGCGTCTTCAACATATGAGCTCGTGTTTGAAAATTGCCGAATTCCTAAAGAAAACTTGCTTGGTGAGGCAGGCAAAGGATTTAAAGTAGCTTTAATGACCCTTGACGGCGGTCGGATTGGTATTGCTGCCCAGGCATTAGGTATTGCCCAGGGTGCATTTGATGAAGCTGTTAAGTATAGTAAAATCCGTGAGCAATTTAATACACCGATAAGTTCATTTCAAGGCCTGCAATGGATGATGGCTGATATGGCTACCCGTATAGATGCAGCCCGACTGCTTGTGTATCGCGCTGCTTATATGAAAGACAATGGGCTGCCGTATAGCAAGGAATCGGCCATGGCTAAATTATATGCTTCTGAGTGTGCAATGTGGGTTACAACCAAAGCCGTCCAAATTTTCGGTGGTTATGGTTATACTCGAGAGTACCCGGTGGAACGCATGATGCGAGATGCTAAAATAACGGAAATATACGAGGGCACCAGTGAGGTGCAGCGCATAGTCATTGCGGCTAATATTTTAAAATAAAATAGCGCTAATGCTATCCGTAAAAATTTTGCTATGTTATATATAAGGGCGCCAAGACGCCCATTTTTATTGAGTAAAGTTTTTTTGTGTGGTGAAACTGTATTTTACTTATTGCAACAAATGTGCTATGGATATAGGTTAGTGAAGTTTTTCAATGCAGTACTATTAGTATTTATAATAATAACTATTTTTAAAAATCATAACAAGGTTTCAAAGAAAAAAAGGAATTCTGACATTAATAACGAAATGATAATTATCGATGGCATGTATCCCACAGTTTACACCAATAACCTGTGCTTAACCGCTATGATTAGTGAAGTGTATCAAGTCTTCTCCCGTGAGCATTCCGAATAGTTACACTATTAGAATAGTTACACTATTAAAATGATGCTTTGGGATAGTGTGCGGTATCACTAATTAATTGTGGTATATCATGGGTTAAGCGACCAATTATTGCCATCATCCACCCAAATATTGGTCCGATCCACGTGAGGGACCCATACATTAAGTTTAATTTTAATCAGCAAAGGAGGAAGCGTATGAAAATCCTAGTTTGCCTGAAGCAAACCTTCGACACTGAGGCAAAAATCAATCTGGACAGTAACGGCAAAATAGAGCGTAAAGGGGTTAGTATGATAATGAACCCCTACGATGAGTTTGCTGTGGAAGAAGCCCTGCGCATTAAAGAAAAGGGCGAAGGTGAAGTCACCGTAATCAGTGTTGGTGGCCAACAAACCCAGGATGCGCTGAGACAGGCTCTGGCTATGGGCGCTGACAAGGCTGTGTTGGTTGATGCCGGCGACATGGAACTGGATGAGTTTTCTACTGCTACAATTTTGGCTAAAGTTATCAGCGGCATGGAATATGATATTATTCTCGGCGGCTTCAGGGCTATTGATGACGGTTCGGCGCAGGTGGCCGGTAGAGTGGCGGAAATTTTAAATATTCCGGTAGTTAATGTGGTTACCAAATTAGAAATTGACGGTGGCAAAGCGCTGGCTACCCGCGAAATTGAAGGTGGCAGTGAAGTGGTTGAGGTTTCCCTGCCGGCAGTTGTTACCGCTCAGAAAGGTTTAAATGAGCCCCGTTATCCATCCATGAAGGGTATTATGAAGGCTAAGAAAAAGCCCATGCAGAAAATGGCACTGGCAGATGCCGGTTTAGATGAAAGCCAGATTGCTCCTAAAACAAAGGCAATTTCCTTCTCGCTGCCGGAAGCGCGTCAGGCTGGTAAAATTATTCCGGGCGAAGCAGCTGAAGCCGCCTCTGAACTTGCCAAGCTGTTGCGCGAAGAAGCAAAAGTTATCTAGTTAATAGCATATTTTTTGAAGGAGGGAAATAGTTAATGGCTAAAGGAATTTGGGTTTTTGCCGAACAGCTTGGAGGACAGATAAAAAAAGTTTCTTTTGAACTTTTAAGTGAAGGTCGTAAAGCAGCTGATCAGCTTGGAGAAGAGTTGTGTGCGGTTTTAGTTGGTAAAGATGTGACTGGATTAGCTGAATCTCTCGGCGAGTACAGCGCTGATAAAGTATATGTTGTTGATAGCGATGCTTTGGAAAACTACACCACCGATGGTTACACCAATGTTGTGGCTGATTTAATTAAGCAATATGAACCAAGTGCTTTCTTGCTCGGCTGCACAGTAACTGGTCGTGACCTGGCTGCCCAGGTGGCCCAGCGCTTGCAAACCGGTTTGATGACCGACTGCACAGCCATGGAAATCGCTGATGGACAGCTGGTATTTACTCGCCCGTTATATGCCGGCAAAGTTTTTGTCAAGGCTGCCTGCCCTGAGGCACGTCCTGTTATGGCTACCATTCGTCCCAATACTTTTGCTGCTGTGGCCAATCCCAAGTCGGCCGAAGTGGTTAAGGTTGATGCCAATGCCGGTGATATCCGCCAGGTTATCAAGGATATCGTGCGCCAGGTTTCCGAGCGTCCGGAGCTTACTGAAGCCGATATTATTGTCAGCGGTGGCCGTGGTATGAAGGGTCCTGAAAACTTTGGTATTTTAGAAGAACTAGCTGATGTGCTTGGCGCTGCAGTGGGCGCTTCAAGGGCAGCAGTGGATGCCGGTTGGGTATCCCATAGTTTCCAGGTGGGTCAAACCGGTAAAACGGTTTCCCCTGTACTATACATTGCCTGTGGTATTTCCGGAGCTATTCAGCACCTTGCAGGTATGAGCTCTGCCAAATGCATCGTGGCCATTAACAAAGATGAAGAAGCCAACATTTTCAAAGTGGCCGACTATGGTATTGTTGGTGACCTGTTTGAAGTTGTGCCCATTTTAAAAGAAGAATTAAAGAAAGTACTTGCTTAATAATTAGTTTTACAGCAGAGCGGATAATATTGCTCTGCTGTAAATTATCTTGCTAATTATTGGGTTAATTGGGAAAAGAGGTTATATGTTGACCGATCGGGCGTTGACCCGGGAATGCCGTAATAATTGGTGAGGTGAAGGTCAACATGATAACTGTAAAAATTATTCTTTTTGTGCTTTTGGCAGTATTTAGCCTGTATTCCTTTGGTATGGGTATCAAGGAGCGCTATGAAGTGCTGGCCATGGCCAAGCCTGAAGACAGGTTTGACCAACCGGGGAAAAGATTATGGGGTGCCTTAAGTATAGTATTGGGGCAAAGAAGATTACTGCGGGAACCCGGAGCGGGTTTAATGCACCTGCTTATTTTTTGGGGTCTAGCGGTTTTTGCCCTTGGTATAGTTGGGTTTATACTGGAAGGATTGTTTCCCGGATTAGTATTGCCGATTCTGGGAAGTAATCCATATTTTTACTTGCTAATCGATGTTTTTGGCTTAATGGCTATTGTTGGGATGCTGGTATCCGCCTATCGCAGGTATATTGCCAAAGTGCCGCGCCTTGGAGTTGGGGACTGGTCAGAAGAAAGAACTATCGTTGCCTTAATTGCCGGTATCGTAATTATGGTTATCAGTTATTATATAGGCAGTGCTGCGCATGCCGTATCTGCCGGTGTAGATCGCTATGTGCTTGCTCCTATAACTGGTATATTAGCAGGTGGTATGTCACTATCGGCCAGCCAGGTCTTATATGAAGTCTTTTGGTGGTTAAATGTTTTAATGGCCTTAGGGTTACTTGTTTTTTTCCGCTACTCCCATCTGGTGCATCCACTGGCGGCACCTATAAATATTTACCTGCGTAATTTGCAGCCCCGGGGCGGATCCATTAAAAATCTCGATTTGGAAAACGAAGAAGAAGAGAATTTCGGGGTAAGTAAAATTACCGATTATACATGGAAGCAGTTGCTGGATTGTTTTGCTTGCGCCGAGTGTGGGCGCTGTCAAGATAATTGTCCTGCCTATATCAGTGGCAAACCATTATCACCAAAAAAATTAATAGCCGTTTTGAAAGAGAATTTACCCAATAAAACAAAGTCATTGGGTAATTTAAAAGAGGCTTATGCAGCCACTGCAATAGATAGTGAAAAGGCTGATTTGCCGGAACTGGCCGGTGAAATAATCAATGAAGATGTTATTTGGTCCTGCACAACGTGTTATGCCTGTCAGGAGCACTGTCCACAATTAAACGAGCACATTAATAAAATTATTGATTTAAGACGCAACCTGGTACTGGATCGCAGCGAGTTTCCCAGTGAGGCTCAATTGGCTTTTACAAATTTGGAACGCAATTTTAACCCATGGGGTGTGGGCTGGTCCAATAGGGGGGATTGGGCCGATGAGCTCGATGTGCCTACCATGGAAGATAATAAAGATGCTGAGTATTTACTCTTTGTGGGCTGCGCAGGTTCCTTTGATGACCGTACCAAAAATGTAACCATTGCTCTGGTGAAAATACTCCAAGCTGCGGGCATCAGTTTTGCTATATTAGGCAGTGAAGAGAAGTGCTGCGGTGATTCGGCCCGTAGATTGGGTAATGAATACTTATATCAATCTCTGGTGGAAGAAAATATTGAAGTGTTCAACGAATATGGAGTTAAAAAGGTTATTACTGCCTGTCCGCACTGTTTTAATACGCTGAAAAATGAATATCCCAACTTTGGTGGTAATTACGAGGTTATTCACCATACTCAATTGATCAATCGCCTGATTGAGGATAAAAAACTGAACTTACAAGGTGTCGGTGACTCATTAAAGCTTACTTATCATGATTCCTGCTATCTTGGCCGTTATAATGATGAATATGAAGCGCCCCGTCGCATTATCGGGCATTTGCCGGGTGCCTCCCTGGTTGAAATGGGTAGGAATAAAAATAGGGCATTTTGCTGTGGCGCGGGTGGCGGCAGAATGTGGTTGGAGGAAAACATTGGTAATAGGATCAACGTAATGAGAACAGAACAGGCCTTGCAAACCAAACCTGAAGTAATAGCAGTTAACTGCCCGTTCTGTCTGACGATGATTGAAGACGGACTTAAAGAACATGATCAATCGGAGTATGTGCAGGCTAAAGATATCGCAGAACTCGTGGCGCGGTATTTGCAATAATTTGTGGTAAATGTTTGGTTTTTAAGCCGGCGGGACATTTCCGTCGGCTTAAAGTGGACTAAGCAGAAGTTGGTATGAATGCTGAAAAAATGTGGCATTGAAGGAAAATGTTTTATCATATTTTAAAATTAAGAAGATTGGGAGGAGAGAGTATTTATGCGTGAAGCCGTTATTGTTAGCTCAGTTCGCACAGCGGTAGGTAAATACGGTGGTTCACTGACGGCCATACCTGCTGCGGATATGGGGGCCCTGGTTATAGCCGAAGCCCTGCGCAGAGCCGGTATTGAGCCCGGTCAGGTTGAAGAAGTAATTATGGGTAATGTATTGCAGGCCGGTTTAGGACAAAACCCTGCCCGCCAGGCATCCGTCAAGGCGGGTATACCCTATGAAGTGCCGGCATGGACACTGAATAAGGTATGTGGCTCGGGTTTAAAAACAGTTGGTCTGGCCGCCCAATTAATTGCTGCCGGTGAAGCAGATATAATCGTGGCCGGGGGTACTGAAAACATGTCCGCAGCTCCTTATCTAGTGGAAAAGGGACGCTGGGGTTACCGTATGGGCGATGCCAAACTTGTGGATGCCATGATTAGGGATGGGTTATGGTGTGCATTTAATGATGTACATATGGGCATAACCGCTGAGAATATTGCATCTAAATATGGCATTACCAGGGAAGACCAGGATGTTTTTTCGCTTGGCAGCCAGCAAAAAGCTATTGCGGCCATTGATGAAGGACGCTTTAAAGATGAAATTTTACCTGTACAAATGCCATCTAAAAAAGGAGAACCCGTATATTTTGATACCGATGAGTTTCCTCGCCGGGGAACTACATTAGAAGGACTGGCCAAGTTAAAGCCTGCCTTCAAAAAAGACGGCACTGTAACAGCGGGCAACGCTTCGGGCATTAATGATGCTGCGGCTGCGGTGGTGGTTATGTCTGCAGAAAAAGCTACTGAGCTGGGCTTGAAACCACTGTTTACCATTAGGTCGGCGGCATCTGCCGGGGTTGATCCCGCCTATATGGGTCTTGGTCCGATTCCTTCCAGTAGAAAAGCGCTGGCCAAAGCCGGTCTTACTATTGCGGATATGGATTTAATAGAGGCCAACGAAGCATTTGCTGCCCAGGCACTGGCAGTGGTACGGGAACTTGAAATGCCGGCTGATATAACCAATGTTAACGGTGGTGCCATAGCCATAGGGCACCCAATTGGCTGCAGTGGTACTAGAATACTGGTAAGTCTATTGTATGAAATGAAACGGCGGGGCAGTAAGTATGGCTTAGCCACATTATGTATTGGTGGTGGGCAAGGTACAGCAATGGTGGTGGAAAATATATAACGGGGTCATTGCTATGGATAATAAATGGCCCGGCTATAAATAATGAATATTATAAATTAGGTTGGAGGGGTTAATGTGGAAATTAAAAAAATAATGGTTATTGGTGCCGGACAAATGGGCTCGGGTATTGCCCAGGTATCCGCAATGGCCGGTTTGGATGTGGTTTTGAACGACATTAAAGACGAATTTGTCAATAGAGGTATGGGTATTATAGAAAAGAATTTAAGCCGTGATGTAAGTAAAGGCCGGTTGGATGAAGCAGGTAAAGAAGCAATAATGAAGCGCTTTAAACCGTCCACCAGTTTGCAGGATGCTGCTGATGTTGATATAGTGGTTGAAGCAGCTATTGAAAATATGGAAATTAAAGGCAAAATATTCCGGGATTTAGATGAAATTACGCCACAACACACAATTTTAGCCACTAATACATCCTCATTACCGATTACCGAAATAGGCGCTGTAACAAAGCGTCCGGAAAAGGTCATCGGCATGCACTTTATGAATCCCGTGCCGGTAATGAAGCTTATAGAAGTTATCAGGGGACTGGCTACCAGCGATGATACCTTTAATGCTGTGAAGGAACTCAGTGAGCGGATGAACAAAGTACCCGTAGAAGTGAATGATGCCCCCGGCTTTGTAGCAAACCGCGTGCTAATCCCTATGATAAACGAAGCTGTATACTGTGTATATGAAGGGATTGCCACTCCCGAAGCGGTGGACCAGGTAATGAAACTGGGTATGAACCATCCCATGGGACCGCTGGCCCTGGCTGATTTAATCGGTCTTGATACTTGCCTTTACATTATGGAAGTGTTGCATGACGGCCTTGGTGACAGTAAATACCGCCCCTGTCCACTGCTGCGCAAGTACGTAGCGGCCGGTTGGCTGGGCAGAAAATCTGGACGCGGTTTTTATGTATATGATAAATAATAGATACCGCCGGGAGGGTTTATAATGGATTGGAAAAATATATTGTTAGAAAAGGAAAACGGCATTGCCGTATTGACCATCAACAGGCCTAAGGTACTTAATGCCCTGAACGGGGAAACTTTGCAAGAAATTGGTGCAGCCATGGATCAGCTGGATGGCGATGATGACGTGCGGGTGGTAATTATTACTGGTGCAGGCGATAAAGCATTTGTGGCTGGTGCTGATATTGCCTTTATGCAAACATTAAAACCTCTCGAGGCTAGACAATTCTCCCGGCTGGGCCAAAAGGTTTTCAGCAAGATCGAAAACCTGTCTAAACCGGTGATTGCTGCCGTTAACGGTTTTGCTCTAGGCGGTGGTTGTGAGCTTTCCATGGCCTGCGACATTCGCATTGCTGCAGAAAATGCCAAACTTGGCCAACCTGAAGTTAGCCTGGGTATAATTGCTGGTTTTGGTGGAACACAACGTTTAACCAGATTAGTTAATCCGGGTATAGCTAAAGAAGTTTTATTTACCGCTGATATGTATGACGCTGAAGCTGCGCATCGCATGGGGTTGATTAACCATGTAGTGCCTACTGGAGAACTGATGAATTTTTGTAAAAATATGGCCAAGCGTATTGCTGCCCGCGGTCCCGTGGCCGTGCAGTTGACCAAGGAAGCGATAAATGAAGGGCTGGAGATGGACCTGGAAAAAGGGTTCACTCATGAAGCTGATTTATTTGGTGTGGTGTTTGCCACGGAGGATAGGGACGAAGGAATTTCCTCCTTCATTGGTAAGAAGAAGCCCGAATTTAAAGGTAAATAGACGTAAATAAACAATGCAAGGGACGGCATCATTCGTTGGCCGTCCTTTTTTATGACCCGAAGCAATTATAAATAGTTTGAAGTACATTTAACAGATTACTCTACTTGGAAAGTTGCAAGCAATAAGTAGCAAAGCGCTTTTTGTAAACGTCAAAGTTTGTGTTATAATAACCAAAAGTTATGCAGCCAAAAGATGGTGAAAATTTGAAGAAATATCACATTATAACGTTTGGATGTCAAATGAACGAGCACGATTCTGAGTTAATTGCCGGCATGCTGGAGAATAAAGGTTTTTTACCCGCAGAGAACCAACATGATGCCGATATAATTGTATTGAACACCTGTTGTGTGCGGGAAACAGCTGAGAATAAAGTGTTCGGCCTTTTGGGCAGGCTCGGCCAGCTAAAAAAGCAAAAGCCCCAGCTGATAATTGCAATGGGTGGGTGCATGAGCCAGCAAGAGCATATTGGCAAAAGGGTGAAGCAGCGTTTTAAGTATGTTGATATTGTGTTCGGTACTCACAATATCCACGCTCTGCCGGAACTAATAGACCGAGTGGAGAGCCAAAAAAAGCAGGTCATTGATATATGGCCCGACAGGAAAGATATTTGCGAAGGTTTGTCGGTTAAACGCTTTCATGGTATTCGGGCCTGGGTTAATATTATGTATGGGTGCAATAATTATTGCACTTATTGCATAGTGCCTTACGTGAGGGGCAGGGAGAAAAGCAGACAGCCTGAGGCTATTATTAATGAAGTTGAGGAACTGGTGCGCCAGGGTTATCAAGAAGTAACCCTGCTGGGGCAAAATGTTAATTCATATGGTAAAGATTTAACGCTTAATATTGATTTTGCCGATTTACTGGTTAAAATAAGCGAAATAAAAGATCTAAATAGAATTCGATATATGACTTCTCATCCCAAGGACTTTTGTGATAAACTAATTATGACTATCTCAAGTTTACCTAAAGTATGCGAACACATCCATTTGCCTGTGCAGGCGGGAAGTAATCATATACTAAAAAAAATGAACCGGGGATATACACGGGAGTACTACTTGGAGTTGGTGGAAAAAATCAAAAAGGCAATGCCCGGTGTATCTTTAACCACCGATATAATGGTGGGTTTTCCCGGTGAATCGGATGCGGATTTTACGGATACAGTTGAATTAATAAAGTATGTTGAGTTTGACAGTGCCTTTACCTTTATTTTTAACAAAAGGCAGGGCACCCCTGCGGCGAGTATGACGGATCAAGTTCCGGATGAGGTAAAAGTGGCCCGTATTGAGGAACTCATTGCTTTACAAAATGAAATAAGTCTACGTAAAAATAAGCTGGAAGTTGGTAGAACGCTTCCCTGCCTGGTGGAGGGACCGAGCAAAACAAATGCAGATTTAATGAGCGCGCGGACAAGAACCAATAAAATTGTTGTTTTCCGGGGTAAACAAGATATGGTGGGTATGCTGATGCCTTTAAGAATTACTGGATATGGTCTTACTCATCTTGAGGGAGAGGTTATCCCGGCGGAATAAATATATGGGGGTTATAAGATGTCAATATTGGAAAAAGCCTATGAGCTGGGGCAGGAGATAGCGGCTTCCGAGGAACTAAACAATATGAAAAACGCGGAGCAATCAATGATGGCGGATCCAGAGGCCCAGAGCATTATTCAGGAGTTTAATACTAAACAAAAACAATACCTGGATATGCAAAAGCAAGGTCAGCAATTAACAGATGCTCAAAAAAGTGAAGTGGCTGATTTGGAAAAGCGCATGCTGGACAATTCATTGATATATAGTTTTTTCCAGGCTCAGCAAAATTTTGAAAAAGTTTTAGAGGAAATTAATAATATTATTTCCAGTGCTATAACGGGTCAACAAGCCTCATGCAGCGATGAGTGTTGTTCTTCTTGCAGTGGCTGTGGTCACTAAGCGGAAAAAACCCCGGCCTACTTGTGCCGGGTTTTTTTTTGAGGCGAATTGGACCCAAAACCGGTGCTGTATTACAGATAGTGATCGAATGATTAATTTTCTTTATGTTATAATATTCCCAGGAGGGACATTGTGTGGCTTATACTCCAATGATGCAGCAATACTTACAAATTAAGCAAAATTATCAAAATTATATCCTTATGTTTCGTATGGGTGATTTTTATGAAATGTTTTTTGATGATGCACTCGTTGCTTCCAAAGATTTAGAAATCGCATTAACTGCCCGTGACGGGGGTGGTGGCGAAAAGGTACCCATGTGTGGTGTGCCTCATCATGCTGCCCAGTCCTATATAGCCCGGCTTATTGAAAAAGGCCACCGGGTGGTTATATGCGAACAAGTTGAGGATCCCAGGCAGGCCAAGGGGCTGGTAAAAAGAGAGGTGACTAGAATTGTCACCCCTGGTACTGTAATGGAAGGGCAGTGCCTGGATGATAAAAAAAATAATTACCTGGTAGCGGTGCTGGCGGAAGACAATGGTTGTGGGCTGGCCTTTTGTGATATTTCAACAGGTTTGTTCTGGGTTACGCAATTTACCGGCATCAACGCTTATCATGAAATGACCGATGAACTGCATCGACTGCAGCCCGCCGAGTTGTTGTTGCCGCGCAGCTATAAATGTGATTTGCCCAAAAGGCTGGCTGGAATTGCGAATGTGCTGATAACCCCGATTGATGACGATTTATTTACATCGGAAGCGGCCAGAAATGCAATGGAACGTCAGTTTGGTGATAATTGGCTGGAAACAGGTATAGATCATCTGATTTTTGGATTGCGTGCTGCTGGAGTTATATTGTTATACCTGCTGGACACTCAGAAAAGAAGTCTGCATCAAATTAACAGGCCCCGGATATACAATACTAATCAATATATGAAAATAGACGCGGTGTCAAGGCGTAATTTGGAACTGACAGGTTCAATAAAAGATGGAATGCGCTGGGGTACACTTATCTGGGTACTTGATTATTCAAGCACGGCTATGGGAGGCCGGTTGTTGAAACAGTGGATTGAACAACCACTGTTGGATACGGTAATAATAAACAAACGTTTGGATGCAGTGGAGGAATTATTAAATAATTTAATTTTGCGTAAACAGATCAAGGAGGCTCTAAAACAAGTTTATGATTTAGAACGGTTGGCGGGACGGGTTGCATACGGCAGTGCCAACGCCAGGGATTTACTGGCATTAAGGAAATCCTTTGATCTTTTACCCGCAATTAAGGGATTGATTAGCGATGTGCATGCTAAATTACTAGTTGATATAATAGGCTTACTAGATGATATGTCTGATATAAATGAGTTGTTGCATGAAGCGCTGGTTGATGATCCCCCGATGCAAATCAGAGAAGGTGGTATTTTTAAAACTGGCTATCATCCCGAGGTAGATCGCCTGCGTACGGCTAGTCGTAACGGCAAAGACTGGCTTGCCCGGTTGGAGTCCGAAGAACGGCAAAGGACGGGTATTAAATCCCTAAAGGTAGGTTACAATAAAATATTTGGCTATTACTTAGAGGTTACTAAAGCCAACTTATCTCAAGTGCCTGATCATTATATACGTAAACAAACTCTTGTTAATGCAGAGCGGTTTATTACCAACCAGTTAAAAGAGTATGAAGACATGATTATGGGCGCGGAAGACCGGCTGATGCAACTGGAATTCCAATTGTTTGGTGAAATTAGGCAAAAAGTGGCCGATGAATTGCTCCGCATGCAGAATGCTGCCAGAAAACTGGCTATTTTAGATGTTCTGGTTTCCCTGGCTGAGGCGGCAGAACGGTCAAATTTAGTAAGGCCTGTTGTTAATACTGATAAAAAAATAGTTATTCGGGATGGCAGGCATCCAGTGGTGGAGCGAGTATTGAATGCGGGCAATTTTGTGCCTAACGATACATATATGGATGAAAACAGCACATTTATATTACTCACAGGGCCCAATATGGCCGGAAAAAGTACATATATGCGCCAGGTAGCATTGATTATATTAATGGCGCAATTGGGGAGCTTTGTGCCTGCAACCGAAGCTGAAATAGGTTTGGTAGACTATATATTTACTCGCATCGGTGCGGCGGACGATTTGGCCGGTGGCCGCAGTACGTTTATGGTTGAAATGAGCGAGTGTCGAGATATTGTTAATAATGCCACCCCAAATAGTTTAATAATTATGGATGAAGTCGGCAGGGGCACAAGCACATACGACGGTATAAGTATTGCCAGGGCTCTGGTAGAATACATCCACGATATAATTGGGGCAAGAACGCTTTTTTCTACCCATTACCACGAATTAACTGATTTGGACAGTTTGCCCGGGGTGGTTAATTGTACTGTCAGTGTCCATGAAGAAAACGATGAGATAATTTTTTTAAGAAAGGTGTTACCCGGTAAGGTAGACAAAAGTTATGGTATCCAGGTGGCTCGGCTAGCCGGCCTGCCTGAGAAGGTTTTAAAGCGAGCCCAGGATGTCCTGCGCAGGATGGAAATTCGCAGTGGCGGTGCAGGTGGTGCTGTGACACATCACATTGAAAAAAACGATATGGTTACGACCGGTTGTAAAGAACAATGTGCCCACTGTCGGGAAAAACTATTGCTCGGGGAACTGGCAAAAATAAATGTGATGCAAATAACCCCACTGGAAGCGATAAACTTATTACATGAATGGACGGAAAAAATTAAAAATGAAGTGGATACAGGGGGTAATTTATTGAAGGAGATTAATGTAAGTTCAGAGAATTGATAATTTTAAAGGTTTGATACGGGTCGGGGGTGTATAGATATGTATATTGGTATTGATGTAGGGGGCACTAGTACCAACGCGGTACTTTTGGATGATGGTTTGGTTAAAGCTTCTGCCACAGTGCCCAGTAGGGATGATATCATTACCTCTTTAATGGAAGCGCTTGATAGAATTATGAAAGGTGTGCCTGCAGAATTAATCGAACGGGTTGTTTTTAGCACTACTTTAATTACGAATTTAATTGCGGAGAAAAAATATGACCCTGTGGGCATTATTCTGATACCCGGACCCGGTTTAAGCCATGTGCATTATCAGTATAACACCGATACCTTATTTATTTCTGGTGCCATGGATTACAGGGGGCGGGAAATTATGCCCCTGCGTGATCAGGAAATAGCAAATGCAATTAGTTGTTTAAGCACTAAGGGATATAAAAAGGTAGCCGTGGTGGGCAAATTTTCCTCGCGAAACAATAAACATGAAAAAGAGGTTGCCTCGAGGATAAAATCTTTACACCCGGACTGGCACGTGGAAATGGGACACCAGGTGGCCGGTCAGCTGAACTTTCCGCGGCGTGTAGTTTCCACCATGCTGGCCTGTGCCACCAGGGACAAATATTCCTTTTTTGTGGAGTCGGTTCAGGCTGCTCTTAACAGGCGGGGTGTTGAGGGTTTAGTATATATACTCAAAGCGGACGGCGGCACAATGCCGTTAAGCAAGGTAACCGGTGTACCTATAGAAACAATTTTCAGCGGGCCGGCGGCCAGCACCCTGGGTGTTCAGGCACTAATACCACCCGGGGAAACAGCGGTGGTGGTGGATATAGGTGGTACCACTACTGATCTGGCCTTGATTTTAAGCGGTCAGCCTCTACTTTCCTCTAGAGGCGCTCCGGTTTACGATCAGCTTACCCAGGTTCGGGCCCTGGCAGTTAAATCCGTGGCTGTTGGTGGGGACAGTATAGTAGAGCGGGTGGGCAAAGAGATTTTGGTATATTCTGAAAGACTGGGGGCGCCTTTCTGCTTGGGCGGGCCAATGCCCACACCAACAGATGCATTAAGGGTGCTGGGACTTACTAGATTGGGCAATGCCAAGAAAGCCTTGGAGGCTATGGATATGCTGGGCCAGCCGCTGGGTATGAGCCATAGTGAAGTGGCACAAAGAATAATTAATATGGTTATAGACCTGGTTGTGCAGGAGATAGAGGCCATTTTCAAACAGTGGGAGCAGGAACCGGCGTACCGCGTCTGGGAGGTATTACAAAAGCGTAAGGAGCGTCCCAATATGGTTGTAGGGGTGGGCGGTGCCGCGTCTGGTTTTATCACCCAGATAGCAGCTAAAATAGGCGCAAACCCGGTGATCCCACCTTATGCTCAGGTGGCGAATGCCATAGGGGCTGCGGTGGCGGTGCCTACTTTACAGGTCAACCTGCGGGCGGATACCGAACAGGGCTATTATACAATTGAGCAAGAGGGTTATCAGGGGAAAATAGAAAAAGACCCCTTTACTGAAGAGGATGCCCTGCTTTTAGCCGGTGAATGGCTTAAAAAAAGGGCGGAAAAGTATGGATTAAACCAAGCGGTGGAAAAAAAGGAATTTACCCGACGGGATGTGTTTACAATGGTACGCAACTGGATTACCACCGGAAGAATATATGATATAAGCGTACAGACACCCAGGGGTATTATTGGCCATATTGGAGCAAGGGGTGGGTTTAGTGATTAATAAGAAAACCGGCTTAATCTTTTTCCCGGCGTTTGACTGGGCTATATCTCCTACTCACCCCGAAAGGGAGGAAAGATTGCTTTATACCCGTGATCAAATTTTTGAAGAGGGTGTAATGGATTTGCCCCAGATTCATGAATATGCTCCCCGTTTGGCCTCTTTGCATGATGTATCAAGGACGCATTTTTGCGTGCCCCGGGTGCAAAGCCAGGTGACAGAGGCCCATTTAATTGCCGCTGGGTCTACACTGCAGCTGGGCGACAGTGTTGTTAGTGGGGAAATAAAGAACGGATTTGCCATGGTTCGTCCGCCGGGTCACCATGCTATGCGTGTTGTTCATGGCAATCGCGGGTTCTGCAGTATTAACAACGAAGCTATTCTTGTGGAGTACCTGCGCCGTCGTCATGGTATTAGGAAAATTGCTATTGTAGACTCTGATGCCCATCATGGTGATGGTACCCAGGATCTCTTTTACCATGACCCCGATGTATTGTTTATTTCATTTCACCAGGACGGGCGCACCATTTTCCCTGGTACTGGTTTTACCAATGAATTAGGTGGTCCCGGAGCCTATGCAAGAACATTAAATGTACCTTTGCCCCCGGGTACCGCAGACGAGACTTTTATGTACGTGGTGGATAACTTGGTATTACCTGTGGTTAAGGACTTTCAACCGGAAATTATTATCAATTCAGCGGGGCAGGATAATCACTATACCGACCCGCTGGGCAGTATGAGGTTTACTGCCAGGGCCTATGCTGATTTTACAAAAAAGTTAAAGCCCCACCTGGCTGTGTTGGAGGGTGGATATGCTATTGAAACCGCTCTGCCCTATATTAACCTGGCTATTATCCTAGCTCTAGCTGATGTAGATTATTCTTATGTAATGGAACCTGATTACTGGCCGGGGAGATTTAAGGAAAGCCCGGAAAAAACAGCACAGGTGCATCGTATGGTTGAACAATTGCTGGAATCCTGGGCCAATAGAGATAAAGTTGATATACCAAAGATATTTGGTGTGGGTAAATATTACCAGCGCAAGAAGTTTATTTACTACGATACTGACTATATTGAAGAAGAACAGATTGAGAAAGTGCGCATGTGTGCCGATTGTCCCGGTTATATAATTATTGAATCCCGTGCTGAAAGGGGATACCGGGCGCCGGTCAGGATTTATGCTGTTTCCATACCTTTTCAGGCCTGTCATTCATGTCAGAGCGAAGCTTATGATGTCTACGAACAGGCTAAAAAACAAGGGGAATGCGATTATATTTATATGCAAGATAAATCCACAGATACCTGCATTACTTATGAGAAGGATAAGGGGCAGGAGTGGGTATCGGAAGGGTAATGAAAAATGCCTAGAATTTTTTTATTGAATGAATCTACCGCCTGCCGCATTGCGGCAGGCGAAGTGATTGAACGACCTGTTTCTATTGTTAAAGAGTTGGTGGAAAATTCACTGGATGCCGGGGCCGATCGGATTAATATAGCTATTACCGCTGGGGGCATCGAAGCTATTGAGGTGGTTGATAATGGATGCGGAATAAGCCAGGAGGACACCCCCCTGGCTTTTCAGCGTCACGCCACAAGTAAAATTAAAAGCGCTGCGGACTTGGATGATATTAAAACTTTGGGCTTCAGGGGGGAAGCGCTGCCCAGTATTGCCGCTGTGGCTCGTCTATCTATAAAAACAAGGGTGCCGGAAAAAAACGAAGGCTATCAAATGGTCATAAAGGGCGGCCAAGTACAGCAAAAGGGACCGACCGGCTGTCCGGTTGGTACAATGATTAGTGTGCAGGATATTTTTTTTAACACGCCCGCACGCCGTAAACATTTGAAGTCTAAATCCACAGAAGGTGGGCTTATTACCGATTTGGTTTATAAATTGGCACTCACAAGACCTCAGGCCAAATTTGCTTTTAAACATAACGGAAGGGAGATTTTCCGTTCCCCGGGTTCCGGTAAAATGATGGATGTGCTGGCATCGGTTTATGATGTGCGTACTGCGAACATGATGCTGGCGGTTAATGGCCATGAAGACGGTGTTAAACTGGAAGGTTTTATAAGTAAACCCGAAATAAGTCGCAGTACACGTCAGCAAATAACAGTAGCGGTGAATGGTCGTATAGTGCGTAACGCAGCCGTCAATATGGCCCTTGAGGAAGCATACCGGGGTAAGTTGACTGTCGGTCGCTACCCAGTGGCGGTTTTGTTAATTTGGCTTCCGCCGGACAAAATAGATGTTAACGTACACCCGGCTAAAATGGAAATAAAAATGGAAAATGAAGAGCAAATAAAGTCACTGGTTACCACTGTGACTGGTAGAGCTTTAAGGAAAACTGATCTAATCCCACGTCAGACAAAATTGCCTCCCAGCAGCGAGCCATATAAACTGCATTTTCCTTCACCCGGGGCTCAATATACATTGCCCCAAAGGAGCATCACCAGTGTGCATATAGATAAGGGTGAAGCAAATGATGTCGGGGTGGTGCAAAATGTTACGGCGAAAGTTTCAACCGTGCCTGATTTACATAATACCACTGTCCGGCAGCAATCTACAGGCCCTGCATTAAGTGCTGATAGTAAAAAAAAATCAGCCAACTCCCAGGAATCAGTAACAAGTGTTATTATCTCATCTGCACAGTTGGCTGAAGTGGATGGGGATTACAAAAAATATCCAGAATTTCCGGATTTGCAAGTTATTGGGCAGCTAATGAATGCTTACATTTTGGCGCAGACAAGGGATGGATTATTTATTGTCGATCAACATGCCGCCCATGAGCGAATTATGTATGAAAAATATTTCTGTAATTTGATTACCACCGCACCGGAAGTGCAATACTTGCTGACACCAGAGAATATCAATTTGAGATTCCATGAAAAAGAGCTACTCAAGGAATATCGGGATAATTTGCAGGCCGTCGGATTTGTTTTTGAAGACTTTGGGCAGGATAGTTTTTTGCTGCGTGGTATACCGGCGGATTTCTCCCCAGGCCAGGGTGAAGTATTAATAGCCGATGTGGTAGAGGCTATTATGGAGCGCGGAAGGGCCAGTGACGCTGAAAATAAGCACGCATTAGCAGCTCTTTTGGCGTGTAAAGCGGCTATTAAGGCAGGAGAAAGGCTTTCTATGGAAGCCATGCAAATTCTAATTGCGCGATTGGCTGTAGCCGATGAACCATATACCTGCCCCCATGGCCGTCCTACTGTAGTTTCCTTCACCCGCCGGGAGTTGGATGTTATGTTTAAACGAACTTAACCGGAGGGACTTTACTTGATCAAAGAAAGTAAATGGCCAGGCATTATCACAACATCCCTCGAAGCTCGCAAGGAGCATTGGGATTTGGCTGAAAAAATAAGCATTGACACAGGTCTTCCGGTGGTGGCAAGAGGCAAGAAAACCATTAAAGAGCTGTCTGAAGAATGGCAAGCTGAGCATATTATAGTGGTCAAAGCCCAAAAGGTTATTTGTATTACCGGTGCAACAGAGCTTTTTTTTCACCCCAGCATGGCTGTTTTGCGTATTAAAGAGATCAGATCTGGTAAAAATGATACGATGATTAATGCTATGAATTTAAAACCCGGTGAAAAGTTGTTGGACTGCACTCTGGGTTTGGGGGTTGACGCTATAGTAGCCAGTTATGTGCTGGGCAAAGACGGTCTTGTGGTGGGGTGGGAATCATCTCCTATAGTGGCGTCTATAGTGCGGATTGGTTTGAATAGTGGCTATAAACAAACAAAAAAGGTTGTGCAGGAGGCCATGAAACGTATTGTTGTAGAGCATGCCGACCATCGTGAAGCGCTAAATACTCTGCCGGCCAACTGCTTTGACGTGGTTTATTTTGATCCCATGTTTCGCCGGCCACATCATAAATCAAGCGCTGTTAATGCGCTCAGACCATTGGCAGACAACCGTTTTCTTACGACTGAGGTGATTGCTTCAGCAATACGAGTGGCCAGGCGGCGGGTGGTAGTGAAAGATAATAAAATGGGAAGTGAATTAGTTAGATTGGGTTTTAACCGTTTCGAGGGAGGAAAGCATTCCAGAGTAGTATATGGTGTCATGATAAAAGAAGAATGATTGGAGATGGTTATGGGAAATAATAGAAAGATACCGCTTCTGGTTGTTGCTGGACCTACGGCCACCGGCAAGACCGCAGTTGCCGTGGAGGTGGCCCTTGGACTTAATGGAGAAGTAGTGTCTGCTGATTCCATGCAAATATATCGCTTCATGGATATTGGTACGGCCAAACCCACGGCACAGGAAATGAAAGGCGTTCCCCACCATTTAATTGACATTGTTTATCCTGATGCAGACTTTACTGTGGCAGTTTTTCAAAGGTTGGCCAGGGAAGCCATAGAAAATATTTATCGTTGTGGCAGAGTACCGTTATTGGTGGGGGGTACCGGATTTTATATTGACGCGGTAATTTACGACTATGATTTCAGTGGCACAGGGGCAGATGAGGAATTTAGAAAATCTTTGCAGGAAAAGGCTGAACAAAAAGGAAAAAAAGCTGTGCACGAAATGCTTGAAGAAGTTGATCCGGTTATAGCATCTCGTATTCATGTTAATGATTTAAAAAGAACTATCCGGGCGCTGGAGATACACAGGCAAACCGGAGATGCGGGCGCGCTGTTTAGAAACAACAATAAACTGGCTTACCCGGAGTATAATATATTATTCATAGTACTTTACTACCAGCGGAAAAAACTTTACAGTCGCATCGAAAAACGGGTAGATAAGATGATTGATCGCGGGTTGGTGACAGAAGTGCAGGGTTTATTGGATGCCGGTTATCATCGTAATTTGGTATCTATGCAGGGATTGGGATATAAAGAAATTGTGGGCTATCTACATCACGAGTATTCTTTGGACGAAGCCGTTAATTTATTGAAAAGAAATACCAGAAGATTTGCCAAGCGACAGTTGACTTGGTTTAGACGATATAGTAGTATCAAATGGATAGATATGGAGAAGTATGATACAATAAATAATGTTGCGGAAGAGATTAAATATCATATGGCTGAACTTACCCGGTGTCGATAAAAAGAAAAGTATAAAATACCAACGGAGGGAATTATATGACAAAGCCTCAGATAAATTTACAGGATGCTTTTTTAAACCAGGTTAGAAAGGATAATATACCTGTAACAATCTTTTTGGTTAATGGATTTCAATTAAAAGGTATGGTTAAGGGTTTTGATAATTTTACAGTAATTATGGAAAGTGACGGCAAACAAATGATGGTATATAAACACGCTATTTCTACAGTTAGTCCTATGAAACCGGTAAATACTTCTTTTTCGGAAGTTAAGCCTGGCTAAATAAAAGGTGTAGGTCATGTCTTTTAGTATATTCCACTTAGAAAACATTCCAAATTCAATCATTCCGCCTGGCTTTTCATTGAAAAGCAGGCGGTTTCTATTTTATAGCGCAACTTTGGTATTGATTGGGATGACTATAATAGTCCATAATTACACATATACATAATCATTTAATCAAGCGTGGTTATGTGACTGTAATTCCACTGTTCGTTTGGAATTGAATATACTCTTTGGGATTGAGAAGGGAAGTGAATAAATGGGGCAGGATAGGCAAAATTCCCAAGAGTTACTGAATGAGCTTAATTATTTGCGTCAAAGGTTGGCTGAACTAGAAGAGATGAACAGGGACTATCTGGGGATGATCGAAAACTCTTACGACGCTATGAGTATAGCTGATTGTGACGGTAGGCTTCTTTTGATCAATCCGGCTTTTGAGAGAATTATGGGCATAACCAAATCGGAAACACTGAGCCGGACAATTCAGGACTTGACAAATGACGGGATTACCGATGCCAGCGCGGCCTTGAAGGCATTTGAAACCGGCAAGCAGGAATCGGTAATTATAAATACGCGTGCAGGGAGGCAAGTTTTAAGTACCGGAGTCCCGTTTTATGACCAGACCGGTAAAATTGTCAGAGTATACTGTAATATACGTGACGTAACGGAGTTGAATCATTTAAGGCAAAAATTTGAACAATCACAAAAACTGGCTTCGAGATATTTGTTTGAGTTATTGGAATTCAAAAGGGGGAAAACATTTAAATTTGTCGCCCACAGCAACAAGATCAAACAAATGTTGGAAACAGTCCATAGAATCGCCGTCGTGGACAGTACGGTGCTTATCCTCGGTGAATCCGGTGTGGGCAAGGACCTTGTGGCTCGTATAATCCACGAAGCCAGTTCGCGAAACGATTCCGGTTCTTTTTTAAAAATCAATTGTGCCGCCATCCCAGCCGAATTGTTGGAATCCGAACTTTTTGGTTATGAGGGAGGGGCGTTTACCGGAGCAAAAAAAGACGGCAAAGCCGGCTATTTTGAAATAGCGGATAAAGGAACCCTATTTCTTGATGAAATAGGGGAGCTTCCCCAAAAACTACAGGTAAAACTGCTGGCGGTAATTCAGGATCAAAAAATCACCCGGATTGGCGGGGTAAAAGAAAAGGACGTTGATGTCCGTATCATTGCCGCTACCAACCGGGATCTGGAGGAAATGGTGAAGCAAGGTAATTTTAGGGAAGATCTTTTTTACAGGCTAAATGTAATTCCAATCACCATTCCCCCGTTACGGGAAAGGAAAGAAGATATCCCTTTCCTGATCGTCCATTATACCGAACTTTTTAACAAGAAATATAACCGGGCGGTTAAGTTCAGCAAAGAGGCCATTGAAATGTTATGTAAGTATAATTGGCCCGGCAATGTCAGGGAACTTGCCAATCTTGTCGAAAGAGTCATCGTAATCGGCCAGGAGTCAATACTTAACCCGGAACATATACCCGGCAAGTACCATACAGCGGCCCAAAACATGGCCGAAACAGTTTCAGATTTCAAGTCCCTCAGTGATGCGGTGGAAAAATACGAGTTAAAGCTTGTCAAAAATACCCTGGAACTGTGCAAAACCCGGGAAGAGGCCGCCAGTAAACTTGGCATAAGTCTTTCGGGTTTAAGTAGAAGAATAAGAAGGCTGAAACAACTCGAAAATGAAGGTTTTATTTAAATGTTTTTTCAAGTTTAAGTATAAATTAAAAAACTAGGTCAAAGTTGAATGTCATGTTTAACCTTGTCAAAAGTCTTTATTTTAGTACAATAACAGTTTCATATTTGGTTTTGTATGTCAAATTTGACACCCTCAAAATCTGACAATTCTGAAGATCGGGCTGAAAAGATGGTCTAAAAGTTGGCACGTATTTTGCGTAAAATACCATTATCATACATGAATAGAACATTAATGGTTAAGGAGGGAACATCTATGACAGCTTGAGGGAATGCTTTGCCTGTTCTATGGTGGATGTTTTCAGAACCTTCGGACTTGTCAAAAGAGAGGGATATGAAATGACGGTTAGTAAATGGATGCACGTCGGGGTGGCACTGAAGATGAATGCCCGCAATTACCCCGATAAGCTGGGTTGCCAGGACAAGAGAAAAAGTTATACCTTCAAGGAATGGAACGAGCGGTCGTGCCGCCTGGCATCCGCATTGAAGGACATGGGAGTGGGCTACGGTGAGCGGGTGGCCGTAATTGCCTACAACAGGGTGGAATGGATGGAAATTTACGCCGCCTGCGCCAAGGGCGGTCAGATTGTCGTTCCGGTAATGTTTCGCCTGACACCGCATGAATTTGAGTATATTGTTAATCATTCGGGCTGTAAAGCATTCATTGTGGAGGAACCTTTCGTGAAAGGGGTCGACAGTGTTCGCGACATTCTGACCACTATTCCCGAAGGGAATTATATTTACCTGGGTGACGGTGAGGCTCCGGAGGGCTATATCCATTACGAGTCGGTTATGGCTCAGGGCGACCCGTCCGAACCGGACATCTCGGTGGACGCCGCCGATCCCTGGACCATTATGTATACATCCGGGACCACCGGCAGGCCGAAGGGGGTTGTGCGGACCCATGAAAATTATCTGGGCCAGTATTTAATCAACAACATTAACATGGGAGTGCGGCCCAACGACAAGCCCTTGCTGGTCATGCCCATGTGTCATGTTAATTCCATTTATTATTCTTTTTGTTACACCTATATCAGCGCTCCGGTAATGGTTTATAACATGGTTAGCTTTGATCCTGAAGACCTGTTAAAAACCATTGTCGATTACAGGGTAACCTTTACTTCCCTGGTGCCGACCCACTACATCATGATCCTGGCCCTGCCCGATGAAATCAAACAAAAGTACGACACCAGTTGTATACGGCAGCTTTTAATCTCTTCGGCACCAGCCCGGCGGGATTTGAAACTGGCCATTATGAAGTATTTCAAATCGGCTGAGCTTTGGGAAGCTTACGGTTCCACGGAAACGTCCCTGGTCACTTACCTGCGCCCGGAAGACCAGTTAACTAAACTGGGTTCCATCGGTAAAGAAGTTTTTGGGTGCGACGAAATCAAGCTGCTGGATGAAAACGGGGAGGAAGTGCCGGTTGGGGAGGTGGGTGAACTCTACAGCCGTTCGCCGGGTATGTTCAAGGAGTATTGGAAAGACCCCGGCAAGACCAGTGAAGTGTTTCGCGGGAAGTGGTGCACCGCGGGCGACATGGGCAGACGGGACGAGGACGGTTATTACTACCTGGTGGACCGTAAAGCGAACATGATCATCTCGGGCGGTGAAAATGTCTACCCGTCGGAGGTGGAAAATGTCGTGGGTGCCCACCCGGCGGTGAAAGATGGGGCGGTAATCGGCGTTCCCGACCAGAAGTGGGGTGAGATTGTATTGGCCTTCATAATACTGCACGAGGGTTACCAGGCGGGAGATGAACTGGCCGGGGAGATTATCAACTTCTGTAAAGACCGGGTTGCCGGTTACAAGCGCCCCAAGTCGATCCGTTTTATTAGCGAGGAAGAAATGCCCCGGACCGGCAACGGCAAAATCATGCACCGGGTCTTGCGTGAAAAGTACGGCAAGTGGAGTGACTCTGTGTAAAATATAAGTCAGAATATAATGGAATATAGGAAAGATAATGGATTATTTAATAAGTTAATCCAAAGCAGCAATGGTGCCAGGTGTTTAAAGGTTGAAAGTTGAAAGTTTAAAGATGAAGACGATTAGGGTTAATGGCTCAATAAGTAATTTTCGCTGTATTATTATGCAGTATTTACTCCAATTATCAACCACCAACCACCAACCACCAATCACCAATCATTAACTACTAACCACCATTTAACCATCCTGGAAAGGAGCGAACCGGTTTTACACGGTTATAAACCTTCTTCCGCGGGTCGACGGAAGAGGGCCGGGGGCCGTATATGTGACTGTGTTTTGAAAAACCGGTATACTTAATCATGACTGACCGTAAAACCATTAAAGAAATCTGTGCACAATTTAAAGAAATTATTGCCGAGCCTGGTCTAAAGATTCAGCGGCTGCAAGCCGAAAAACCTGCTCCGGTAATCGGGTTTTTGCCCACTGACGTGCCTGAAGAATTAATCCATGCCTCGGGCGCTTACCCCTTCGGGCTGGTGGCTTATGATGGATTATGGGTCAACCGGGCCGACGCCCACTTGCAGACCTGGGCATGCTCTCTGGCACGATGTTCCTTCGGGATGTCTCTGGCCGGGAAGTTCGATTACCTGAACGGGCTGATCATCCCTCATATTTGCGACACCACCCGGATGATTTCAGACATTTGGAAACAAAACCGGCCTTACGATTTCATGGAGAACTTTATACTGCCCCGGCAGGTTGATCGTCCCAGTGCCAGGAGTTATCTCACCGGTGAATTGGGCCGGTTGAAGGCGCGTTTGGAGCAGTTTACGGGCAGGTCTATTAACGGTGAAAAATTAAACCGGAGCATCAACCTTTACAACAAGCATCGTGCTTTATTAAGAAAACTCTACCAGCTCCATGGCCACCACCCGGATCTGATCACCAACCTGGACTTATTCAATGCCATCAAATCTTCCATGCTGATCCCGAAAGGACTGCACAACACCATGGTCAGTGAACTGATCAGCGCTGTTGAGCAGCAGGCCCGGGAAAAACAGGCGGAAGATAACCACGGCCGGGTTAGGGTGGTAGTTACGGGTAAAGTCTGGGAACCCCCGGACATTATGGAGATCCTGGACCAGTCGAAAGTTGTGTGCGTGGCCGACGACCTGTGCACCGGCTACCGCTATATTGCCAACGATGCAGCAGAGGATGGCGATCCGCTGGAAACGCTGGCCGTTCGCCAAATAAATCGCCCACCGTCCCCCTGTTTTGTAAACCGCGAGCAGGACCGCCTAGAATACTTGACCCGTAAGGTAAATGAGTGCGGGGCAAAGGGTGTGATTTTCCTGCATTTGAAATTCTGCGAGACGGAAAATTATGACTACCCGCTGCTGCGTGATGCTCTGTCAGCCGCCAATATACCAAGCGTTCGGGTTGAAACGGAGATTGGAAACATGTCCCAGGGGCAGATTAGCACGCGCATTCAGGCTTTTGCGGAAATGTTGGGGGGAGGCGATATCTATGGCAGTTAGCCAGTCTTTTAAAACAGCCGGCCTCTTGAAAGAGTTAATGGCCAAATATTACGAGCAGGGCAATTTGGCCCGGGAACAGGGATTACCGGTGGTATGGGTGACCGCTGTTTCCCCGGTGGAGCTGGTTTATGCCGCCGGCCTATTCCCTTACTACCCGGAGAATTTCGGAGCCCTGGCGGCAGCGAGAAAAGTGGCCGATAAAATATCCCTGGCGGCGGAAGCGCGGGGCTTCTTCTCCGACCTTTGCGGTTATGCCCGGTGCGGTCTGGGGGACGCTTACGCAAAGGAGCACCCGGTGGGTAAAATCGTGCCGCCGGATTTGTTGTTCAGCTGTAACACCCAGTGCGGCAGCCTGCAAAAGTGGTTTGAAACCGCCGCCCGCATGTACCGGGCGCCCTATTTCCTGCTGGATGCCCCACTAATCGAAGCCCCCACCACTCGGTTGATTAAAAATTATTTTGTTGAACAATTGGAAGAAGCAATCAACTTTTTTGAAGTGGCCACCCGCACCCCTTTCAACTTCGACCGCTTGGCCGAAGTGCTTGCCCTGGCCAACGAAGCCTGTCGTCTGTGGAACGAAATATTGGACATGGCGGCATTGAAACCCGCTCCCTTCGGCTTTTTTGACGCCTGCTTCCACATGGCGCCTATAGTCACCTGGCGCGGCACCAAAGAGGCGGTAATGTATTACCGGGAGTTGAAAAAAGAACTGGAGGATAGGCTGGACAAAAAGATATACGCGGTACCCGGCGAACGCTTCAAAATTTACTGGGATCACATTCCAGTATGGCCCAAACTGCGCTGGTTTTCCGAGCTCTTTGCCGAACACGGCGCCCTGGTGGCGGTTTCCCAGTACACCCATTCCTGGGCCTACCAGTTCGATTTGGATCGGCCACTGGAAAGCATGGCTGAAAATTACAGCGAGGGGTTTTCCAACCGTTGTTTTGAGGATCGGATTAATCTTAAAACCAGCTTTATGAAAAAGTACCAGGTTGACGGTTTCGTGCTGTTTTCCAACCGCAGTTGCAAGCCCACCGCCTTCGGGCTTTACGACAAGCGCAGCATTATCAGCGAGCGTACCGGTTTGCCGGGCATCGTCTTTGAAGCGGACATGTCGGATTTACGATACTTTTCCGATGAACAGGTACGCGATAAGTTTACAGTTTTCTTTGAGCAATTAGCTGCTAAATAACTCTTATGCCCAAAGTATTACAAATAAAGAACCTGGATTGATTATTTAACTTCCATAGTAAGTTTTCATTAAAATTATGAAATAAGGTGGTGTGGTATGAAAAAAATCATGACTGGCAACGATGCTTTTGCCTACGGTGCCTATCTGGCCGGAATCAATGTTGCGGCTGCCTATCCGGGCACTCCCAGTACCGAGATACTGGAGAACTTCAGTAAATACCCCGGTGTGTACGCCGAGTGGTCAACCAACGAAAAGGTCGCCATGGATGTGGGTGTGGGTGCCGCCTACGCCGGCGGGCGCGCCCTGGTCACCATGAAACACGTGGGAATGAACGTGGCGTCCGATTCACTGTTTTACATTTCATACACCGGTATGAAAGGCGGCCTGGTCATCATCAACGCTGATGACCCTTCCATGCACAGTTCCCAAAATGAACAGGACAACCGTCATTACGCCCGGTCCGCCAAAGTACCCATGTTGGAACCCGCCGACTCCGAAGAGGCCAAGCAATCAGTGAAGGCGGCCCTGGAAATTAGTGAAACCTTTGATACCCCGGTGATTATCCGGACTACCACCCGGCTGTCCCATTCTTTAAGCATTGTGGAGACTGAGGATGAACCGGCACTGAAGGCTCCGTCCGAACCGGCTGCCTATGAGAGAAATCCGGTCAAATACGTAATGGTACCGGCATACGCGCACCTGCGGCATCCGGTGGTGGAAGAGCGGCTGAAAAAACTGGCCGAGTTTGCCGAGACCACTGCGCTAAACCGTATCGAACCGGGCAATGATGAAATCGGGATCATTGTTTCCGGCGTAGTTTACCAGTATGCCCGGGAGGTGTTTCCCAATGCCACCTTCTTGAAGCTGGGCATGGTATATCCGCTCCCTGACAAGCTAATCCGGGAACTGGCCGCGCGGGTGAAGCAAGTGGTGGTCATTGAGGAACTCGACCCCTTCATTGAAGAACAGGTACGGCTGGTGGGCATCCCGGCCCGAGGGAAAGATATTTTCCCCAATATTGGAGAATTTAACCCCGGGCGCGTTCGCCGGTGTGCCCAAGAAGCCGGGCTGATTCCCGGGCCGGCCCAACCGTCCCCCGCCGTGTCGGTACCCCAGCTGCCCGGACGGCCGCCCATGCTCTGTCCGGGTTGCGGTCACCGGGGCCTGTTTTACGCTCTTCAGCGTTTAAATGCGACTGTATTTGGAGACATCGGCTGTTACACCCTGGGTGCGGCGCCCCCTCTGAACGCCATGCATACCACCGGCTGTATGGGCGCCAGCATCGGCGTCGTACACGGGGTTGACCGGATAGGCGTGAAGGACCGCACCGTTGCCGTAATCGGTGACTCCACCTTTTTCCACAGCGGTGTGGCTCCATTGATTAACCTTCATTATAACAACGGTACCAGTACGGTAATTGTTGTTGACAACCGGGTGACGGCCATGACCGGGCACCAGACAAATCCCGGCACGGGTAATACATTGCTGGGTATAGAGTCCCCCGTGGTTAAAATTGACGAGCTGGCCCGCGGCATCGGTTTTAAAAAGGTGGATGTGGTGAACCCGTATGACTTTAAGACCGTGGTGGCCACTATCAAGGACCACCTACAATCCGAAGAACCTTCATTAATTGTGGCCCAGTACCCCTGTGTTTTGTATAAACGGGAACGGAAGCCGGCCCTGGTGGTGGATGTGGAGAAATGCAACGAGTGCGGCAACTGTTTGTGAATCGGTTGTTCTCCCATCACCAAAGTAGAAGGGGGCGTCAGCATCAACGCCGCGCTGTGCATTGGCTGCGGTTTTTGTGCCACCATTTGCAATCAGGGCGCCATTAGCCTGCCAAATAAAGAAAGGGGGGCTGAATAATGAAAAAGAAATTGGATTTCCTGTTTGCCGGAGTGGGGGGCCAGGGTACCATACTGGCCAGCAATATCGTCTCCGAAGTGGGTATGCGCTGCGGGTATGACATCAAGAAATCGGAAGTACATGGCATGTCCCAGCGGGGGGGTGCTGTGGAAAGCCATGTGCGCTGGGCGGAAAAAGTCTATTCCCCGTTGATTGAAGAGGGCAGTGCCGATTTCCTGCTGGCCTTTGAAATGCTGGAGGCGGCCCGCTGGCCCCAATACATGGCACCCGGTTCGGTGGTTCTGGTCAACAACCACCGGGTGATGCCGCCGTCGGTAAACCTGGGCCAGGCGCAATATCCGGAGGTAAAGGAAATTGAATCCATCATGACCGCGGCCGGCAGTCAGGTAATCTGGGTCGAGGGCGCAGCCAAGGCGGAAGAATTGGGGAACCCCGCCCTGGCCGGGGTGGTGCTGCTGGGCGTGCTGTCCGCCCGCCTGGACGAGCCGGTGGAAACCTGGCTGCAGGCCGTGCAGGATCTAGTTCCTGCAAAATTCAAGGAACTTAACGTAAAAGCTTTTCTGGCCGGGCGAGAAATGGCGGCGAAATAGCCTATAATTGAATTAGCACTACAGCAAAAAGTATAAGCGGATTTACCGTGGTGCCAGGTGTTGAAAAGTTGAAAGTTGAAAATGAAGACGATCAGGAGTAATGGCTTAATAAGTAATTTTTGCTGTAGTATTAGTAATTGAATTGAATAAATAAGAAGGGGGTTACATCGCCCGTGGTGGAAGCAGTGTTCAATGCGATGTTTATGACCGGCTACCGGGGATACTTTCAGAGCACGTTCAATGGCAGTGCAGGCGGCCATAATTTGCTTTTCCTCAATGGCGTGGAGGACTGCTTGATATCCTGCCTGATGTATCTGCAGGACCATTTCATGAAATAGGACGCTGCGAGCGCACAGTCTGCCTCGATGGACAGCAGCTTTTTCGGGCCCACAATAAATATCAGGCACGGGGCAATATAGAAAACGTTGAAATGCTGATTGCGCAGTATATTCTTATATTTGCTACTCATAAAGTCGGGATTCTGCTCGAGATGATGTAGAAGATTACGTTTGCTTTCGTCCGAAAGCCTTTTGATGACCTCCCTATTTTCAAGCTAGGCTATAATGGGTGTTGTCACAAGCTCTTTAATGATTAACTACCTCCGCACAAATGAACGTGCTTCTAACTTTAGTTTTCCAGTTCTTTCTTAAGTTCCAATACGGTCTCCACGGATAGTCCGGTTATTTCTGCCACGTCATTCACCGTGAAGCCCTTTTTCAAAGCAATCTTGGCAACCTCAACTTTGCCTTCAAGCTTGCCTGCAATTAGGGTCTGTTTTTTCATATCATCCAGGGTCCGCTCAATGTTGGTAATCATTTTTTCCACCTCCCGGGGTTCGGTTTCATCCAGTACACGTTCAATTTCCTTTTGCAGTGTACCTGGTAATTTGCGCTTGATCACGTTCCTCATCCAGACTGTTATTTGCCGGAATTGTTCCTGGTCTAGTTCCTTTAATATGTCGGCTAGTTTCCTGAGCCGGACCCCCAGTTCTTGCGGCTCAAGGGTCTGGTCCAGGTAGAATATGCTGGACACCACGTTAGCTGCACGGTGAAGGTCTTCCTCATTGTAACGAACGACGTCGAAAAGAATGTAGGAAAAGTCCAGTAAACGTCCAGGGAATTGTTCGTGCCCCGACTGGTACTCTCTGAAGCTTTGGTGGGCTGTCCAGCCTTTCTTGCCGTTGTAGAGAACTGCTGGTACGATAGCCGGCAGTTTGAAGTTCTTGCGTCTTCGTTCCTTTTCCGGGGCATTTTTGTAAATGTCCCGCCATATCTCAACCATGTATTGCAGCAAGCGAAAGGGCATAGTGTGGTCTACAGTCGACTGTAGTTCTAGAAGTACATAGAAGATTATTTCGGACCCGCCCAACCGCATTCTGTATACTATGTCGGCCTCTTTATCGCTAAAGTCCTGCAGTACATAGGATTTGTTGATCAACGTCAGGTCGCCCTCTTTTATTTCACGCACCCAACCCTCAGCCACAAATGTCTGCAGCAGTTCCAGGAAGGTCTTTTTGTTAGTCAGAAGCTGCCTGTATCCTTTGTCGTGAGGGTGGTGAGGCGGATTTTGTGCTGATTTCCCTCGGTTTGGCAATTTGTTCACTTCCTTACTGGTATTATATCATGGGGTTAGCTAGGGTGACAGAGGTTATGAAACTTATATTCCCTAACAAGCGATGCATCAGATATGGGCTTTGGCGATATGGCTACTGCTGGGCAAATGAGTCTATTAAAAGCTAAGAATGGTGGAGAAAAATAAATGGCCAAACCATCTTTTGACAAGTTCGCTGCCATGCTTAATCGAGCCGTAGACAGCATTCCACCACATTTCCTACGAGGCTTGACCGGCGGTTTTAACTTGCAGGAGGACGAAAAGTGTGAAGGCGAATACTATATTTTGGGTGAGTACATTGAGGATAGTATCCTGGGCTGCTTTATTGTGTTTTATTATGGTTCCTTCGTGGGACTGCTGAAAAACGAGCCCGACGATTGCTGGGAAGCAGAGATTGTTGATACGGTGCTGTATTTGTGCGCGCATCCCTGACCCCGGTTGTTGAACAGGCTATTACCTCTGCCGGCACTCATCATACCCTGGTTTCCATTTGTGGGTTATCTACATCACGAGTATTCTTTGGACGAAGCCGTTAATTTATTGAAAAGAAATACCAGAAGGTTTGCCAAGCGACAGTTGACTTGGTTTAGACGATATAGTAGTATCAAATGGATAGATATGGAGAAGTATGATATAATAAATAATGTTGCGGAAGAGATTAAATGTTTTATAGCTGAACTTATCCGGTGTCCATAGAAGGAAAAGTATAAAATACCAACAGAGGGAATTATATGACAAAGCCTCAGATAAATTTACAGGATGCTTTTTTAAACCAGGTTAGAAAGGATAATATACCTGTAACAATCTTTTTGGTTAATGGATTTCAATTAAAGGGTATGGTTAAGGGTTTTGATAATTTTACAGTAATTATGGAAAGTGACGGCAAACAAATGATGGTATATAAACATGCTATTTCTACAGTTAGTCCTATGAAACCAGTAAATACTTCTTTTTCGGAAGTTAAGCCTAGCTAAATAAAAGGTGCAGGTCATGTCTTTTAGTATACTATAGACAATCAGTTTCATTGTTTAATGTGTCTGTATTTAAAACCAGCTGATTGACTTGGTCTCTCTTTTCAGAGAGACTTTAATTTTTAGTCAGGTTAACCCGACCGGGCGCATAAACATTAATATAACGCCCGGTGAGGTGATGGAATGGTTAAAATCAAAATGTGGCATACAGCTGGTGATAAAGGAACTGCCAACGAACGTGATGCCAGAGGAAGCGACAAAATAGTATTAATTACCGAAAAACACGGGGCCAGGGCTTCAGATTCGGATAATAAAGTCCATGAGATAAGAAAAGAGCTGGACGCACTAGTTGGATTAGATAATGTGAAAAAACATATAAATGAAATTTATGCCTTTGTAGAAATACAAAAACGACGCTCAAGGGAAAAACTACACACTGAATCTCAAGTGCTGCATATGGTATTTAAAGGAAACCCCGGCACCGGTAAAACCACTGTAGCCAGGATACTGGGTAAATTGTTTCGAGAAGCAGGCATTTTACCAAAAGGTCACTTGGTGGAGGTGGAGCGAGCTGATTTGGTGGGAGAATATATTGGCCATACAGCTCAAAAATCCAGGGACCAAATTAAAAAATCACTGGGTGGTATTCTATTTATAGACGAGGCGTATTCATTGGCGCGGGGCGGCGAAAAGGATTTTGGTAAAGAAGCTATAGACACAATAGTCAAAGGTATGGAGGACCATAAAGATAACTTAATTATTATACTAGCCGGTTATAAAGATGAAATGAATAAATTTATGCAAACCAATCCGGGTTTACGTTCTCGCTTTCCCATACATATTAATTTTCCCGATTACTCCACCGATGAATTACTTGCCATAGCTGATATGATGCTGCAGCAAAGGCAGTATAGTCTATCCAGTGGAGCAAGGGAAGAAATGCGGATGATTATTGAATCCATGCCCAGACTGCACGAGCATAATGGCAATGCCAGGTTGGTACGCAACTTGATTGAAAGAGCCATACGTGTACAGGCGGTTAGGCTGATGGACCAAAGGGAAATAACTAGAGAAGATCTAATGGTGTTAAGCAGGGGAGATATGGTGGGTGCCCGGGATAGTGTGCAAAATTAATAGCATGCCAAGGAGTGAGTAGGTACAATTGAAAGACATAAAGGTTATCGCTGCCGGAGTAGAAAAAAGGACCGAGGAAATTTTTTGCACCTTAAAGCCCGTGGAATATGCCAACCATTGCAAAGTATTGAATGCTTTCAGGGAAGCGCGGGTAAGCTCCTATCACTTAAGGGGATCAACCGGCTATGGCTACGATGATGACGGACGTGATACTCTGGAAAGGGTGTTTGCCAAGGTTCTGGGTACGGAAGATGCGCTGGTGCGGGGGCAGATTGTTAGCGGGACCCATGCTATTGCACTATGTTTGTTTGGGGTATTAAAAAGCGGTGATACATTATTGACGGTGCAGGGCAAGCCGTATGACACGCTGGAGGAGATAATCGGCGTTGATAACGCTGCTCAAGGCTCATTGATAAGCATGGGGGTGCGCTACCGGCAAATTGAATTGATGCCCGGTGATGAGCTTAATTGGCAGGCTATAGACGAGGCGTTACGGAAGCCGGTTAAAATGGTAATGCTACAGCGTTCTTGTGGTTACAGTATCAGGCCGTCTCTTAACATGGCGCAGTTGGACAAACTCTGCCGGTTTATTAAAGAAAGGCAGCCGGGTACAGTTATATTTGTGGATAATTGTTATGGTGAATTTGTGGAACAATCGGAGCCAACTGAACATGGTGCTGATTTAATAGCCGGTTCACTCATCAAAAACCCCGGTGGAGGGCTGGCACCTACCGGTGGTTATGTAGCCGGAAGGCGACAACTAGTGCAGTTGGCTGCCAGGCGGTTGACTGCCCCCGGTATCGGGTCCGATGTGGGACCTACTTTGGGCTGGCAGCGCCAGTTTTACCAAGGGTTTTACATAGCCCCGCATACTGTTATGGAGGCTTTACGCGGGGCGATTTGGGGGGCATGTTTATTCCAAGAACTTGGCTATGACGTTTATCCAACCCCAGAAATGCCCCGCACCGATATTATTCAAGCCATAGTGCTCGGGTCTGCGGATCGCCTGCAGGCATTTTGCCGGGGTGTGCAGAGTGCTTCACCAGTGGACAGCCATGTGGCACCTGTCCCGTCTCCCATGCCCGGCTACAACTATCCAGTTATTATGGCGGCCGGCACCTTTGTCCAGGGTGCCTCGTTGGAATTTACAGCTGATGCACCTTTGCGGGAACCTTATGTGGTTTTTTTCCAGGGAGGGCTTTCTTTAAATTACACCCAAATAGGTTTGATAAAAGCGGCCGAGGAGATTTTACGGCGGTGATAGCTAGTGAATTTTAAACAATTAGAAGCATTTGTTAGGGTGGCTGAACTGCAAAGCTTTACCAGGGCTGCCAAGCAGTTGTATATGAGCCAGCCTGCTGTCAGCTTTCAAATAAAAGCTCTGGAGGAGGATCTCAGCGTTACGCTCTTTCTGCGCAGCGAAAGAAAAGTTGCGCTTACCGAGGCTGGACGATTGCTTTATCCTGAGGCTAAACAGATGTTGGGCCACTATAATAAAATCAGAGCGGGTTTAGATGCTCTACGGGGTCTGAAAGCCGGCCATATGTTAATCGGTGCTAGCACTATACCAGGGGAATACATTTTGCCCGGCATTATTGGTTCTTTTAGGATTAAATATCCCGGAGTGCAGGTGGGCATGCGTATAGCGGGCAGTGGGGATGTGCTTAGGTGGGTGCAGGAAAGGGATATCGACCTTGGCGTGGTAGGTGCTATTGGCCGGCAGGAGAATTTGCAGTTTGAGAAATGGCTTGATGATGAACTGGTGCTGGTAGTTCCTCCAGGACACTGCTGGTCAGGGGAAAACATCGATATTTCTGAATTGGTCGGTGAAAAACTGATCCTGCGGGAAGAAGGTTCGGGAACGCGCAGGTCTATGTTCGATATACTGATTAAACATGGCATAAATATAGATCATTTAAATGTAGAAATGGAACTGGGAAGTACCCGGTCGGTAATTAGTGCTGTGCAGGCCGGTATGGGTATAGCCTTTGTTTCCAGATGGGCTGCTGCAGATGTTATTGAAGCCGGTAAAGTTGGAAAGACCGAATTGCAAGGTATAAGCATGAACCGGAGTTTTTATGTGGTTCAATTTCAACCGTGTATGGTCAATTATGCTGCTGATGCATTTGTTAAAATGTTGAAAGAATATAAAGAACATCAAAAATGATACCATTAAAAACTCCTTATTACCAGAGGTGAATAAGGAGTTTTTTGATGCCTTAAAACTTTCTTACCAGACCTGCAACCTTACCTAATATTTGTACTTCCTTGACTAGTAAAGGTGAAAGTCTGTAGTTTTCGGGTTGTAGGCGTATATGGTCGTTTTCTTTAAAAAACCTTTTAATAGTAGCTTCATCCTCAATCAACGCAACGCAGATATCCCCGTTTTCCACACATGGCTGGCGTCTTACCAACACCAGGTCACCTTCTAGGATACCAGCTTCAATCATGCTGTCACCTTTAATACTGAGCATGAAGAATTCTCCGTGACCGACAAAATCCACTGGTAAGGGAAATGAGTCATCGTAGTTTTCTAACGCCAGTAAAGGTTCACCGGCTGCAACCTTGCCCAGCACCGGTACTGAGATCATTTCTTTAGATGGTTTGCCATGATTTTGCATTAATTCAATGGCCCTCGGTTTAGCAGGATCTCTCCTGAGCAGTCCCATGCTTTCAAGTCTGCGCAGGTAACTATGTACAGTAGAACTTGACTTTAATCCCACGGCTTGACCTATTTCTCTCACAGAAGGAGGATATCCTTTATTATGAATGTTATTTTTGATAAAATTTAAAATTTCTTCCTCGCGTTTATTTAGGTTATATTTCAATGCCAAACAACACCTTTCCAAGTATATAACCATTATAACATAATCAATGAGCAAGTAAACATTTGTTCGCTAAGAAATAATTTTATATTTTAGAAGGATTTATAGTTTAATCGTCGAATTTATCAGAACAATGGAAATTTATTTGGTGATTATGAGAAGGTGGTGAATTATGCAAAAGGTAGCTATTATTGGTATAGGCAATGATGGGGTGTCTGTTTATAATTTATTGAAAAATATTGAGGATATAAAAATTGTATGCTTATTTAAAGCAGGCGCTGATGAAAAAATAGGCAAATTTTGGACTGATGAAAACGTAAAAATTTTAGATATTAATAGACTTCATGAGTTAAAAAATTTAGATGTAATTATTAATACGTTGAATAGCAATGTTGTTAACGATATTATCAAAGGTGTTAGCGGTCCAACTTCAGTTATTGAAACAAGGGCGGTTAATATAATGCTGCGCCTGTTTAGAGAAAAAAAAGAATTACTACAGATAAAAAGGGTTCAGGGAGAGTTGTCTACTATTTTAAATTCAATTCAGGAAGCCGTTGAAGTGGCGGATGAAAATGGCGTGATTAAATACGTTAATCCAGCTTTTACCCGCGTTACCGGGATACCCGCAGAGCAAAGAATTGGCCAGAATGTTTTTGAAATATCGCCTGATGGCGCGCTGGCCATGGCGCTAAAAACAGGTAAAAATGTTTTTGGCCATCGCACCCAGGTGGGGGGAAGTAATGCCGAAGTTGTAAGCAATGCTTCGCCCATTATTGTCGATGGTAATTTGGCAGGGTCGGTAGTGGTTTTTCAGCATTTTACCGATGTAATGAAATTAATGGATGAACTGCGTCAGCGAACTACTATGATTGAGAATTTATGTGATAAATTTGGTCAGGTAACTACATGTAAATATAGCTTTGCGGATATTTTGGGCACCAGTCCTGATTTAAAAAAAAGTATTCAGGTGGCTGAGAGAGCAGCCCGCAGCAATTCAACCGTATTGTTACTGGGTGAAAGCGGTACGGGTAAGGAATTGTTCGCCCATGCAATTCACTTTGCCAGTTCAAGGAGAGATAAGCCATTTATTAAGGTAAACTGTGCAGCTATCCCGGAAAACCTCTTGGAAAGTGAATTCTTTGGCTACGCCAAGGGTGCCTTTACTGGTGCTACTAAATCAAAAATAGGTAAATTTGAACTAGCTAATGGGGGCACAATATTTCTGGATGAAATTGGCGACATGAATTTGATTTTACAGGGAAAGCTACTACGTGTTTTGCAAGAAATGGAGTTTGAAAAGGTAGGCGGCAATCAAACCATACGAGTTGATGTGCGGGTGATTGCGGCTACCAACAGAAATCTCAGGGACTTGATTAGGTCGGGAAAATTTAGGGAAGACCTTTATTACAGGCTTAATGTCGTAGAAATAACCATACCCCCTTTGCGTGTGCGAAAAGAGGATTTGTCATCATTGGTTAATCATTTAATTGTCAAACTTAACCGTAAACTTGGCAAGAAAGTTAAAGGACTTTCCCAAGATGCTGAGGAGGTTCTATATAGTTACGATTGGCCAGGTAATGTGCGGGAATTGGAAAATGTGGTAGAAAGAGTAATGGTTACCGTTGATGAAGAGATACTGTCCAAGAAAAATTTTATCCAGCACGTCAGCCAGTTAAAAATTGCACCGGAAAGGGATGTGGAATTGTTACCTATTGACCAAATGGAACAAATATTAATTAAAAAGGCCCTGGCTAAGTATGGGAATACAGTTGAAGGTAAAAGAAGAGCGGCCCAGGCATTAAATATATCTTTGGCTACTTTGTACAATAAACTAAAAAGGGCAAAGTTTGAAAATTCAAGCATTTAGAAATAAGTTAAAAAAATTAGATAATAAGAATACATAGTATAATCAAGGGTTTGCAGTCAAATTGCTTCTAAAAAATAAAATTTTATGGCTTAATTTGATGGAATTGTATTTTTTAAAAATAAAATATGTTAGAATTTTATTGGCAGACATATTGGTAGCGCTACAGGGAAGTGCAAAGAGTTTTTTTATTTAATGGCACAAATATTGCGTGTTTATTGTAATTGTACATCCTTTTAAAAGAGGGAGGGGTTTACTATCAAGTCAATTAATGTGGCTAATATATCGCAAGCGGTGGCCAAACTATGCATGGATGCTAACTATTTCCTGGGACAGGATATGATAGATGCTTTGCAAGGAGCGTATGATCAGGAAATTTCCCTTACCGGCAAAGAAATTATTCAACAAATTATCGATAATGCCGGTATTGCTAAGTCGGAAGAAGTACCAATGTGCCAGGATACTGGGTTTGCAGTGGTTTTTGTGGAATTGGGGCAGGATGTACATATTGAGGGAGGTTCTCTGGAGGACGCTATTAATGAAGGTGTGCGTAGAGGATATACCGACGGTTACCTGAGAAAATCCATAGTGGGACACCCGCTGGAGCGGGTTAACACCGGTGACAACACACCTGCGGTGGTTCACTTAAAATTAGTACCTGGTGATAAGTTAAAAATAATCGTGGCTCCAAAGGGCGGCGGCAGTGAAAACATGAGTGCCATTAAAATGTTGAAACCCGCTGAGGGGGTTGAAGGGGTTAAGCAGTTTGTGCTGGACACTGTTATGGCCGCTGGACCAAACCCATGCCCGCCCATTGTTGTTGGTGTTGGTATCGGTGGTACATTTGAAAAGGCTGCTCTGCTCTCCAAAGAATCGTTATTAAGAGCGGTGGGCACACCAAACCCCAGGCCGGAAATCGCCGAATTGGAAAAGGAACTGTTTGACAGTATTAATAATCTAGGTGTTGGGCCGCAGGGTCTCGGTGGCCGTATAACAGCTCTGGCCGTGCATGTGAATATTTATCCCGCTCACATTGCCAGCTTGCCCGTGGCGGTCAATATCAACTGCCATGCCAGCAGGCACAAAGAAGTAATTTTATAGGACTATGGGGTGAAAAATATGGCAATGACAAAAATAAAACTGACTACACCTGTTACCGATGCGGTTTTAGAAAAATTACGCATAGGACAAAAAGTGTTGCTAAACGGAGTTTTGTATACCGGCCGGGATGCAGCGCATAAAAAACTGGTGGAATTATTGGATAAGGGACAGGAATTACCAGTAGATCTTAAGGGGCAAATAATTTATTATGTTGGACCTTCTCCTGCCAAGCCAGGCCAGATAATCGGATCAGCCGGACCTACTACCAGCGGCAGAATGGATCTATACGCTCCTAAACTAATTGCTCTGGGGTTAAAAGGCATGGTGGGTAAAGGCAAGCGGTCACCTGAAGTTATCAAGGCCATAAAACAATATAAAGCTGTATATTTTGCCGCTGTGGGTGGAGCGGCCGCGTTAATCAGTAAATGTATCAAAAAATGTGAAGTGGTAGCTTATCCGGAACTGGGACCCGAGGCGATACATCGTTTGGAAGTTGAAGATTTCCCTGTAATTGTAGTTAACGATACCCTGGGCGGGGATTTATATGAAGAAGGCACCAAAATATATGCTACTAGATAAAAAATAAAAGGGAGGATCAGTTGTGAAACTATTTGAGTACATGGGTAAGGATCTCTTTTCATCCTATGGCATAACAGTGCCCCGTGGTAGGATGGTGACTACCCCGGACGAGGCAGCTAAGGTGGCCCAGGAAATAGGCGGCACTGTGGTGGTGAAATCCCAAATTTTGGCCGGCAAAAGGGGCAAGGGTGGCGGAATTAAGTTTGCCGATAACCCTGAAGAGGCCAGGGAAGCAACATCCCAGGTATTGTCAATGGTCCTGAACGGCCATAAAGTGGAAAAGGTGTTGGTAGAGGAAAAAATTAAAATCGATAAAGAATTATACCTGGCCATCACCGTCGACGGTTCAGCCAAAAAGCCCGTAATCATTGCTTCTATCCAGGGCGGCATGGACATAGAGGAAGTACCGGATGAGCATATTGTAAAACAGCACATTGATTTACCCATGGGAGTGCCACCATTCTTGTGCCGGGAAATATCCAGGCGGTTAGGTCTTACCGGACAAGTCGGCAATGAATTTAATAGCTTGTTGCCTCTTCTATATAAACTATTCCGTGAAAAGGATGCCGAATTGGTGGAAATCAACCCGCTGGTAATTAGCGGCGATACTTTGATTGCCGCGGATTCCAAAGTAACCATCGATGACGATGCCCTGTTCCGGCAAAAGGATATTCCCTACGTGGAGGATCGTACAAATATTGAAAAGCAAGCCCATGACCTGGGACTGGCATTTGTAGAGCTGGGCGGCGATATTGCTGTCATGGCCAATGGAGCCGGGATGTCCATGGGCAGCTTGGATACGCTGTCCCACTACGGCGGTAAACCGGCTAATTTTTTGGATGCCGGCGGTGGCACGGGTATGGAGGGTACTGTAAAGGCTATCGAGTTGCTGCTGCAGACCAATCCCAAGGTTATTTTTATTAATATATTTGGAGGCATTACTCGATGCGATGATGTGGCCAATGCCCTTATCCAGGTTAAAAAAGCCAGAGAAATTCCGGTCCCTGTTGTTATCCGGTTGGTTGGCACCAATGAGGAGGAAGGGGTCAGAATAATTAAAGAAAACGGTATGGAAGCTTATAAAGTAATGCAAGAAGCTGCAGCCAAGGCCGTAGAAATAGCAAACGCTAATTAACGTGCAGATAAAGGAGTGTTTATATAGTGGCCATTATTATAGATGAAAAGACCGATGTTATTATTCAGGGGATTACAGGTAAACAGGGCAGTTTCCATGCTGGCCAAATGCTTGCTTACGGTACTAAGGTTGTAGGTGGAGTCTCCCCCGGTAAGGGCGGGCAAGAAGTGGAAGGTATTCCGGTGTATGATACCGTTTTTGCCGCGTGTGAAGAAAATCAGGTGGATGCCTCGGTATTATTCGTATCGGCAATCTTTGCCAAGTATGCGGCATTTGAGGCAATTACCGCAGGTGTTAAAGTACTGGTCATAGTTACCGAGCATATTCCCTTACATGATGAAATGGAAATAGTTGAGTTCGCTCGCCGTAATGGAACCACTGTGATAGGACCTAATACTTTTGGTATTGTATCTTCTGGTAAATGCAAAATAGGCATTCCTCCCAACCAATTTTTTGTTGAGGGGCCCATTGGTGTGGTAGCCCGCAGTGGAACCTTGACTTATGAAATTGTGGGCAACCTTACGGCCAACGGTTTTGGCCAATCCACGGTGGTTGGCCTGGGTGGTGATAGAGTAGTGGGACTTTCCTTTATAGATGTATTGGAAAAATTTGAAAAAGATCCGCAAACTAAAGCAGTGATACTGGTAGGGGAAATCGGTGGCAACGCCGAGGAGGAAGCTTCCTTGTTCATTAAAGAAATGACCAAACCAGTAGTGGCTTATATTGCCGGAAAGAGTGCACCGCCAGGAAAACGTATGGGGCACGCTGGTGCCATCATTGAAAGGGGCAAGGGTACTTTTGACGGCAAAGTAGAAGCTTTACAAGCCGCAGGTGTCAAGGTGGCTACACTGCCCTTTGAAGTGCCCGATTTACTTCGCCAGGTATTAAAATAATCCCCCGTTGTTCGCAAAAGGAGGAGATAGTTTGTTTGACAAGGAAATGGTGGAAAACATTAAAGGGAAAAGGCAAAAATATAATGAAAAATTGGAAAAACTTGCTGCCAAACGCCCGGAACGGCAAACTAATTTTGCCACCGATTCAGGTATTGACATTAATACCGTTTATACACCTGAAAATTTAACAGGTGTGCAATACAACGACCTTGGTTTTCCTGGTGAATATCCTTACACCAGGGGAGTGCAACCCAACATGTATCGGGGACGTCTTTGGACGATGCGGCAATATGCCGGGTTTGGGACGTCCGAGGAGACTAACAAGCGGTTCCGGTACCTGTTGGACCAGGGGCAAACCGGTCTCAGTGTAGCCTTTGACTTACCCACCCAAATTGGTTATGACTCTGATGACCAGCTTTCTATGGGAGAAGTGGGCAAAGTGGGGGTAGCTATTGATTCCATGCTGGATATGGAAACACTTTTTGATCAAATTCCACTGGATAAAGTAAGCACTTCCATGACTATTAACTCCCCGGCAGCTATATTGCTGGCTATGTACATTGCTGTGGCGGAAAAACAGGGAGTTAAACAGCAACAGTTAAAGGGGACAATCCAAAACGATATTCTCAAGGAATATGTGGCCAGGGGAACTTATATATTCCCGCCGGATCATTCCATGCGTCTGATAACTGATATATTTGCTTATTGTGCTAAAAATGTGCCCAATTGGAACACAATTAGTATCAGTGGCTATCACATCAGGGAGGCAGGTTCCACGGCGGTTCAGGAAGTGGCCTTTACTCTCGCGGATGGCATAGCCTATGTACAGGCTGCTGTGGATGCCGGTTTGGATGTAGATGAATTTGCTCCCCGGTTGAGTTTTTTCTTTAACGCCCACTTGAATTTTTTTGAAGAAATTGCCAAGTTCCGGGCGGCCCGCAGGCTATGGGCAAAAATAATGAAGGAACGTTTCGGTGCTAAAAATGCCAAATCCATGATGCTGCGCTTTCATACTCAAACAGCCGGCTGCACATTGACAGCCCAGCAGCCCGATGTCAATATTATGCGCGTAGCCTATCAAGCCTTAAGCGCTGTACTGGGTGGCACCCAATCTTTGCATACCAACTCACGGGATGAGGCCCTGGCCTTGCCCAGTGACAGTTCCGTTTTAATTGCTTTAAGAACCCAGCAGGTTATTGGTTATGAAATAGGCGCGGCTGACACCGTGGATCCGCTGGGCGGTTCTTATTTTGTGGAAAATCTCACCAATGAAATAGAGCGAAGAGCCGGTGAATATATCAAAAAAATCGATGACTTGGGTGGAGCACCTAAAGCTATTGAATTTATGCAAAAGGAAATTCATACTAGTGCCTACAAGTATCAAAAGGATATTGAAAAAGGTGCAAAAGTAGTTATTGGAGTTAACAAGTTTCAGATGCAGGAAGAACGTCCCAAGGATTTGCTCAGAGTGGATCCTCTGGTTGGTCAAAGACAGGCGGATAAATTGGCCAAACTGCGTGCAGAGCGGGATAATGAAAAGGTGCAAAAATTACTCAAGGATATTGAAAAAGTTGCCGGTACCAGCGAGAATTTAATGCCCTACTTTATAGAGGCGGTTAAAAACTATGCTACACTGGGTGAGATTTGTAATGTGCTAAGGGGTGTTTTTGGTGAATATCAGCAGCAAATCGTTTTTTAGCCGAGGAGGAGTGCGTGGATGAGCGGAAAACCAATCAGGGTGCTGGTGGCTAAACCGGGGCTGGACGGCCATGACAGGGGGGCCAAGGTGATTGCCCAGGCACTCAGGGACGCCGGCATGGAAGTTATATATACGGGTTTGCGTCAGACACCGGACCAAATAGTTGGAGCGGCTTTACAGGAAGACGTTGCTGTTGTAGCCCTCAGTTGTCTCTCCGGTGCCCATATGCACCTGTTCCCAGCTGTGGTTGAGGGTTTGCGCAAGCAAAACGCCGACGATATTTTGGTGCTGGGCGGCGGTATTATTCCGGATGAGGATATTCCTGAATTAAAGGAAAAAGGGATATCCGAAATATTTACACCGGGAACCAGTACTCAGACGATAATTGAGTACATTGAGAGCAAGGTTGGTTAAGCCTAAAAAAGGTTAAAATAGTAAATGAAGCAGTAAATCCATATTCGGCGGTAGTTAATGAATAAGGAGGGTTTGCGGTGATTAAAAAAGTAGATCATATAGGTATAGCCGTTAAAAACCTTGATGCGGCCAAAGAGTTTTATGAAAAAATTCTGGGTTTAAAGGTGGTTGAAGAAGAAGTAGTGGAGGATCAAAAGGTCAAGGTGGCCTTTATCCCCACCGGCGATAGTGAAGTGGAACTGCTGGAGAGCACCACACCCGACGGACCAATAGCCCGCTATATTGAGAAAAACGGCGAAGGCATTCAGCACATCGCCTTCAGGGTGGATAACCTGGAAGAAAAATTGGCTCAGCTTAAAGCGGCAGGCGTCAGGTTAATCGATGAAAAACCCAGGCGGGGAGCTGGTGGCGCCCAAATTGCTTTCCTGCACCCCAAGGCAACCTGTGGCACGCTTGTTGAATTGTGTGAACGCGAATAGAGGGGGTTTACAAAGTGAGCATGCAGGTAAAGCTGGAACAACTGCAGGCATTAAGGGGAAAAGTACAATCCGGCGGTGGTGATAAACGGATTGCCAAGCAGCACGAGACAGGCAAAAAGACTGCACGGGAAAGGATAGATTATATTTTTGATCCCAACACCTTCAAGGAACTAGAAGTTTTTGCCGGGGACCCTAATAAAAACCCGGGAGAAGGCGTGGTTACCGGCTATGGATTGGTAAATGGCCGAAAAGTATACATTTATGCACAGGACTTTACTGTTATAGGTGGTTCACTGGGTAAAATCCATGCCCAAAAGATTTGTAAAGTGCTGGATTTGGCCATGCGCACTGGTGCTCCGGTAATAGGTTTGAACGATTCCGGTGGGGCGCGAATCCAGGAGGGTGTTGATGCTTTAAACGGGTATGGAGAAATTTTTTTCCGTAATACTGTTGCCTCGGGGGTTATACCGCAATTGTCCGTTATCATGGGACCGTGCGCCGGGGGGGCTGTGTATTCACCCGCTTTGATGGACTTTATATTTATGGTGGATGGCACTTCCCAAATGTTTATCACCGGACCACAGGTGATCAAAGCTGTCACCGGTGAGGAAGTTTCCATGGAGCAGCTGGGTGGTGCCTTAACCCATAACCAAATCAGCGGTGTAGCTCACTTCATGGGTAAAAGTGAGGAACACTGCCTGGATATGGTCAAAGAACTTTTAAGCTATCTTCCTTCCAATAACCAGGAGTATGCTCCTTGTTATGAAGCCAATGAACCGGCAGTTAACCGTGAAGAGTTGCTCAATATTGTTCCTGTTCAGCCTAATATGCCCTATGATGTAAAAAAAGTTATTACTGCCGTTGTTGATGGTGGTGATTTTCTCGAAGTATTGCCTCTGTATGCTAAAAATGCGGTTATTGGTTTTGCCAGAGTAAACGGTCAATCCGTCGGTGTTATAGCTAACCAGCCCGACTATTTAGCGGGGTGTTTAGATATTAATGCATCGGATAAAATAAGCCGTTTTGTACGCTTCTGTGATGCTTTTAATGTTCCACTGGTTACTTTTATGGATGTGCCCGGTTTCTTACCAGGTACGGCCCAGGAATTTGGTGGAATTATCAGGCATGGAGCCAAGATGTTATACGCTTATTCAGAAGCCACAGTACCCAAAATAACTGTTATATTACGTAAAGCATACGGAGGTGCATACCTGGCCATGTGTAGCAGCTCATTGAGGGCGGATATGGTTTATGCATGGCCTACAGCGGAAATTGCTGTTATGGGCCCTGAGGGCGCAGTTAACATCATTAATCGCAGAGAAATTGCCGATGCTGCAGATCCTACGGAAGAAAGAAACCGCCTGGTGCAAGAGTATAGGGATAACTTTGCCAATCCCTATGTGGCCAGCGCCCGGGGTTTTGTGGATGATGTTATTGACCCGCGTGATACCAGGGCTAGAATTATTGACGCCCTGGGTATTTTAAATAGCAAACGGGAAAACAGGCCCAGTAAGAAGCATGGCAATTTGCCCGTATAGAAGCCGGTTATAATGAATGATTTGATAATAGGGGTAGGCCATAGTTACAGACATTGGTCTATCCCAAACCAGTGGTTGATGACTATACGGTGGCGTGTTGGATGAGATAATATTTTAAATTTGTTTTAAATTGCGTTGGACGTTCATTGGAATTAAATGGTTAATTATAAAAGGACCTAAATTATATAAGTATTGGTTAAATAATGACGGTTTTTGTTAATAGCCCAGCATTGTGGATGGCTTGATATGCTGAAGCGGCGTCCCCGGTCTACCGATTCAGTATAGCTGCCAAATTACAACTTAAGGAGGCATTGAAATGAAAAAGATTAAGCTGGGTAAGCCATGATTTGGTTACCTTTAATATCGGGGATGTACTGCTGTTATTGTAAGCAATGAAAAATAGATAAGATGGTAACGCTCCCATTACCAAAAAAATTGTAAATGTCAAAAGGAATAAATAGTAAATAACGGTGATTTGCCGGTAATAGTCGCTTGTTATAGGAGGTCTAATAAATTGAAAAGGAATAAAATTACTATTATTGGTTCCGGTAACGTTGGCGCTACTTGTGCACATTGGGCGGCAACCAAGGAATTAGGCGATATTGTTCTAATGGATGTCGTAGAAGGGGTGCCCCAGGGCAAAGGGCTTGACATGCAGGAGGCCGCGCCCATTGAAGGTTATGATATTAACATTACGGGCACCAACAAATATGAGGATACTGCCGGCTCCGATCTGGTGGTGATAACCGCAGGTATTGCTCGTAAGCCGGGGATGAGCCGGGATGACCTGGTCAGTACCAATGTAAAAATCGTACAGTCTTGCGCGGAACAAGCAGCTAAATTTTCCCCCAACGCTTTTATAATTGTGGTAACTAATCCCCTTGACGTTATGGTGTACGCGGCTTATAAAGCCAGCGGGTTCCCTGCCAACCGGGTGTTTGGTATGGCAGGTGTGCTGGATTCGGCTCGTTTCCGTATTTTTATAGCTCAGGAATTAGGTGTATCCTATAAAGACGTTAGCGCTTTCGTTCTTGGGGGGCATGGTGACGACATGGTGCCACTGGTACGCTATAGCTACGCCGGAGGTATTCCCATTGAAAAATTAATTCCCAAAGAGCGCATTGAAGCTATAGTGGAAAGAACCAGAAAGGGCGGCGCGGAAATCGTTAACTACTTAAAAACAGGCAGTGCCTATTACGCACCCGGTGCTTCAGCTATAGAAATGGTGGAAGCTGTTCTGAAGGATCAAAAGCGCATACTGCCAGTGGCCGCCTACTTAAATGGAGAATATGGCGAAAAGGAGATATACCTTGGTGTACCGGCTATAATTGGCGGTAACGGTGTGGAGAAAATTCTTGAGGTGGACTTAACTGAAGATGAAAAGGCCGCTTTGCAAAAGTCAATACAGTCGGTAAGAAATGTTATGACACTGGTAAAATAATGGTAATATCCTGGCATTTGGAAAACTGGGAGGTTTTATTATGGGAGAGAATAGAAAAGTTAAAATAATGGATACAACTATGCGGGACGGCCATCAGTCATTATTAGCCACCCGTATGCGTACCGAGCATATGCTGCCAATTGCGGAGAAGGTAGAACAGGTGGGGTTCCACGCTGTGGAAATATGGGGCGGTGCCACGTTTGACTCTTGCATGCGCTTTCTTAATGAAGATCCCTGGGAAAGGTTGCGGGAGGTACGCCGTCATTTTAAAAATAGTAAGCTGCAAATGTTGCTGCGCGGTCAAAACGTGGTGGGCTACAAGCATTACGCGGATGATGTATTAGAGGAGTTTATAAAAAGAACAGTAGATAACGGTTTAGATATCTTTAGAATATTTGATGCTTTAAATGATACACGCAATATGGAGAAATCTATTGAGTATGTTAAACGGGAAGGAGCCCATGCCCAGGGTACGGTGGTTTATACCATCAGCCCGGTACACGATTATGAATTTTATATGCGTATGGGTGCTGAACTTAAGGAAATGGGCGTTGATTCGCTTTGCTTAAAAGATATGGCTGGTATACTAGCGCCTCAGCCCGCTTATGATATTGTCAAAGGTTGGAAAGAAAAACTGGATATCATGGTTCAATTACATTGCCACTACACCAGCGGTATGGCCTCTATGACATATATGAAGGCAGTGGAGGCGGGAGTGGATGTGATTGACTGTGCCATATCCTCCATGGCATTACAAAGCTCACAGCCATCCATTGAAAGTATGGTGGCGGCTCTAAAAGATACCCCTTATGACACAGGACTGGATCTCGAGCTGCTTTCGGAAATTGCCGATTATTTCAAAGAAGTCCGTAAGCATTACGCTGAATTTGATAATGCCAGCTGTAGTCCGGATACCAATGTGTTAACTTATCAAATCCCTGGAGGTATGATTTCAAACTTTATCAATCAGCTTAAGGAACAAAATGCTCTGGATAAATTGCCTGAAGTATTGGCTGAGGTACCCCGGGTGAGAGAAGACTTTGGCTATCCGCCGCTGGTTACTCCCTCCAGTCAAATTGTGGGCTCTCAGGCAGCTTTGAATGTGCTGTTGGGTCAACGTTATATGATTGCTACCAATGAGGTAAAGGACTACATGCGCGGCTTTTATGGTCGTCCTCCCGCGTCGGTTAATGAAGAAGCCCGGAAGAAAATTATTGGCGATGAGGAACCAATTAAATGTCGCCCCGCGGATTTGATTGAGCCGGAGTTGCCCAAAGCCAGGGAAGAATGCACGTCTTATATGGAGAAAGAGGAAGACGTTGTTTCGGTGGCCTTGTTCCCGCAGGTGGCACCTAAATTTTTGCAGGAAAGAAAGGCTAAGAATATTAAGTAGATCTTGAAATTGTCCCAAATAAATACTGAATTTTTTCCTGTTTAACTTTACAAAATGAAGCAGGCCCATTTTAATTGGGCCTGTTTTCTATTAAACGTTTCATGTTTGTTCACTGTTTACCGGGTGATATAGGTGTAAATTTTGTTGGCTGGTTATCACCCAATGGGATTAACCCGAAAAGATGGTCGCTGCATTGCTTTTCTCATTGCTACCCGAACTGAACCTTGGTTTAAGATGAATGGCCATTAATTGAAAGATAGGGAATTAAAATATTTTATACCATGGTTAATTGCCTGGGAACGGTTCTTAACATTAAGTTTCCTGAAAATATTGCGCAGATGTGTTTTTATGGTATCCACAGAAAGGTGGGTGACTACGGATATTTCCTTGTTAGTCATGCCCTTGGTGAGGTGGAAAAGTATTTCCTTTTCCCTGGGGGTAAACTGTACAGTTTGCACCATAGTTTTTTCCGGTATGTTGGGGGTTTTTGTCAGCTTAATATAGTCGGTGACAATAGTATTAAATACAGTGGGATCAATTATCTTTTCCCCCAGGTGTACCCTGCGAATAGAATCAATGAGTTTTTCTTTAGAAATATGTTTTAAAATATACCCAGCAGCCCCAGCCTGCAGCGCTTGGCGCATAAATTCGCTATCCTCAAAAACAGTGAGGAAAATTATTTTTATTTCAGGATGTTCGTTAATTATTTTTCTGGCGGCTTCAATACCGTTAGTGGCCCCCATTTTTATATCCATCAGGACAATATCCGGCTGAATTTTGCGGGCCATCAGATTGGCCTCATCACCATCTCCGCAAGTGCCCACAATAGAAATATCCTCACAGTCGCCCAGCATGGTTGTCAGTCCCTCTCTAATCATAAGGTGATCGTCTACTATCATGAGGTTTATCAGTGACATATGCCTTACCTCCTTAAATTTTTCTAACATTACCCTGCTGAACGGGTTTTTAAAAACCTGTTTGTAAGAGTTTCAACCACCTAACTAATTATTGGGATCAAAGACAATATTCCCGTTGGTTTGTCCATCGGTATTACGCCATAACTTTGTGAAATAATTCCTTTTCGACACAAAACAACAATTAGCAAGTAAATTCGCTAAAATTTTTGGCAGTTCTAAAAAATCTGATATTAAATTTTACACCTTGTTATAAATAAGTGTCAATATTATAACCGGTTAGTTTAGCCTGAAAAGGTTAATCCCCGATTCACCCTTATCTAACCTGGCTTTCATGCTTTTAAGCGATTTTTTTTTCAAGTCCCTTGTCTTATTATCATAATAACACTTCGGAACCTGGCTTGCCAGCAGGGCTTCACCTCCAAGGCCATAAAACACCGCTGCTGCCCAATATAAGGGGGTTAGGCCATGGGAAAAGTAAGTGACTTACAACCCTTTATCTGGGGTCTCACTGAAGGACATCGTAAAATAATCAATAAATTGGTTGAAAACAATAATATTAAATGTGCTTTGGACGTTGCCTGTGGTTATGGTGAAACTGCAATTATGTTGGCCAGCCTTGGTGTTGAGGTTGTTTCCCTGGGCACTGACCCCCGAATTGTTGAGAGGGCCAAACACAGAGCAGTAGAGGCGGGGCATAATCCTACCTTTTTGCTGGGGGATATGCGAGATGTTTCCACCTATTATGCAAAGAGGTGTGACCTGATAACATGTATGGGAAATTCCCTTTCCTATCTCACAAACACTGATGATATTTGGGGAACGTTGGCTCAGTTTTACACTTTGCTGCTTCCCGGTGGGATGCTTGTGATACATACCCTGAATTACGACTTAATTTGGGAAAGGGAGAAAAAATTTTCTCTGCCAGAGTTTATGGGGTCAGGGATGACCGTAATGGCACAACTTCAGGGTAATCCGGGCCACGGTGATACCAAAATTGTTTTTAGCGTTGTAACTGTGCAAAAAGGTAAGGTAACTCAGACATTTGAATACCCTATTAAACCGCTATTTTGTCGTGATCTTAATATGTTGCTTGCAGAGATGGGTTTTCAAAAAATCAAGAATTACAATCCTGATGGCAGGAAAAATGGCAACGAATGTTTGCATAATATTACCTTGGCTTACCGGCCCGGGGGCCGGGAAAATAATGTCGGTTAACAGGGAGTGATAGATGTGAAGCTTCAGGATAAAGTGGCCATAGTTACGGGGGCGCGGCAGGGGATAGGCGAGTCGGCAGCGCTGGCACTGGCCAAGGAAGGTGCAGCGGTAGTTATGGTCAGCCGCAGCATCAGCCCGGATAGTCCGGTGGTAGCAAAAGTAAAGGAACTGGGTGCCCGGTACCTCGCAATGAGTGTAGATATATCTGACCGGGAACAAGTTCAGAAAATGGTGGATGAAACCCTGGCAGCGTTTGGTAGGGTAGACATTTTATTTAATAATGCGGGAATCAGCAAGCCCGCTATGTTGTGGAAAATGACACCTGAGCAATGGGATGAAGTAATAAAGATCAACCTGACAGGTACATTTTACTGCATGCAGGCAGTGGCAAAACCAATGATGGAGCAAAAAACCGGTTCAATAATAAATGTAACATCCTCTGCTGGATTGCTCGGTACGATTGGCCAGGTTAACTATACGGCGGCCAAAGGTGGAGTCTACGCACTCACCAAATCCGCTGCTAAAGAATTGGCCAGGTATAATATCCGGGTTAATAACATAGCACCCATGGCCGAAACTGAAATGACCAAAAAGATATCAAGTGATCCTAAATTTAGTGCTAAATATCTTGAGCGTATTCCGTTGGGCCGTTTTGCACAGCCTGAAGAAATCGGCCCGATGATAGTATTTTTGGCATCTGATGAATCAGCGTATATAACAGGCCAGACCATCTGTATAGATGGCGGTATGGTAATGTTGTAATTTTACTAACCGGTTAAAGTATTTATCCCGGGGAGGTTCAATATGTCAAAAGATGTAGCTATAATTGGCGTAGGCCAAAGTGCATTTGTGAGGGGCTATCAGGGATCGATAAGAGAGTTGGCCTTTGAGGCTTTTAGAGAAGCTATGCAAGACGCTGGAATAAGCAAAAGTGACATTGACGCATCAATTATTTGTTCTGCGCCAGAATATGACAGCCAGCGTAGCCCTTCGGGGATCATTGCCGAGTATCTCGGGCTAAACCCTCAGCCTACCTTTGCGGTAGAGACAGTATGCTCATCCAGTACCACAGGACTACGGGCAGGTTATGCGATGGTTAAATCGGGCCTACATGATATTATAGTGGTTCTGGGTTTTCAAAAAATGTCGGAAATCTCTTCAGCTGATTCCCAAGAACGGATGGGTCGGGGTGGCGACATTATGTGGGAATCACCTTTTGGCTCTATGATGCCCGCATATTACGCTATGCACGCCTGCGCTCATTTTGATAAATACGGCAGCACGGAAAAAGATCTGGCTATGATTAGGGTAAAGGCTGCCAAGTACGGCACGATTAATGAAAAGGCCGTGTACCGCAAGGAGGTCAGCTTGGAGGATGCATTAAACGCTCCATATGTCAGTAGTCCCCTCAAGCGATTTGACTGCTGTGCCAATGCTGACGGTGCTTCTTGCATAATCATTGCAAACAAGGACAGAGCTAAGGATATTTGCCCAAAGCCGGTTTGGTTTATGGGTTTGGGTTCAGCTACGGCATCCATGACGCTTACGAACCGTGACACCCTTTACGGTATAGCATGCGCCCGCAAGGCCGCTCAAGAGGCTTATGCCATGGCGGGGGTAACACCCCAGGATATTGATGTGGCAGAAGTTCATGATTGTTTTACCATAGCTGAACTGCTGGCTTATGAAGCCCTGGGGTTTGCCGAGCCGGGTAAGGGAGTCGAGCTGATCCGTGAAGGGCAAACATATATTGGCGGCAAAATACCGGTCAATGTTGACGGTGGCTTGCTCTCCAAGGGACACCCCATCGGTGCAACGGGTGGCTCGCAAGTGCGCACCATCGTGTTGCAGTTGCGTGATGAAGCTGGGGGCATGCAGGTTCCAGGGGCCGAAATAGGATTGATTCATAATATTGGCGGAGTGGGTGTTTACGGCAACGTGATCATCCTGGGGAGGTAGAAGTGATGGGATTTGAGAAGTTCGGAAGAAAAAGTTTTGCTTCCCAGACCAAGGTTGAATCTTTTGTTGAATACCTTGCAAAGGGTGAACTAAGTGGAACACAATGTAAGTCCTGCGGGAAGCAATATTTCCCCCCACGGGCGGATTGCGCAGAATGCCTGGGTAACGAAATGGACTGGTTTAAAATTGAGGGAACAGGCAACCTGGTTAGTTTTACTAAGGCGGGCTTTGCGCCCACCGGTTTCGAGGCAGATGTGCCCTATACTCTTGCCTTGGCGGATTTTAACGGTATAAAAGTTTTCGGCAGGCTTGACAGCAGTATTCCAAAAGAAGAAGTAAGTGTTGGCATGGCCTTGCAAATAAATATTTTAAATCTGCCCGATGGCCAGTTGTCTTATGAATTTGTTAAATCATAAAACATAATGTGTTTAATTAGTTCCTTAAACAGGGGGTGGTTAACGACGACAAGTGTAACTGCCGGCGTGACTAATGCTAGAATTGATTGGTTAGAATGGTGTAAGTAGTAAATTATTAATAAAATAAAAGTTATGTATGGGAGGAATAAGAATGGATCTTAATAAGTGGCCCCGCCAAACCGATGTTAAAAACCATGAGTTGTTTGATGAACAGCATTTTGGTACCGAAGCACCGTGCGTACTTTATGAGAAAAGACCTGTAAAAGACAATAAAGGTAATGAGGTTCCTGGCCTTTATTCCGCTTGGATTATTCTTAACAACCCTAAACAGTACAACTCCTATACCACGGAAATGGTTAAAGGCGTTATTGCTGGTTGTGCCAAGGCATCCGCGGACAGGTCAGTGGTGGCCGTTATATTTACCGCTGTGGGAGACAAAGCATTCTGCACCGGTGGCAATACTGTTGAGTATGCCGAATATTACAGCAGCAACCCCAGTGAATATATGCAATACATGGATCTGTTCAATGGCATGGTTGATGGCCTCCTCGATTGCAAGAAGCCGGTTATTTGCCGGGTCAATGGCATGCGGGTAGCTGGTGGACAAGAAATCGGCATGGCCTGTGACATTGCCATTGCTTCAGACTTGGCCATTTTCGGTCAGGCCGGTCCCAGACATGGTTCCGCACCGGTTGGCGGTAGCACTGACTTCCTGCACTGGAATTTGAGCATGGAGAATGCCATGTGGAACTGCGTTTCCTGCGAAATGTGGAGTGCCTATAAAATGGTGAATAAGGGATTAATATCCAAGGCAGTTCCTGTGCTCAAAGTTAATGGTGAATTTATCCGCAACCCGCAGGTAATTACTGATAAATTTGTTGAAAACGGTGAAATTGTCTACGGGGACCCTGTCACGGGTGAAGCTGCAGCCAAGGCCAAGCAGCTAGTGAAGGAAGCAGAAGTTGACTTTTCACTTCTAGATGCTGAAATTGAGAAATTAATCTGGACCTTTACAAACCTGTTCCCCAACTGTCTGCAAATGTCCATTGACATGATGAGGCAAAAGAAGAAATTCTTCTGGGATATGAACAAACTGGCGTACCGTCATTGGCTGGGTACCAATATGAGCAGTGAGGCGTACCTTGGATTTAACGCATTTAGCACTAAGAGGCTGACTGGCAAGGACACCATTGATTTCATTAAATACCGTCAACTGCTTGCCGAAGCTAAGCCGTTTGACCAGGAATTGGTCGATGCGGTTATGGCGCCGCGTAAAGAATAAGGTTGTTTTAAATAATTCCTTTATATTTGATTATGAAAAAGGTGGAGGGGCGAGGCTTAGTCTCTCCGCCTGTTATAATATATAGTCCAAGTTGGCATCTTAATTAGATGTACATGGGGGGATAATATGAGTTACAATTTTATCAAGGTAAGTAATGAAGATGGATTGATTTCCATAACTCTTAACAGCCCGCCACTTAATGTTTTAACTATTCCGATGATGGAGGAATTAGCTGACGCATTTGCATGGGCCAAGGAGCAGTCTGGTAGTCTTATCGTTTTAGGTGCCGAAGGGAAGGCCTTTTCGGCAGGTGTGGACGTTGCTGACCACACGCCGGATAAGGTATCAAGAATGATTGAGGTATTTGACAGCATATTCCATAATATGTATGCCAATGACAAGCCCATTGTGGCAGCCGTTAACGGCGCGGCTTTGGGTGGTGGTTATGAGTTGGTTCTTTTCTGTGATATGGTCGTAGCTTCAGAAAAAGCGAAATTCGGGCAGCCGGAAATTGCTGTCGGCGTATTTCCACCCCTGGCTTCCTATATGCTCCCCAGGTTAACCTCTATGCCCCATGCCATGGAATTGCTTTTGAGTGGTGAAGTATTTAATGCCGCCAAGGCTGATAAGCTGGGACTGGTGAACACTGTTCTGCCCGTTGATTCCTTTGATGAAGGCGTGATGCAATTTTTACAAAGGTTTATGACCATGAGTCCAATAGTGCTTGCGATGACTAAAAAGGCTATTAAAGCCGGCCTAAATAAGGGCTTTGTTGATGGTCTAAAGGCTATCGATGATATTTACCTGAATGAATTAATGCCAACCGCGGATGCCGTGGAAGGATTAAAAGCTTTTATGGAAAAGCGCAAACCTGTCTGGCAGGGTAAATAAAATTAATATATATAAGGAGGTTTCAGTATATGACCGTACCGACCAAGATAGATACCTGGCAAATGGTGGAACCTGGTAAACTTGTTGAAACCAGTATTGATGTGCCGGCATTGCAAGAGGGCGAAGTACTGGTTGAAATAGCCGGATGCGGCGTGTGCCATACTGACGTGGGTTATTATTTTGATGGAGTGCCCACAGTAACTAAGCCACCATTGACACTGGGCCATGAAATTAGTGGGGTAGTTGTGGATGGTGTTGGTGATTATGCTAAATCATTAATTGGCAAGGAAGTTATTATTCCTGCGGTTATGCCGTGCAATAATTGTGATATCTGTGCTTCGGGACGTGGTAATCGTTGCTTAAAACAAAAAATGCCGGGCAACAGTTTAGGTATTTATGGCGGTTTCTCCAGTCATATACCTGTACCGGCTGCTGATCTTTGCGTAGTGGAAGACCGTAAGGACTTCTCTCTGGAGACATTATCAGTAGTGGCCGATGCCATTACCTCTCCTTATCAGGCCGCCATGAAGGCTGAACTGAAAGAGGGGGATTTAGTAGTTGTTACCGGTGCCACCGGGGGCATTGGGGTTTATATGACTCAGATAGCTTCTGTGTTGGGAGCCAAACAGGTGGTGGCCATTGCAAGAAACAAAGAGAAGTTACAGCGTTCCCTTGACTTTGGGGCCACTTATGCAATAAGTACGCTGGATAAGAGCGTAAAAGATGTTGCGGCTGAATTTAAGGCTTATTGTAAAGAAAATAAATTACCTTCTGCCGGCTGGAAAATTTTCGAGTGCACCGGTAGTAAAGCAGGACAGGAAATAGCCCTGGCGATACTGTCCTTTGTAGGCCGGATGATGGTAGTTGGCTACGGCATGCAAAAGGTTGATTATATGCTGTCCAAGTTGATGGCTTTTGATGCTGAGATTATGGGGACGTGGGGCTGCCTGCCCAAGTATTACCCTGAAGTTATGAAATACGTCCTGGATGAAAAAATTAAAGTTAAGCCGTTTGTAGAATTTCGTCCCATGAGTCAAATAGAGCAGGCTTTTCAAGAGTCACATGCTGGCAAGCTAACCAAGAGAATTGTATTAACACCAGATTTTTAATTATTACAATTGCCTACTTTGCTCGCACAGCTATTAGTTAGTTATCAACAAACATTAATAACCTATGCGGCTGGATCATAGCTGCAAAGATGCCCAGAGGGACTAAAAAAATACCTAGAGGGGTTTAAATATGAGGTACGCAGAGACAGGATATAATTTAGAAGTCGATCTTACCCGAGGCAACATTGAAGTTGTACAAACCGACCCAAGGGACACAGAACTCTATCTGGGTGGCCTCGGGACGAACGCTAAGATAATATGGGATAGGGTTCCTCCCGAAGTGGAACCCTTTTCCCCTGATAATCTTTTAATATTTAGCGCTGGTCTTTTATGCGGTACACCGGCTACCGGTTGTAATCGCACCATTGTAACTTCGATTTCGCCCCAGACCAGGTTATTTGCTTATTCAATGATGGGGGGATTTTGGGCGCCGGAATTGAAGTATGCCGGTTACGACAAAGTGATCCTACGCGGCAAGTCCCCTAATCTGGTTTATCTATGGATAAACAATGACAAAGTGGAGATACGTGATGCCTCTCATTTGAAAGGTAAAGGTGCTGTTGAAACTCAAGATTTAATTCGGCAGGAATTAAATGAACCGAAAGCCCAGGTGGCCGCTATCGGTCTGGCCGGTGAAAACAGAGTCTATTTTGCTTCCATCGAGCAGGGCAGATCCAGTTGCAGCCGGCAAGGATTGGGTGCCGTTATGGGAGATAAAAATGTGAAGGCAATCGCTGTTCGCGGAACTAGGGATATCAATATCGCTCGTCCGGCTGAAATGATTGGTCTTATCAACGAAGTTTTGGAATATATCAAATGGCGAAATGAAAATCCAATACCAAATTATATGCCTATTTTAGCCGGGCTTGGATCACCGCAAGAAATGAAACACGATGACGAAAAGTGGCATACCGAAAATTTCAGCTGGGGTAATGCCCGAGAACGCAGAAGAGGTTTTTGGAATGAGGAAATTGCCAAAGACTGGAAAGAAACCATGGCGACTATGCAGCGGCGGACAATCAGCTGCTATAACTGTCCGATGAGATGCGGGGCAACAATTTCTCCCCCGGGTAAGTCAACATACATGATGAAGTGCTTCTCGAAACTTACCTATACAATGGCCGCTTATTTAGATCTGGAATTTGGTCTGGGTATTGCTCAAAGTGCTACGGAGTATGGGGTGGACGGATATTCATGTCCGCAGGTTATGGCTTTCGCTCTTGAGCTTTTAGAAGCCGGTATATTAACCGATAATGATTTCCCTGGCATGCCGTCTGATAACGAAGGTAGATTTTACTGGCTACTTGACAGAATCGTGCGGCGGGAAGGGATCGGGGATATCTTGGCCAATGGCACCTATTGGGCAGCTCAAAAGATTGGTAATGGCGCAGAAGAATTTGCCCATAATAATATCAAGAAACATGAGCAGTTGCCGCTCAAGCTAGGCAAGTTGGATCCTATTTATTACCTTATGTATTGCACCAACGAGAAGATAACTATTACCCAAATTGAAGGGAATTTCCCTCAGGCACCGTTTATGACAAGGGAGGAGAGGGAAGCGTTTGTAAGCAATTGGATCCAGGTTCCAAATGAAAGGATTAAACAAGTTGTCTTGGAGTGGGAACCGCGTGGAGAAAAATCAGCTCCCTATTTCCCCACGCCTGATATGTGTTGTGAGATAGTTGACTGGATGGAGAGAATGCACTATATCGATGACGCTCTCGGTATGTGTGCCGGATTGTCAGCCTTCCCCCTGAAGCCCCCTTATCATATACACAATTACCCGAAAATTATTTCGGCAGCTTCTGGGATCGAAATGGATGAAGAAGTACTGACGCAAGCAACTAAAAGGTACCGGAATTTGGTTAGAGCCAATAATATAATAAGAGGCATGAGACGAAAAGACGAGGTTCCCCCCGAGGACCACTGGAAGAAAAGATTCCCCGAGCTTGAGAAGGAACTCTTGGATAAGTATTACAAATTCAAGGGTTGGAATAACGACGGTGTTCCGACGAAAGAGACTTTACATGATTTGGGCTTGGATTACGTCGCCGAAGAATTCGAAAAGAGGGGGATCTACTCAGAAACACCTTCCTATGAGATCTTGGCAGAAAAAGAGAAGGAGGTGTAGACGTGGGTAAGAAAATCGTCAAAACAATTAAAGTTGATGCAGATAAATGCAATGGTTGCCGGGCATGTGAGGTAATCTGTGCCGCTTTTCACGCCACGCCAAAATACAGCAGCGTTAATCCAGCGAGGTCACGTATTCAGGTGGTTCGCGATCCAATAAAAGACATCTTTCTTCCTGTATATGCGGGTGAGCTTGCTGCAGCAGAATGTATGGGCAGAAACATATATATTCTTGACGGAAGGGAATACGAAGAGTGTGCCTTCTGCAGGGCTTCCTGCCCATCCAGGGATCTTTTTAAAGAACCCGATTCCGGTCTGCCTCTAAAATGCGATATGTGTGAAGACGATCCACCACAAAAAGAGCCCTTGTGCGTTCAGTGGTGCCTGGAAGAAGCCCTGATTTATGAAGAAAGGGAAGAGGAAGTTGAAGAAGAAGTAAATCTGAGCGATATGGAGACAGGCTTGCAATCATTAGCAGACAAATATGGCTTACAGAATCTAGTGGATACAATAGTTCGAATGGCACAAAAGGATTAAGACATTAATATGAAGGGAGGGAGTAAGAACTCGTGGAGACTGAAGCCCCGATCAGAGAGGTCATCGAAGAAATAAAAGAGAGCGGTGGAGATGCCGTCAAATTCTGTTACCAATGCGGAAAATGCGATACCGTTTGCCCCTGGAACAAGGTAAGAAATTTCAGTATGCGCAAACTAATCCGGGAAGCAACATTTGGTTTGACAGAAATAGAGCACGAAGAGATCTGGCGTTGTACCACCTGCGGCAAGTGCGTTCAGAGATGCCCCAGGGACGTACAGCAGATTAAAAATATGATCGCATTGCGCAGGATGGCCACGGGATATGGTGTATTCCCCACTGCAATCAAGCCTGTCCGCACCGTAAGCGCAGGCCTAACCGCAGATGGTAACCCCTTTGGTGAAGATCGCACCAAAAGGGCGGAATGGGCCAAGGGTCACTCTGTAAAAACCTTCGAAGAAGGGATGGAAATATTATATTTCCCCGGCTGCTACTTGAGCTATGACGCAAGATTAAAGAAAGTAGCTGTTGCCACAGCCAAAATCCTCAACAAGGCAGGGGTAGAATTCGGGATACTGGGTGCCGAGGAGAACTGCTGCGGTGAAAGCATCCGCAAGACAGGCAATGAGGATTTATTCAAGCAATTAGCCAGGGAAAACATCAAAACATTTATCGACAACGGGGTCAAGAAAATCCTTGTTTCTTCCCCTCATTGCTATCACACCTTCAAGAACGAGTATCCCGAATTCAATGTGCACTTTGAGATAGTGCATATTTCCCAGTATGTATTCGAACTGATTAATGAGGGAAGGCTTCAGATCAGTAAAGAATATGCTAAAAAAATTACCTATCATGACCCCTGTTACCTGGGCCGGCATAATGGCATATATGACGAACCGCGGGGAGTTTTACAGAAGATACCCGGTTTGGAACTGATCGAGCTGCCCGAATCCCGGGAAGATAGCCTTTGCTGCGGTATGGGCGGAGGCAGGATCTGGATGGAAACACCCATGTCTGAAAGGTTCGCCAACCTAAGATTAGAGCAAGCTATTGGAGTTGGGGCTCAAGAATTGGTTACTGCCTGCCCCTACTGCATCACCAACTTTGAAGATAGCAGGGTAGTCCTGAATTATGATGATGTTATCCAGGTTAAGGACATTACGGAGATCCTCCAAGAAGTTATTTAGAGGAGCAGCTAAACATGCAAAAATCTGGAGTATCAGATATTAAAGGTGTCGCTGCAAACATAGTTTGTTATCGCTTTTCGGACGAGGGATGGTCCAGGACCTCAGTTTATGTGCCCAGCGAGATGGAGCTTACAATTTATGTAAATCAGCAGGAACTGGTCACCATCCTTTGCACTCCAACCAAGCTTAATAGTCTTGTCCTGGGATTCCTGTATGGAGAGGGAATCATCTCTAGCATCGACGATGTGGTGAGCATGCGGATGTGTGAGGATGTATCGCTGGCCGATGTGAGGCTTAAAAACACCGAGTGTAAACTGCCGGCGCAGCGGACGATCACCTCCGGGTGTGGTGGCGGTGCAACCTTCACAGCTCGCGGACAGAGGGTTGATTCGAGTCTTGTTGTCACACCGATGGAAGTACTGTCATTAATGAAACAACTTCTAGAGCAGATGGATCTGTATCGACTAAGTGGTGGAGTGCACACTTCAGCCCTGTCTGATACCAGGAACCTGCTGGTAGTGGCTGAGGATATAGGACGGCATAACACCTTGGACAAAATCCAGGGCGAATGTCTGTTGAGGGAACTAGCAACCAGAGACCGACTGCTATTAACTACCGGCCGCATTTCGTCGGAGATGTTACTCAAAGCGTCAAAGATGCAAACCCCGGTTGTTGTTTCGCGGCACTCACCGACAGGGAGCGCCGTTTCGCTTGCTCATGATCTGGGCATTGCCCTGGTCGGCCATGCGCGCGGAGGCCGGCTGCAGGTGTATTCCCACCCGGAGCGACTTGGCTGCTCAACAGATTAAGTACTGTAAATATGACAGGGGACACACCTCATCTTTTTGAGTACAAGTTTGGGGTAGTCGGAAGAATGTCCCCAATTACTGGTGAGGTGATAGAAAGTGGAAGAACAAATGAGAGAAAAAATCGAGCAACTCTGCAAAAGCCGAGGCGACAGTAACTTTGGCGACGTAATGATAGTAGGCGGCGGAATCAGCGGCATACAGGCCTCCCTGGACCTGGCCACCGCCGGTTTTAAAGTCTACCTGGTGGAAAAAGCGCCCAGCATCGGCGGCCATATGGCCCAGCTGGACAAAACCTTTCCCACTAACGACTGCTCCATGTGAATACTCTCGCCCAAGCTGGTCGAGGTCGGCCGGCATCAAAACATAGAAGTCTTCACCTATACCGAAGTAGAAAAAGTAGTAGGGGAAGCTGGAAACTTCAAAGTAACATTAAACAAAAAGCCCAAATATATCGACGAGAGCCAATGCACGGGCTGTACCACCTGCGTAGAATACTGCCCGGTCCAATACCCGGACCAATTCAACCAGGAAATATCAAACAACAAAGCAGTCCACATCTACTTCCCGCAGGCTATACCACTCGTCGCCTATATAGACGAAAGCTGTCTATACCTTAAAGAAAATAAATGCCGTATCTGCGAAGGCGTATGTAAAAACAACGCCATCGACTTCAATCAAACGGCGGAGACAAAAGAAATAAACGTAGGCGCGATAATCCTGGCCACTGGCTTTGAACCCTATGATCCAAAAGAGCGTGCGGAATATCGCTACGGCGAATTCGAGAACGTCATAACCAGCATGGACTTTGAGCGGCTGCTGAGCTCAACCGGACCATACTCAGGTGAAATACTGCGCAACTCAGACAAAAAACATCCCCATAAAATAGCCTGGATCCAATGCGTCGGCTCCAGACAAGTAACCCCGGGCGGCAACAGCTATTGTTCAGCCGTATGCTGCACCTATGCTCAAAAACACGTAATCTTAACCAAAGACCACGACGCAGAAGCCGAGTGCACCATATTCCATAACGACATCCGCTCCTACGGCAAGGACTTTGAGCAATTCTATGAAAGAACAGCCAACCTGCCCGGAGTCCGGTTTATCAGAAGCTACACATCAATAGTGCGCGAAGACCCGGAAACCAAAAACGTCACAGTACGCTACTCCACCACCGACGATGGAGTAAAAGAAGAAGAATTCGATATGGTAGTACTATCAGTCGGATTAAATCCCCCGGTCGACGCGCAAGGCATAGCCAAAAAATTCGGCATAGAACTAAACAACCATGACTTTTGCAAAATCAACCCCGTCAACCCAATGGAGACCAACAGACCCGGGATATATGTAAGCGGAGCCTTCCAGGGCCCTACAGACATACCCGAATCAGTCTTCAGCGCCAGCGGAGCCGGCTCCCAATGCGGAGAACTCCTGGATTACAGGCGGGGAAATCTGGCTAAAGAAAGGATATATCCTCCGGAACAGGATGTCTCCCAAGAAGAGCCGAAGGTAGGAGTATTTGTATGCCATTGTGGAGCTAACATCTCCAGAATAGTAAACGTACCATCAACAGTAGAATATGCACTAACCTTACCCAACGTCGTCTACGCCCAGGAACAACTGTTTTCATGCGCCACCAACTCCGCCCAGGAAATAACAGACATGATCAAAGAAAAAGGACTCAACCGGGTGGTAGTCGCCGCCTGCTCCCCCAGGACCCTGGAACCGTTATTCAGGGACACCCTTCGGGAAGCGGGAATAAACCAATATTACTACGAAATGGCCAACATCAGAGAACATAACTCCTGGGTTCACGCCAAAGAAAAAGAAGCAGCCACCCAAAAAGCCAAAGACATAATCCGCATGTCGGTGGCGCGGGCTACCCATTTAGAACCCTTACAGGAATTTGACCTGCCGGTAAACAAAACCGCATTAGTAGTAGGCGGCGGTATAGCCGGCATGAACTGCGCACTCTCCATAGCCAACCAGGGACATCAAGTCTACCTGATCGAAAAAGCAACAGACCTGGGCGGAATCGCGCGAAAACTGCATTATACCCTGGAAGGCCTGGATGTACAATCGTACTTGCGTGAACTTGAACGCAAAGTATATCAAAACCCACTGATACACGTATATACCAGCGCCACCATCCTGGAAGCCACCGGCTACATCGGCAACTTCGTAACCAAAGTCAAGTCCGACCGGGGCGTAACAGAAATAAAACATGGCGCAGCCGTCATCGCCATCGGTGCAGATGTATACAAACCCACCGAATACCTTTACGGAGAAGACGACCGGGTAATGACCCACCTGGAACTGGAAGAACAAATCGCCGGACAAGACCAAAGGCTCATTGACGCCGAAAGCCTAGTCATGATCCAATGCGTGGGCTGCAGAAACGAAGACAGAAAATACTGCAGCCGGGTATGCTGCAGCGAATCCATAAAGAACGCCCTAAAACTAAGAGAACTAAACCCCGAAATGGACATCTACATTCTTTTCAGAGATATGAGAACATACGGACTCAAAGAAGATTATTACCGTGAAGCGGCAAGTAAAGACATAAGATTCATCCGCTACGAGCCGCAGGATAAACCAGAAGTAGAAGTCGGCGAATCGGATGAAGGCCGGCCCGTTCTAAAGGTAACCGTAACCGATCCCATTTTAGGCAAAAAGCTTGAAATAGATGCCGATACAGTAGCACTAGCTGCTGCTGTCATACCCTCAGCAGCAACCAAAGAAATAGCCGATTTATTCAAAGTAACCCTGAGCCCCGACGGCTTCTTCAAAGAAGCCCACGTCAAATTAAGACCTGTAGAATTCGGCACAGACGGCGTTTACCTATGTGGACTGGCACACTATCCCAAGCTAATACCGGAAACCATAAACCAGGCTTACGGAGCAGCCGGCCGGGTCTTAACGCTGCTCTCGCGTGACACAGTCGTCGCCTCGGGCTCAGTATGCGAAGTAAATGAGAAAAAATGCATGGGCTGCGGAGCATGTTCCTCGGTATGTACCTATGGCGCCATAGAACTTCGCGAAACACGACAGAGCAAAAAGGCAGTAGTAAATCCTGTGCTCTGCAAAGGAGATGGTCTCTGTAACGCCAAGTGTCCGACAGGGGCTATTACACTCAAACACTTTAACGACAAAGAAATAATGAGCCAAATTGACGTCGTAATACCAGAAGCAGAAATCATAAAACAAATTGACGCGGCGGTAGGAGAATAGAACCTGGATTACAAACAAAGGTGGTGAGGACGAATGAGTACAGGACATAAATTTACACCAAGAATACTGGGTTTTGTATGCCATTGGTGAGTATACGGCGCTGCTGACTTGGCTGGCGTGTCCAGACTACAATATACAACAGAAATGAGACTTATCCGGGTCATGTGTTCCGGAAGAGTTGACCTGGCACATGTACTCAGAGCCTTCTCAAATGGAATAGATGGAGTATTTATCGGCGGTTGCCGTTTAGGTGAATGTAACTATATTACCCATGGAAATTACCACGCACTAAACATGGTGCTTCTGGGTAGAAGAATAATAGAACACCTGGGATTAAACCCCGAAAGATTAAGAATCGAATTTATGTCCGGCAGTGAAGGAAACCTTTTTGCCGAAGTTGTTAACGATTTTGTCAAGCAGGTGAAGAACTTAGGGCCACTTGCCAAAGGGGAAGGCATAGACGAAAAAGAACTTCAGGCCAAACTCGCAGAAGTTACAAAGCTAGTCCCCTACATTAAAGTGGTCAAGCAGGAAAAACTGGCGGCACGTCTTGGGAACCCGGAAGAATACGACGGGCATTTCACAAGTGAAGAAATAGATAAGCTATTTAGTGAAGTAGTCTCGTACTATATTGACCCCGAGAAGTGCCAGGCCTGTATGACTTGCGCGAGAAGATGCCCCGCAGAGGCGATCATAAGTGCCAAGAAACAGATCCATGTAATTGATCAGGATAAATGCATCAAATGCGGAACTTGCTTTGAAGCTTGCCCACCTCGTTTTGGTGCCGTAACCAGGATTTCCGGCGGGCCTGTTCCGCCTCCTATTCCTGAGGGAGAAAGAGCTGTTGTCAGGAAGAGTAAAGAAAAATGAGAGCAATCCCTTTGCCGTTGATTGAAAAGAAAGTTAGTTCAAGCAAGGGAAGGGATGATTATATTGGAGGCAGCATAAAATGTCGGAATAAATCCCGACATTTTATGCTGCCTCCAATATTTAAAGCCCTCAGTTTGAAGAGACTTAATTCCAAGCGGAAATATAGCCGGAGAAGGCTGTGAAGTATGGCGTGGCGCAAACCCTCGGTTCCCGCGAAACTGGTAGGGGTTTTTTTATTGCATATTTAGACTGTATGATTTTCTGACACAGTTATTTCTAAGCATTACGCATTTTGCCCTACCTGGTTTGGAAATGTTCGCAATGCTAGGATTATACCTTTAAAGGCGGACCGGGCGTGAAAGCCAGATTTGCAAAGAATTGAACTTTTAAAATGAAGTGTTGTATTAATTTACAGTGTATGATAATCATACATTATTTAGACAGCCCTTTCTACTGCAAGAAATGCATTCTAAACGTTCGTTTTTTATCTGGTTTATCACTGAATGTAATTTTATTTTTTTTTTAAATGTAGTGGGGTATTATTTGCAGGCGATCATAGCTACTAAAAATGTTGATTTAAGTTTTCTTAAATTTCAAATTTGTATGCTAATTAGCATAAAAATTGCTTGATATATAAAAACAAAAAATAAAATTTGTAAGGAGGGATTTCCTGTCTATTAAAATTATTTTAATTAATTGTAATTGGTAAAAAGGCTTAGGAATCAAAATAATACACAAACATAAAGCAATTTGCACAGCTGAAGGTCATGACTGAGGAGATTCCCGAAAGGGATAAAAAGATACTTAGAGGTGTTGAAAAATGAGGTACGCAGAGACAGGATATAATTTAGAAATTGATTTGTCTACAGGAAACATTGAGCGGGTTGAAACCGACCCCAATTTAACAAAACTTTTTCTAGGAGGTCAGGGTGTTAACGCCAGGATAATATGGGATAGGGTTGGTCCTGAAGTTAAACCCTTTGATGAAGGTAATTTGCTGATATTTGGCGCCGGCCTTTTACATGGCACACCTGTTGTCGGGTGTAACCGTACCAGTGTGAATACCATTAATCCCATGACAGGCATTTTTGGACATTCAACGATGGGAGGATATCTCGGGCCGGAAATAAAACATGCTGGTTACGACAGAATAATCATTCGCGGCAAGGCCCCGAAGCTGGTTTATATATGGATAAAAAACGACAAGGTGGAAATACGCGATGCTTCCCATCTTAAGGGGAAAGGCGTTCGAGAAACTACGCGACTGATTAAAGAGGAGTTGAATGAACCGTTCGCCCAGGTGGCCTGTATCGGCCCGGCTGGTGAAAACAAGGTCCTTACGGCAAGTCTCGAACATAATTGGAACAGTGCGGCTCGAGGGCCAGGCCCGATCATGGGTGACAAAATGATCAAGGCAATTGCTGTTCGCGGAACAAAGGACATCTTTGTCGCCCATCCGCAAGAACTTTTTGAGTTATGCCTCAAAATGAAGAAGGAAATCCATGCGAGCGATGGTTGCGGGGACTGGATGGCAACCGATGAGGATGACAGTTTCCACCATAATAATTTTTCTTGGGGTAATTCTCGGACACGCATAAAGAATTATTGGAGTAAAGAACTCCAAGAAAGATGGACTCGTTGGAAATATGACCATATGGACAGACAAATGGGTTGCTATAACTGTCCTAAAGGATGCATTAATATTATTTCCTGGCCGGGCCATCCAAGATTTGGTTATAAGTGTTACGGAAAAGACACCTATCATATGTCAGCCTTTAAAGAACTGAACTATAGTTATGAATTACTTGGTTATTGTCAGGATTATGGACTGGATTCATATTCAACGCCGCAAACTCTCGCCCTCGGCATAGAACTATACGATGCCGGTATTTTAACTGACAAGGACATGCCTAATTTCCCGACTGACTCCGGGGACAGAATTAAGTACCTGATTGAAAAAGTTGTTCACCGGGAAGGAATTGGCGATATATTGGCCAATGGCTCTTGGCATGCGGCCCGTATAATTGGCAACGGCGCAGAAGAATTTGAACATAATACCGTGAAAAAAATGGAGCAGTTACCCATCAAGCTTGGCAAACTGAACCCTGCCTATTACCTCATGATAGCCACTGGTGAGAAGATGGCCATCACCCAGATTGAAGGGTCCTTCCCCCAAGACCCTATTCGTGATGTAGAAGAAAGGAAAAAGTTTGTCGAGCATTGGGATGCAGTCCCAAGTCAAATATTTAAAGATATATTTATGAAATGGGAAAAGCGTGATGAGATGTCTATTGAGGATACCTGCTTAGTTACTGACTGGAATGAGGCGATGCACTACGTTGATGACTCCACCGGACTCTGTGGTTTTGTGTCATCATTCAGAGGCCAGTTTGGTGGGAAAACGGCATATTCTTTCAATAATGTGCCACAAATAATTAAGCTTGCGACCGGCATGGAGATTGACAAAGACGATCTTTGGGAAATTTGTCGAAGGAACCGGACTTTGATCCGAGCCATTAATAATAGATTAGGTATTAGAAGAGTCGATGACGATCCACCCAAGGATCACTGGGCGGTGAGGAACCCTGAGCTTGAAGAAAAGCTGCTTGATGCCTATTATGACTTAAGGGGATTTACCAAGGATGGAATTCCCACCAAAGAGGAATTGTATAAACTGGGTTTGGACTATGTGGCAGATGAATTGATTCAGAGAGGGATTTTGGATCCTGACGAAGGTACTCCTTCCCAAGAGGCGGCAAAAAAAGAACAACAAAAGTCAGGGGGGTGCTAACCGTGGCTGGAACAGGTAAGAAAATAGTTAAAACAATAAAAGTTGATCTTGATAAATGTAATGGTTGCCGTGGATGTGAGATGGCTTGCTCCGCATATCATGCAACGCCAAAGTATAGCAGCATGAATCCGTCCAGGTCCCGGATTCGCGTGGTTATGGATCCATTTAATGATGAGTATGTTCCAATTCGCGCCACTGATTATACTAAAGCCGGGTGTGATGGCAGACGCGTTTACACAATTAAAGGAAAGGAATACAGCGAGTGTAGCTTCTGCGGCACCATCTGTCCGACCAGGGATTTATTTTTTGACCCCGATTCCGGCCTTCCTCTCAAATGCGATTTATGTGAAGATGAAAAAGAACCTTTATGTGTTCAGGCGTGTCCACAAGGCTGTCTGACTTACGTCGAGCTGGAAGAAGAAGAAATCGAAGAAGCCAAGCTGGGCGATATGGAAATAGGATTGAAATCGTTGGTAGACAAATATGGATTGAAGAAGTTAGCGGATACCTTTGCCCGAATGTCTCAGAAGGGCTAAAACGTTAATGTGGAAGGAGGGATTACAAAGTCGTGGAGACTGAAGCCCCGATTAGAGAGGTCATCGAAGAAATAAAAGAGAGCGGTGGAGACGCCGTCAAATTCTGTTACCAATGCGGAAAATGCGATACTGTTTGCCCCTGGAACAAGGTAAGAAATTTCAGTATGCGCAAACTAATCCGGGAAGCAACATTTGGTTTAACAGAAATAGAGCACGAAGAGATCTGGCGTTGTACCACCTGTGGCAAGTGCGTTCAGAGATGCCCCAGGGACGTACAGCAGATTAAAAATATGATCGCATTGCGCAGGATGGCCACGGGATATGGTGTATTCCCCACTGCAATCAAGCCTGTCCGCACCGTAAGCGCAGGCCTAACCGCAGATGGTAACCCCTTTGGTGAAGATCGCACCAAAAGGGCGGAATGGGCCAAGGGTCACTCTGTAAAAACCTTCGAAGAAGGGATGGAAATATTATATTTCCCCGGCTGCTACTTAAGCTATGACGCAAGATTAAAGAAAGTAGCTGTTGCCACAGCCAAAATCCTCAACAAGGCAGGGGTGAATTTTGGGATATTGGGTGCCGGGGAGAACTGCTGCGGTGAAAGCATCCGCAAGACAGGCAATGAGGATTTATTCAAGCAATTAGCCAGGGAAAACATCAAAACATTTATCGACAACGGGGTCAAGAAAATCCTTGTTTCTTCCCCTCATTGCTATCACACCTTCAAGAACGAGTATCCCGAATTTAATGTGCACTTTGAGATAGTGCATATTTCCCAGTATATATTCGAACTGATTAATGAGGGAAGGCTTCAGATCAGTAAAGAATATGCTAAAAAAATTACCTATCATGACCCCTGTTACCTGGGCCGACACAATGGCATATATGACGAACCGCGAGGAATCTTACGGAAGATACCCGGTTTGGAACTGATCGAGATGCCCGAATCCCGGGAAGATAGCCTTTGCTGCGGAATGGGCGGAGGCAGGATCTGGATGGAAACACCCATGTCTGAAAGGTTTGCCAACCTAAGATTAGAGCAAGCTATTGGGGTTGGGGCTCAAGAATTAGTTACTGCCTGCCCCTACTGCATCACCAACTTTGAAGATAGCAGGGTAGTCCTGAATTATGATGATGTTATCCAGGTTAAGGACATTACGGAGATCCTCCAAGAAGTTATTTAACGGAAAGGCACCTACCAGGGCGGAAGGAGCTATATCAACTTAATGGTGGTGTACACACTTCAACTATATCCGATACCAGATCGGGCACATAACACCTTGAACAAAATCCAGGTTGAATGTTTGTTATCAACCTGAGTTCGAATGCTGCTGAGTACTGGTCGTGTTCCGTCAGAAATGCAACTCAAACGGCAAAGATACAGGTTCTGGTTTTACTTCGCGACACACGCCAACAGGGAGCGCCGTCGGCATACTTATTACTTTGGCATTGACTTCTTTGGTTATGCACGCGGAGGCTGGTTGGGTGTATATTCCACCCGGATCAACTTGGTTGTTCAATACATTAAATACGGCTGACCCGGCCAAACCCGGACAGTACGGGTAAATAAAAACTGATGAGGACTGAGACAAATGGAAAAAGAACTAGAGAGAATTGGAGGACAGCTTGTTAAAAGTCTTGCAGGCAGTAACTATGGAGATATTATGATCGTCGGTGGAGGTATCAGCGGAATTCAAGCCTCCCTTGATCTTGCCACTGCCGGTTTTAAAGTTTACCTGGTTGACAAAGCACCAACCATAGGCGGCCACATGTCCCAGCTGGACAAAACCTTTCCCACTAATGACTGCTCCATGTGCATTGAATCGCCCAAGTTTGTTGAATGCAACAGACATCCCAATATAGATATTATGACCTATACTGAAGTTGATAGTGTAGAAGGGGAAGCAGGAGACTTTAAGGTAACATTAGTTAAAAAGCCCAGATATGTCATAGAGAGCAAATGTACGGGTTGTGGTACCTGTGTTGAATACTGCCCGGTTACATACCCTGATCAATATAATCAAGAAATATCGGCTAATAAAGCTATTCATGTATATTTTTCCCAAGCAGTTCCCCTAGTCACATATATAGATGAAAGCTGTCGTTACCTTAAAGGAAAGACATGTACTGTTTGCCAAGCAGTTTGTAAGAACGACGCCATAGATTTTAGTCAAACGAAGGAAAAGATAGAAGTAAAAGTAGGGGCAATAATTTTATCTTTGGGCTTTGAGCCCTTTAACCCCAAGTTGAGGGCAGACTATGGCTACGGAAAGTATGAGAATGTGGTAACCAGTATGGACTATGAACGGCTATTATGTTCCACCGGTCCATATGAAGGAGAAATACTGCGCACCTCCGACAAAAAGCATCCCCATAAAATAGCCTGGATACAATGCGTAGGCTCCAGACAGGTCATTCCCGGCGGTAACAGCTATTGCTCAGCCGTATGCTGCACCTACACCCAAAAGCAGGTAATTTTGACCAAAGACCACGACGCCGAAGCCGAGTGTACCATATTCCATAACGATATTCGATCCTATGGCAAGGATTTCGAGCGCTTCTACCAGAGAGCAAACAACCTTTCCGGCGTTCGATTTATAAGAAGCTATGTATCAATAGGAAGAGAAATCCCGGAAAGCAAGAACGTAACAATAAGATATTCTACTGTTGAGGATGGAGTAAAAGAAGAAGAATTTGATATGGTAGTATTATCCGTAGGATTGAACCCGCCTACAGATGCAAATGGCCTGGCAGATAAGTTCGGCATTGAGCTTAATACGCACGGATTCTGTAAAACTAATCCCATTAATCCTATGGAGACTTCTCGCCCGGGAATTTTTATAAGCGGAGCATTCCAGGGCCCTGTAGATATACCAGAATCGGTTGTGACCGCCAGCGGAGCTGGTTCCCAATGTGGTGAACTTCTTGACTACCGGCGAGGGAATCTATCCAGAGAAAGGGTGTACCCGCCGGAAAAAGATGTCTCTAGTGAGGAGCCCAGGGTGGGTGTCTATGTGTGTCATTGTGGGGCTAACATCGGGAGAGTAGTAGATGTCCCTTCCGTAGTTGACTATGCCTTAACCTTACCTAATGTTGTTCACGCCGAAGATAACCTTTTTATATGTTCTACTGATGCTGCCAAACATATATCAAACTCGATTCGAGAAAAAGGTATCAATCGTGTGGTTGTCGCCGCCTGCACACCCAGGACACATGAGCCGTTATTCCGGGACACACTTAGGGAGGCGGGAATTAATCAATATTACTTTGAATTTGCTAATATTAGAGAACATTGCTCTTGGGTCCACTCCAAAGAAAAGGAGGAGGCCACACAAAAGGCAAAAGAAATAATCCGAATGTCGGTAGCCCGAACTGCTCTCTTGGAACCATTACAGGAATTTGATCTTTCCGTTAACAAAACGGCTTTAGTGGTCGGAGGGGGCCTGGCGGGTATGATCAGTGCTCTATCCATAGCTCACCAGGGACATGAAGTTAACCTGGTGGAAAAGAATACGGACCTGGGTGGGATGGCCAAAAAAGTTTACTATACCCTGGAAGGGCTCAATGTTCAAGCTTATTTGCATGATGTTATACGCAAAGTTTATCAACATCCATTAATACATGTATATACTGATGCCGCCATTACGGAGGCTACCGGTTATGTAGGTAATTTCATAACCAGGGTAAAATCTGAAAGAGGGGTTACAGAGATAAAACATGGTGCAGCCATCATCGCAACTGGTGCCCAAGTATATAAACCCACCGAATACCTTTATGGTCAAGATGACCGGGTAATGACCCACCTGGAATTAGAGGAGCAAATCGCCAAACGAAACGAAAAAATAATTAACGCAGAAAGCCTCGTCATGATCCAATGCGTAGGCTGCAGAAACGAAGACAGAAATTACTGCAGCCGGGTATGTTGCAGCGAGTCTATAAAAAACGCCTTAAAACTTAAAGAACTAAACCCCGAGATGGATATCTACATTCTCTTTAGAGATATAAGGACGTATGGTTTCAAAGAAGACTATTACCGTGAAGCAGCAAGTAAGGAGGTAAGATTCATCCGCTATGAGCCTGATGATAAACCACAGGTGGAAATAGGTGAATCCGATGAAGGCCGGCCAGTTCTAAAAGTTACCGTAGCCGATCCTATTTTAGGTAAAAAGCTTGAAATAGATGCCGATGCACTTGCCTTAGCTGCCGCCGTTATTCCCTCCACAGGAAGTCAAGAAATAGCCGGATTATTTAAGGTATCCTTAAACCCGGATGGTTTCTTCCAGGAAGCCCATGTCAAATTAAGGCCTGTAGACTTTGCCGCGGAAGGAATTTACTTGTGCGGGATAGCTCACTATCCCAAGCTTATATCGGAAACGATTAGCCAGGCTTATGGAGCAGCCGGCCGGGTCTTAACTCTTCTCTCACATGATGCAGTCACGGCCTCCGGCTCTGTTTGCGAAGTAGATGAGGACAACTGCATTTCATGTGGAGCATGTATCTCAGCCTGCACTTACGGCGCCATAGAATTTCGTGAGACACAAAAGGGCAGAAAAGCTGTCGTTAATCCCGTGCTCTGTAAAGGAGATGGACTCTGTAATACAAAGTGTCCAACAGGGGCTATTTCACTAAAGCACTATACGCACGAACAAGTCTTTCGTCAAATTGACGCGGCGGTTCCGGAGGCAGAGATTATAACTAAAGAGGTGAGATAAAAGTGGGTACAGGAACAGAGTTCAAGCCAAGAATTCTAGGTTTTTTATGTAATTGGTGAGCATACGGCGCTGCTGATTTGGCTGGAGTTTCCAGACAACAATATGTAACTTATGCTAAGCTTATACGCGTGATGTGTACTGGCCGAGTCGAAATAGAATTTATACTCAGAGCTTTATCAAACGGAACGGATGGGGTAGTTATCGGTGGTTGTCATCTTGGAGACTGCCATTATAATACTCATGGAAACTACCACGCACTAAACATGGTGTTTCTATGTAAAAAAATAATGGAACACATGGGTCTAAACCCCGAAAGATTAAGGATGGAATTTATGTCTGCCGGTGAAGGAATCCGTTTCACCGAAGTTATGAATGACTTTGGTAAAACGGTGAAGGAATTAGGACCACTAGGCCAAAGTGAAGGAATAGACGAGACTGTATTAAAGTTAAAACTTAAAGCAATTACAAAGCTGGCCCCCTACATTAGACTTGTACTTAATGAAAGGCTAAGAGTACATTTTAATACAGTAGAAGAATATAAAAAATTCTACTCCGGTGAACAGTTAGAAAAAATATTTCGTGAATTAATAGCAGATAAATTTGCACTAAGTCAAATTATGTTACTCTTGCGGGAAAGACCCCTTTCAACTGAAGAAATAACTAAGATTTTAGGACTAACCCCATCTGAAATATCAAGGCACCTTAATACTTCAGCAAGGCAAGGATTAGTCAAATACGAAGATAGCCAGAAACGCTTTGCTCTCGTTTAGAGGAAAGGGGACACACCTCAGCTTTGGGGTCAAGGCTTTGGGGTCGAGGAATGTCCCCAACGTATGAAAAGGCAGACAGTGGCTCAGGGGAAAGAAGGAGGTCAGGTAAAGAGACTATGGATAACGATAGAATTGAACAAATATTAAATGAACATCAGGGCCAAGCCGGTTCACTGATTAAAGTATTAATGGAAATTCAGGAACAAAATCATTGGCTGCCTAGAGAAGTATTAGTGAAGGTTAGTGAAAAATTAGAGGTGCCTTTAAGCCGGGTATTGAGAATAGCTACCTTTTATAAAACATTCTCTTTAACTCCTAAAGGACGTCATGAAATTCACGTTTGTACGGGTACTGCCTGTAAAGTTCGTGGTGCGCAGCGGGTTCTCGACGAGGTGCAAGAACTGACTGGAATTAAACCCGGCGAAACTGACTCGGATTTGAAGTTTAGCCTGGAGACCGTTAACTGCCAGGGCTGCTGTTCTTTAGGTCCAATGATCGAAGTCGATGGAAAGACTCACAGTAAGATATCGCCTGCCGAGATAGCAGACGCGTTAAAAAAATATGAGTGAGGGAGCATTATGGCACGTATAAATTCAGTCGCTGAATTGGAAGAACTTAGGAAGGGTATCTTATCAAAAATAGAACCCGATAAGCCTTGTATTGCCATATGCGCGGGAATCGCCTGCCTCGGCCTCGGCAACGACAGGGTTATCAGCGCTTTTGAAGAAGAGATCAGGAAACAATCCTTAGAAACTAAAGTTGATATTAGAGCAACCGGCTGCCATGGCTTTTGTGAAAAAGGACCTATTGTTGTTATCTATCCTGAAGAAATCTGCTATTTGGAAGTAACGCCGGAGGATGTACCGGAGATTATAACTCAGACTGTAGTTGGAAAGAAAGTGATTGATCGACTAATTTACACCGATCCCAACACTGGTGCAAAAGCAGTGCATCAATTTGAGATACCTTTTTACAAGAATCAATCGCGGCTACTTATTGGCAATAACCCTAAAATTAATCCCAAAAGCATAGAAGATTATCTGGCAATTGGCGGTTATTCTGCGTTAGCCAAAGCGCTTTTTGCGATGAACCCCGAGCAAGTCCTTGAAGAAATAAAGAAAGCCAACTTGCGCGGCCGGGGCGGCGGTGGATTCCCTGCCGGTTCGAAGTGGGAGACTACCCGAAACGCGCCCGGAGAAGAAAAGTATGTAATTGTCAATGCTCACGAGGGTGAGCCCGGGGCGTTTATGGATCGAGCCCTCTTCACTGGGAACCCGCATCTCGTGTTGGAAGGCTTAATCATCGGAGCCTATACCATCGGTTCACATCAGGGATTTATCTATACCCGGCATGATACCCCTCAGCTAAGAGAAAATATTGATATTGCCCTATCTGAGGCAAAGGAGTACGGACTCTTAGGTAAAAATATCCTTGGCTCCGGCTTCAACTTTAATGTTGAGGTGCATCTAGATGTAGGGATATTCGTTTCCGGCGAGTCCAGTGCATTAATGAGGTCAATAGAAGGGAAAGCACCGGAACCAAGACCCAAATATATTCGTACTTCGGTTAGTGGTATTTGGAATAAGCCCAGTAACTTAAACAACGTGGAGACCTGGGCTAACGTGCCTCAGATAATTAATAATGGCTCAAAATGGTATAGCAGTATCGGGACAGAGCGGAGCAAGGGAACAAAACTAATATCTTTATCAGGTAATATATGTAATACAGGAGTCGTGGAAGTTCCCATGGGTACCTCGCTTAAAGAGATTATCTATAACTTTGGTGGTGGAATACCAAACGGAAAGAAACTTAAAGCAGTTCACTTTGGAGGACCTATGGGAGGTTCTATTCCCGAGAGTCTCATCGATAGTCCACTTGACTTCGATGTGCTTTCAAAACTGGGCACTTCACTGGGCGCAGGCGACATGCTGGTATTGGATGAAGATAACTGTATGGTTGAAGTCGCCAGGTACTTCCTTGATTTCCTCAGTGGTGAATCGTGCGGCAAATGTGTACCATGCCGTGAAGGTATCAGGCAGATGCTTAAAATCCTCACTGATATCACCGATGGAAAAGGAAAAGAAGGGGACATTGAGCTTTTGGAGGAAATAGCCGGGGTAGTTGGTGAAGCAGCTCTTTGTTCGTTGGGCAGGAGTGTCCCTAAACCATTATTGAGCATGTTAAAGTACTTTAGAGATGAGTATGAGGCGCACATCAAGGATAAACGGTGCCCGGCTCTTTTCTGCAAGGAGCTGAAGAAGGGAGAACTATAACCTAAAGGGAGCAAAGAAAAAATGAGTGAAATTATTTTACAAATTGACGGAAGGGAAGTTGCAGCAGAGAGCGGGATGACCGTTTTAGAGGCAGCACAAGGGGCGGGAATATCGATTCCGACACTTTGTCACCACGAGATATTAGAACCTTATGGTGCTTGCCGCCTTTGCACAGTAGAAGCAGAAGTTCGCGGTCGAACCAAGCTTGTTGCCTCCTGCCTTTACCCGGTGGAAAAAGATTTAATCGTAAGAACCAGGTCTGAGAAGGTAGACAAGATTCGCAAAATGATTTTAGAATTGTTACTGGCCCATGCTCCTGAAGCCAGGGAATTGCAGGGTTTGGCACAAGAGTATGGCGCAGACAAAAACCGTTTTGAAAAAGAACCTTCATTTTGCATTCATTGTGGTTTATGTGTAAGATACTGTGCTGAGGTTAAAAAGAAGCATGCTATTGAATTTGTTGATAAAGGAACAAAACGGGAGATAAGCTTTATTCCAGAGATAGCCTCTAAGGAGTGCTGGAATTGTAAAGAATGTTTTCCGCTTTGTCCTACAGAGGCGTTACAAGCAGCTTTCGTTTTAACAAAAGAACTTGCGTTTTTCTCTCTTTCTTCGGAACCCGTGCCGGCGGAATAGTATACAATTAATACCCTTGTGGAACGAAATCAAAATTGGGGCAGCATAGAATTTTGGGATTTATTCTGAAATTCTATGCTGCCTCCGGTATTTTCTTAATAAATTACTTCCGATAATAGATATTATGTAAACTAATAAGAGCAGCATACCCATTTCTGACAAGTGTTTTAAAACCTTTACTAATCTCTGGAATATGACGGCAGCTAGTAGTCATACTGTTGTAATGAACGCTGTTAAAACATCTGGGCTAAAATAAAACTTTGGCAAAATGATTATATAAGTGCAGTCACTAATATTTAAAATTCGATTATATTTGATTATAATTGTCAAGCATAATTGTTAAAGATTACTGTTGCGTTTAGGGCCATGATTGGAAAAACTGGTTTACCGCACGGTTTGACAACCTGTATGATCTCTGATATGCATTTTCGGGTGATGAAATAAGGTTTCCATATCGGGAAACCTTATGAGCATTAATTGTGAGCATTAATTGTATTATGTAAACTTAACGCTTTACTTGCCTTTCTTTACTGGGAATACGCCACCATGAATTCTTTTGGCATCAGAGACGTTAAAGAAAACCTCCGGGCAAATTTGATTAATTATTTTCATTGCTTTACTAAGATCTTTCCTTTTTATTAAAACAAACAATATTATTCTTTCACCATCTCGTCCACAACCGGTTACGCTGGTTACACCAAAACCTTCGTTGCGCATTTGATTAGTAATATCATTTACAAGACTCATGGGCGGATATATCTGTATTGATAAGAACCCCATGGCCAGTCGCTCTTCTATCAAGCTTCCTATATAGTTTCCAGTTGCAAAACCGCCCGCGTAGGCGATTACTTTGCCCGGGTCATTCAAACCACCCTTTAGAACTTCGTTTAATGCCAGTACAAATACGGTAACCTCAAAAAAACCAATTACGGCAGCTAAAATTCTGCGGTCACGCATTAACATTAATATGCGTATCACGTCCAGGGACATATCTATAACTCTGGCCCCAAAAATAAACAGGTAACCGAATAGTATTGGTAGCCACTGCTCCATTGCTAACCTATCCTCCAAATTTATTAAGTTTATAAGATTTATAAGTCCATAGTGAGTATAGCATTAAAGTATAAATACAGTATGTTCGTAAGTATGAGCACAATTATAAACTTAATATATTAAAGTGGGAACATATATGTGTTCCCACTTTAATATCATTTGCTTTTTACTTGCTAACTTGTTTTAGGTGCTATTAACTTATTTTTATTGCATTTCTCCATTACGTAATAATAGTTTTGTAGTAATTTTTTTGTGCAATGTTGTGATGAAATAGATTCAGCATTCATTATGGCGTTTTGACTCATTGTATAATGCAAATTTTCGTCGCCCAATAGCAATTTTACTTTATTTACAAACTGGTCAGTATCTAATTCTGTTAAAAATCCATCAACACCGTGTACCACCATTTCGGATATGCCAAAGGCTTTAACTGCCACTGTTGGTAACCCTGCCGCTTTAGCCTCCCCCACCACCAGTCCCTGGGTTTCAGTAACCGATGCAAAAACGAAAATATGGGCACTATTATATGCTTTGGCCATTTCTTCTTTGGATAATGTGCCGGTGAAGATAACCTTTTCTAAAATCCCAAGCCTATCAGCCAGAGTTACCAGCGCATCTTTTTCAGGACCGCCGCCCACCAGTATTAATCTAGTGTTTTGGAAAGCAGCATTGATGTCTGCAAAGCTTTTGACAATAAATGAAAAGTTTTTTTCTTTGGCCAAACGGCCTACGGATATTAATAATTTTTCGTCGCTATCGATATTAAATTTTTGGTGCAGCCAATTTTTTTCATTGGTTTTGAAGCTGCTGATATTTATACCGGTGGGTAACGTTTTTATTTCGGTGTTTACCCCCCATTTTTGCAAATGTTCACCAATAATGTCGGTGGGTACGATTACCAAATCGCAGTGGTTGCAAAAATCTGTACAAAACTTTTTGGTAATCTCTTTAGTTATATTTTGCCCTATGGGCACATAATGAACATATTGATCATAAAGAGTATGAAATGTAAATACCAGTGGTATATTCAATTTTTTGGCGCAGCGTGCTCCCAAACGACCCAGTAAAAAAGGTGAATGGACGTGAATGACATCCAGTCCAATTTTCTTCAAGGTAGGGCGCAGTCGTATGGAAAATGGTACAGCCAGGGCAAAATCATGGTTTGTCGGTGCTGGTATGGAAGAAAATCTAAATACCCCGTTTTCTTTCAATTGCTGTTGATGTTGATTCGGGTAGTCGGGTGCAAAAATGAAAATTTCGTGACCCTGAGCCTTTAATTCCTCAGAGAATGTTTCGATCGACCGGACCACTCCGCTGGTATACGGCCGGTAACTGTCTGTAAAGATGCCTATTTTCAGGCTCAAAGATTAGTCACCTCCCGGGATAATGGATGGTTGTTATCATGGTACCAGTAACAATCCATTTCTTTAATGCGCCAACCTTCATTTATTTTATTTAAAATAAACACTCCCCTGCCCGTTTGTACACTATGTGTTATAACATCGGTTTCTGTTAAATAGGCTATAGCTATGGCTATATTACCATTGTTATAAACAATATGACAGTTTTCTAAAAAAGTCAAGCTGTACCAATCTGTACTTGTTTCTCTATATTGCTCCACTTGTTTTGTAATCTTTTCCAACGTAGGAGATGCAAATAATTTGCTTAGTTCCACCCGGTAATGAGTTCCTTCTGTCCACCATTCATATTCCACCGCTTGTTTGATTAACTGTGTAATTTCTTGATTATCAGCATCGTAAAAAAAGTTTTGCGATCTAACTGAACATTGAACAACGGAACAGCTGCCGATAGAGCAGTTAATGAAATAACTTAATGATAAGAAAACGCAAATAATAAAAGAAATTAAAGTTTTAATGAACAAAAGCAATTGCCCCCTTTTTATGGTAATATAAGTATATATTACCATAAAATACAAGCAATTGCTTTATGATTTACTGTATTTATTAAAGTTTATAGTCCCCTGCTGTTTTCTGGCCTTAAAGGTATTGCTCCTGGTTGGGTTATGGCCCGATCCAATATGGCTATTAGACTGTCCCTATCTCTGTTTAAAACCCCGCGCAGCGGTAGATAATTAGATGCGTGATTGGTCCTAAAAACGCAGTTAGTTAAATTTATGTGTTCCAGCAAGCATCTCATTTCCTGTAGCATTTGCATGGCATCGGGCAATACAAACTTTCCTTCTTGTATTTGGCGATATAATACTGTATTGCGAACCGGCATCAACGTCAGCGCACTTAGATAAGTGGGATTCATAGCGCTAATGACCCTGGCGGTTTCCCTGGCGTGTTCCTCCCATAATGCAGTACCCCCTAGACCGTTGATGATGGTCACTGATAGTTCAAAACCCGCCTGAAGAGCCTTTTTACCTGCCTGTATCATTTCCTCGGCAGTTACTCCTTTGCAAACGGCTCGCAGAATATTGTCACTGCCACTTTCCACGCCCATGTATAATAACTTAACACCTGCGGCTCGAATATCCTTTAACTCATCCATTGACTTTTCCAGGATATCTTTAGGAGCAGCGTACATGCTAATTCTCTCTAGACCCGGAAATTTTTTATTAATGTGAAAAGAAGTTTTTAATATAAGGGGTGTGGCTGCCGCCAGAGCGTCGCCGTCCGCTAAAAAAACCTTTTGAACACCCGTCATTTGAGATGCACATACATCAATGTCATTTTTTATTTCTTCCCAATCTTTAATGCGGTATTTTTTGCGTTTATAACTACCGCAGAAAGTGCAGGCATTATGCCGACATCCAATGGTAAGCTGCAGTATAAGGCTAAATGCTTCACTGGGCGGTCTGAATACCGGTGGTTCCAGATGCATACTAAAATAACACTCCTCTCTTTGTTTTCTCATTCTGAATACCAATGTATTACCTTCTCAATTTTGCATCAGTTATAGCACCCTTTTCCCTATAAATAAAATATAAATTTATAATCTATCATCGTTGTATTAATCGCCCAGACAAATACCCAGCTGCCTGGCTACCCTGACTAATTCCCCATCAACGGGCACTGTATGCGATTCACCTATGGCCTGTTCCAGTGGCGCTGACTTAATGTTCTGGCCTTTGAGGCATACCATGCTGCCGAATTGGCCTTCGGCGATTAAATTTACCGCTCCTGTGCCATAGCGGGTGGCTAAAATGCGATCATATGCTGTTGGTGACCCACCTCTTTGCAGGTGTCCCAGCACAGTCACCCTAGATTCTTTGCCGGTGGCGGATTCAACAGCCTGAGCCACCACATTGCCGATGCCGCCCAATCGTATGGGATCAAAACTGTCTTCTACATGTTTGCTGACCACCATTTCACCACCCAGGGGTTTGGCGCCCTCGGCCACTACTATGATACTGAATTTTTTCTTTTCACGGCTGCGGGCATTGATCTTTTCCACTACAATATCCATATTGTACGGTATTTCAGGTATTAAAATAACATCGGCCCCGCCGGCTAAACCTGATGCCAGTGCTATCCACCCTGCGTAACGTCCCATTACCTCCAACACCATAACCCGGTGATGGGATTCAGCTGTGGTATGAAGTTTGTCAATGGCATCAGAGGCAGTGGTGAGGGCGGTATCAAAACCAAATGTCTGGTCGGTGGCCGAAAGGTCATTGTCAATAGTCTTGGGAACTCCTACAACCTTTAAACCCTGATCATATAATTCTTTACCAATAGCCAGGCTACCATCACCGCCTATCACGATGAGTGCCTCAATGCCGTGAATGCTGATATTTTCAAAAACCCGGTCCGATACATCAGCAAAAGTTTTTTCATTGCCTTTAACCACCGGGTAATGGAATGGATTATCACGATTAGTGGTGCCGAGAATGGTTCCACCTCTTGGTAATATGCCCACTACGTCCGCCTCGGTCAATTCCCGGGCTTGATTTTTAATTAAACCACCAAAACCGTTTTCAAAACCGACTACGGTCATTTGGTACTCCTGGATGGCAGTTTTTACAACAGCGCGGATTACGGCATTTAAACCGGGTGCATCGCCTCCCCCGGTCAGAACTCCAATGCGTTTAACCACAGACTTAGCCATGTATATCCCTCCCTAAATATATTTGATAGAACATTAAACCGTTGATGCCATACTGGTTATAAAATGCTCAATACAAGTGTTTGTTTGCTGGGGATTTTCCAACATGATCATATGACCTGCCTGTTCAATTATTTCTAATTGTGAGTTGGGGATATTATCCGCTAGATATTGGCTGTACTTAGGCGGTGTTAAACGGTCTGCAGCGCCCCCGAGGACCAGTGTGGGTGTATTAATGGCCTGAACACGCTCCATATAATTAAACCCGTCACAGGCCATAAAATCATTATAATATATACTGGGGTCGGTATTTTCCATTTCCCATTTGGCCTGTTTTATTAGTTCAGGGCTCGCCGCTTCGCTGTAAGCATAATTAACTAAATCGGGAAATAATTTGCCGGCTGCAAAGGTATCTAATATAGCGGATGCAACGCGCAAGCGAGCCCCGGTGCCAATTAAAATAAGTCCATTCAGTTTAGTAGGATAACGAAGGGCAAAGTCCATGGCGATGGCTCCCCCCATGGAATGACCGGCTATAACAAACTTGGTGCCCAGAACCCGCTCGGTCAGGTCAAATATAAAATCAGCATAACCCTCAATTTTATTGTATGGTTTTCCTTCCGAGTTACCATGCCCAGGCAGGTCAACGGCTATGGTTAGAAATTTTTTGCCCAGTGCTGTGGTTTGATAGGCCCAGTGTTTATGGCTGCCCCCTGCACCGTGGATAAATACAATGGCGCATTGGATATTATTCTGGGGGGGAACCCCGGCCGCATAATGATACATTTTACTTTCGATAACAACTTTAGGCATTGATAAACCCTCCATTATAAAAAAGCCACCGGTATTTTTAGAACCGGTGGCTTATGCTAAATTTCAGGAAACCGGTTGCTAGTGTTCTGAATAACGCTGCCATTTTTCGCTCCTAAAGGTCGGCAGTAATACTAAAAATTATTTGGACACTAGCATAAAATGTTTTAGTGGTGGACATTGCATGATTGTTTAGGCTTGTTGTTCTCCCCGGTAAATTTACTCCATTTTAATGCAAAGGCATAACAAATGGCCAGCATTGCGGTGGTAGTAACCACGCCGAATACTAATCCCTGCCACCAGCTTTCAAAAAACATAATCTGCTCATCTCCTTCCCTGTAAATATTATAACGCTATTCCGCCTGTGCGGACATATCATTTAGTGTTTCTTTTAATTTGCCAATTGCTTCACCGTACCCCGCCCAGTCGCCATTTTGCAGTTTGCTTTGGGCTTCATTATATAAATTGTTAGCTGTGTTTATTAAATCTCTAAGCGTTGCCACCGGCACTTCGTCTGTGGGCGGCTGCTGCTGCTGTTCATTGGGGCCGGTATCATTAACCGCAGTGCCGAAAATTCTATTCAAAGCGATATCCAAAGTGGGTTCCATGACAACTTGGTCATGATGGGCAACGATCACCCGGCGCAGTTCCGGCATTCTGCTTTGTTCAGATTGTAAATACAGCGGTTCCACGTAAAGTAAAGAGTCCTTGACAGGTATAACCAGCATGTTCCCCCTGATTACTGATGATCCCCGCTGGTTCCACAGCGTCAGCTGCTGGGAAATTACAGTATCCTGGTCGATGCGGGCCTCTATTTGCATGGGGCCGTATACCAATTCCTGTTTGGGGAACTCATATACGAGCAGATCGCCGTAATTAGGTGCGTCAGACCTGGCAGCCATCCAGCCAATCATATTTGTTTTGTTGTTTGGCGTAAAAGGCAGTATTAAAACATATTCCGTCTTTTCACTTTCCGGCAGCCTGATAATGTTATAATAGGGTTCCAACTCTACTTCTTCATTATAAAACTTTTCAGTAGGCAGGTTCCATCTATTCTCTTGATTATACAATACTTCAGTATTGGTCATGTGATAGACTGTATATTTTTCCGCCTGAATATTAAAAAGGTCAATGGGATAACGGATATGCTCCCTTAAATCTCCTGGCATTTTATCTAGCGGCTTAAAAACACCGGGAAATATTTTAGCATAAGTTTGTATAACCGGATCTTCAGCATCAGCTACGTAAAAATCCACCTGTCCGGTATAGGCGTTGACTACTACCTTTACCGCATTGCGAATGTAGTTGTTCCCACCCTTGTAAGGCTCTGAATAGGGATACATGTTCGATGTGGTATAGGCATCCCACATCCAGTGAAGAGCACCGTCATTATCAATCACTAAATACGGATCACTGTCGTAATTGAGAAAAGGGGCCAGTTTGGGAACTCTGTCCTGGATATTGCGGTAATACAATATTTGGCTGCTATTCTCAACATCACTGGCCAGAAGCATTTTATAGTCGGCAAAGGCCAGTGCAAAAATTACCTTGCGTAAAAATCCATTTACCTTTACGCCATTGTCACCCTCGTAGGTGGTGTAGGCGTTTTCGGTTCCCACCGGGTAGTCAAACTCCTCGGCTTTTGTGTTTACTATCACATAATTATCCGTTAACTCACCAAAATATATTTCGGGCCGTGTTATATTTTTATCAACGGCGCTGGTGGGAGGAATATTTTTGATAAATAGCTCCGGCAGTCCTTCCGAGGTCGTTTTGTTGACGGGGTTCATAGTTAAGCCATAACCATGGGTGTATTTCAGCCGCTGGTTAATCCAAGTTTTAGCGTTATCCGGCAATTGTGCCTGGTCAAGTTCCCTGGCTGCCAACATGACCTGCCGGTATTCACTATTAATCGTATAGCGGTCGATATCGATATTTTCCAGCTCGTAATATGGTCTAATCTCTTGCAATTGTTGGTATGTTTCGCTCAGTGGCCGCCAGTCCCAAAGTCTTATGTTGTTTACCGTTTCCCGGTTGTTTTCTATATCGGCTTTACTGAGTACCTGTCCCGCAGGGAATTTTTTTACCTCCACCCGGTCCAGGTTGTATGCCATGCTGGTGTATTTTATGGAGTTGGCAATGTAGGGTGACTCTTTGTTCAGCTCATTTGGTCTTACTATAAGACTTTGAATTGCTGATGGATAAATGCTGCCTAAAAGTATTGATGCCAAGAATAAACCGCCAATGCTGTAAAGGATAAGTTTAAACCGGCGTAAAAAAATGTTGATAATGATAATCACGGCAATGAGCAGGGCAATGAAAAATAATGCCTTATATGCCAGTAACCGGGCATGAATATCTGTATAACCTGGTCCAAAAGTGACACCGTTGCCGGAATATAAAAGCATATATTGTTCTAATCGATAACCCCAGGCACGAACCAAGAAAAAAAGCGCCGCTAAAAAAGACAGATGCAGCCTGGCAGCCATGGAATTAAAAATTTTACCCAATCCATCTCTGCCGGTTTCTGCCAGAAAGTATACCATAGCCACGGTGAAGGCGGACAAGATAATGAACCAAGTCAACAGCTTGTAAAGGAACTGATAAAATGGCAGATTAAAAATATATTTGCCTATATCATTATTGAAAATAGGATCGGTAACGCCAAAGGCGGTGCTGTGCAAAAATTTTTGCACTATAACCCAATCACCGGTTACCGCCGTGCTTACGAATATACCCAGGGCGGCGCTGATGGCCAGGTAGGTTAAGGTAAGTAAACGCGGTGTTAAATACTTGTTTAGGGGTGATTGGTGAATTGTTATAATATCATCGTCAGTTTTATTAATCTGGCGGGCACTTATGCTCTGGAGTACTGATTTTCTTGTTAGCATTAAATTAATAAAGATAAACAGAAATGCTATTAACCCTACCAGCACTCGCAGTCCTATCTCGGAAAGCAATATTGTTTTAAATATATTACTATAACCAAGAGACTGGAACCACAGCCAATCAATATAAAGATGCGAACCCCACCAAGCTACAAGCAGGATTATTGCTAAAACTGCAGCAACTATACTTATTAGCCACTTAAAGCCTTTTTGCAATAAATCTCCTCCTTAATTATAAAACCAAAAACAGGTATGTTAAGTTATCGCAGTTTACATTGGTTTAGATGGCTTTTTAATGTCATCTGCCTCATGACGTATCTTTGCTTCGCACAACTGGCAAAAAGAAGGTACCTTTTTGGGCATATCTTCGTCGTCATCAAGGAAAGGGTTTTTATTATCCTCTACGATCTGGTCTGGATCGAACATTCTACCGCACATAATACATTTTTTCATAGCCATTTAGGCTCACCTCCGGGCATGTTGTTATAACATAATATTCTCCGCCGGATGTGTGATTCCTGCCCGGATTTAAACCGTGCCCCTGAAAACAAGCGGCACTTATGCGTTCAGACCAGCAATTTATTTTAAAAGTAGGTTTTTAATTCTTGGGCGATGGCTTCCGGTAATATTACCGTCCAGGGGTCATCATGCAGAATTTGCATATGGGTAATATCGCTGCCCACAAGGGGGAATATGGTAAACCTGCCAACAATCCTGGCGTGAATGGAAAAACCGGCATGTTCAGATCGGGCAAAATACAAGGCAGCATTAAAGGAAGTGATGTTGCTTTGTTTATAGAATTTAATTACCCTACACAGACCTACAGCAAGATCATATAAATCATCGTCGGAAATATCGTGTATGGTTTTCTTGCCCGGCAATATACCCATGATATCGCCGACGTGTCGTGGCGCAAATGCGCTGAGCCAGTGTACCTTACCGGTTTGGCCGACATACCTTTCTTTGGCTTTTAATTCGCTATTAATTAGATCGGTCCAGTAATTACTCTTATAATCACTTAAATATTTTTCGGAAGCATTGATCAACTGTTTGTCAAATGTGCATGGTTCCTTACCGGCCAGTATTTGTAAATGGGGGTGGATTAATGAACCTCCGGCATAAGGCATATAGTTCCAGTTAATAGATACATAGCGGGCTTCGTCCGGATCTAACGCTGTTACTCTTTGTAAATAGTCCAACCCGGCCCGGAAACTGTTGATGATTAACTCTGTTTCAATTTCCTCCATGGCAATGTAATGGCGGCATGACATGACTACCAGTGAGGCGTATTTTTCATAAGGGTTTAAATTGGGGATTACTGTTGCATCACCGAGTTTGATGCGTCCCTCGGGGGCTATGTCTGCAGAAAACATAGGTGTTACCTTTTCCAATACATCGGGGCAAAACGGGCAAAATTTTTGCCTGGACTCTTCCACAAAGGGTGTCCAGTCGTGGTTGTGTATATTAAACTTGCGAAAAGGAAATATGCGGGAAATTTGTCCCGTTAGCGGGTCATGGCGTATCTCGCTGACTACGGTTTTAGGTTCGAAATTATTCATTGGGTCCAAAAAACTGGACTCTTTTAAATCTTTAGTAAACTTTATGGACATATCTTCTCCTCCTTGCAATTTATAAATTTAGTTTATTTGCTAAGACCAAATAATTTAAGATTTAACTGGCAAAATATGATAATAATTATCATCGGCAGCTTTATAGTAAACATTTTGTAAATTGGATTTTCCCAGTGAAACAAATATTATGTAAACTCACTCCATGATACTTGTCCACGTTTGTTATGCATGGATTATAGTATTTAGAGCGACCTGCCCATTGGCCGGTCGCTCACCAGAGGCAATGGGTTACTTTTCCATGGCCAGCTCTACTATTTTGCCTACCAATGCTTCAAATGATATGCCCGCCGCCCTTGCCGCGTCAGGAAATAGGCTGGTCTCTGTCATGCCGGGTATGGTGTTGACTTCTAAAACATAAGGATGACCGGATTGGTCTACCATGAAATCCACTCGTGACAGTCCCCGGCAGCCAATGGCCAGGTATGCTTTATAAGCCAGTTCTTTTATATTTTGTTGTACATCATCTGGCAGCCGGGGCGGTATAATATGGTCGCTTAATCCTACAGTGTACTTGGCTGTATAGTCATAGACCCCTGTGGTCGAAAAAATCTCAATTAAAGGCAGTACTTGGGGATTCTCATTGCCCAGCACAGAGGCAGTTACCTCTACACCATCCACCATTTTTTCCACCAGTACATTGGGATCGTACTGAAAAGCCTGCTCGATGGCACTGTTTATATCATCCCTGTGACGAACAAATGAGATGCCGATGGTTGAACCCTGGGTGGCTGCTTTTACCACCACAGGCAAACCCATAGCTATGATTTTTTCGGCGATGGTATCCATTGCGTCATTGCTGTACTGGCTGCGTGATACGGTAAAGAATTCGGGAGTGGGTAATCCTTCGTATAATAATATCTTTTTAGTGGCAATTTTATTTATGGCAATGGCACTTGCCAATACATCGGATCCGGTATAAGGTATATCCAGCATCTCCAATAGACCTTGAACGGTGCCATCTTCACCATATTTGCCATGCAGGGCGATAAAAGCCAGCTCAATTTGCTGGGCTTTTAAATTTTCCACTATGTTATTATCTACATCGATTTTTACCGCATCATAACCAATGGACAGTAATGCCCGGTGGATTGCTTCTCCAGTGCGCAATGATACTTCCCTTTCCGCCGAACGCCCGCCCAGTAAAACACCGATTTTGGGGCCCATTAAGCCACCTCCGAGAATAGTAATTGTTTATATATATTCGGTTGGGTTCGCAAAAATCCTTTATGCTCCACATATTTCCCTTGACTGGCCGTAAATATTATTTTATAATTACTTTTGTTACGGTAATTAAATAAGTTTTAGGGGAGTAGCTCAATTGGTAGAGCAACGGTCTCCAAAACCGTGGGCTGCGGGTTCAAGTCCTGTCTCCCCTGCCAGTAATACCAAGGCTTTCGGGCTTTGGTATTTTTCATTTTTACCCCCTGGTAGACAGATTTGTATATGTGTTCACAGAACGTGAATTTGAAATAGCTCAAAAACGCTTGTCCATTGTTAGCAAAGAAAGGAGGCCCTAACTATGGATGACCTAAACCGTCACATAAAAGAACTACTTCAAGATCCTGAATTCAATAAAGCCTGGCAAGAGAGTGAACGTGATTATCGAATGGAAAAGATTAAGATAAATAATCGTCTTAGGAAAAAAGTTACGTTAAAAACCTTTAACCCAAAATCTACAGTAACGGGTTCTCACAAATAACCTCCGGTGCTACCGGAGGTTATTTATATAGTGAGTTGTGCACAGACAATTCCAACGCTTTTAGGCCCCATAAAATTTATATGCTGATGCGGTCAGTAAATCTACGTCTAAATCCGTTATATCAACAGGAATATGTCCAACCGCTTGTACTACATTCGTGAACATCAGCCATAGCTTAATTTGCCTAACGACACATATCTATTTCCCACCATGGCTGGTAACGACTGTTAATACTTATAATATACCCTCTTCTTGCAGCTCCGCCGTCAGCTGTTCTACTAGATCCTGGGGCATGCTAAAGGAATGTTCCTTGTCCGGGAATGCGCCTTCGCGCACTTCGCTGGCATAGGTATTTAACGCCTTTTGCATATCTTCACCCAAATTGGCATAACGTTTAACAAACTTGGGAATATACCTGTCAAACAAGCCTAAAAGGTCGTGGATGACCAGCACCTGGCCATCGCAGTTATTTCCGGCCCCGATGCCGATTGTTGGCACCTGAACGCTTTCAGTGATAATTTTGGCTACCGGGCCGGGTATGGCCTCCAGGACGATGGCAAATACACCCGCCCTTTCCAGGGCCAGCGCATCTTTTATTATTTGCTTGGCATCCTGGAGGTTTTTGCCCTGCACTTTGAAACCACCCAGCTGGGCGGCGCTCTGTGGCGTTAAGCCAATATGGCCCATCACTGGTATACCGGCCCTGACTAAGGCGGCCACGGTATGGGCTATGCGTTCCCCGCCTTCCAGCTTAATAGCATCCATGCGCCCTTCCCTAATCATCCGGCCTGCGTTGGCCATTGCTTGCTCCGTACTTATTTCATAAGTCATGAAGGGCATGTCTCCTACCAGGAAAGTGTGTTTGCCCGCGTTGGCTACGGCTTTGCAAAAAACCAGCATGGTATCCAGGTCAATTTGCACCGTTCCTTCATAGCCCATCATGGTATTAGCTGCCGAATCGCCCACCAGTATCATATCTATGTCGGACTTGTCCACTTGTGACATCATGGCAAAATCATATGTGGTCACCATAGTGATTTTCTTACCCTGCTTCTTCATTTCCTTAAATGTTAATATATTGGCTTTTTGTTTTTCCACTACATTCACTCCTTATGCATTTTGCATTATTGTTTCTGTAAATTATATAATTATTAATATAATGCTTCCAAAATTTAAAAGTTCGGCTTGGTTCTTTATAGAGTTAAAGGACATAATATTATTGGGAAAATTATGTTCGAATAACAAAAAAACCTCCGGACAAGTCCGAAGGATATAAATATCCCTTGTACAAACCCGTCTCGGTCCTACCGGCTCCAAGCGGAGGTATGTTAGCTTAATCCAAAACGCATCACCTACCCAACCAACCCAAACAAGTGGTGCGGTTCTAATCAGATACCGCCCAAACCTTGAATTATTTTAACATACTAACAATGTTGTGACAATATTGTTATAATTCTTACTACAGTAAAAATGGCATAAAAAAAGCCGGTTATAAACTTATAAACAAACCGGCCTATTTTCAGTGCTATGTCTATTTTTCTGCTTCCGCTTCGGCTTTGGCCTTTTGTATAATATCCTCGGCCAGTTTAGCGGGCACCTCTTCATAACTGTTAAATTCCATCTTGAATTGGCCCCGTCCCTGGGTCATGGATTTAAGATCATTGGCATACTTGAACATTTCGGCCAGCGGCACGTGGGCTTTTACTACGGTGCCCTCTTCAACCTGGTCTGTACCAAGCACGCGACCGCGCTTGGTGTTAAAGTCGCCGATAATATCCCCCATGAATTCGTCGGGTACAGTTACTTCTACATACATAATCGGTTCCAGTATGGCTGGTTTGGCCATAGGAACTGCCTTTTTAAAGGCTAATGATGCAGCAATTTTAAAGGCCATTTCAGATGAGTCTACGTTGTGGTAGGAACCATCATATAATGTGGCTTTTAATCCCACCGTTGGGTAACCTGCCAGGGCACCTTCCACCATTGTCTCCCGTAATCCTTTTTCCACTGCCGGGAAGTAGTTGCGGGGCACGGCACCGCCGAAGACTTCTTCATTAAATTCAAAGTCGCCTTCAGCCAACGGCTCAAACCTTATCCAGACATGACCATACTGACCACGGCCACCGGATTGTTTCTTATGTTTACCTTCTACTTCTACTTTGGCGCGGATGGTCTCCCGGTAGGGTACCTTGGGCTCTTCGGTGACCACGTCAACACCGTAACGACGTTTTAAGTTACTGATCATAATGTTTACATGGGCTTCACCCATACCGGTGAGCAGGGTTTGCTTGGTCTCAATGTTCTTTTCCACCCGGAGCGAAGGATCTTCTTCCAGCAGTTTATGGACTGCATCACCCAGCTTATCCTCGTCGTTTTTACTCTTGGGGGCTATGGCCAGGGTGTAGTTAGGCACCGGGAAGTCAATCCCCTCCAGAGCCTCTTTATTATCCTTATCGCACAGGGTATCTCCGGAACTGGTGTCGGTTAATTTGACCACTACTGCCAAATCGCCGCAAGAAACCTGGGGAGTTTGCTCTGAGTGTTTACCGCGCACAAATAATACCTGACCAATTTTCTCGTTCTTCTCCTTGATGGCATTATACACCTGGGAGTCTGCCTTTAAAGATCCGCGGAAAACACGGATGAAGTTCATACGGCCTACGTAAGGGTCGGCCAGTGTTTTAAATACCAATGCGGCCATTGGACCGTCTTCGTTTTTGGGTGCCGGTAGATACTGGGACAAAAAGCCACTTAAATCTGAAATGGCCATATTCTTGGTCGCCGATCCGCATAGCACCGGTACAGCCTTGGCAGTGGCAATACTATTGTGCAATCCTGACTTAATTTCCTCCGGAGTTAATTCTTCTCCTTCTAAATATTTCATGGTCAGGTCATCGTCGCCTTCGGCTGCGGCCTCCACCAACTTTTCACGATACTCTTCCAGTTGATCCTGGAGTTCATCGGGAATAGCGATTTCCTTAGCTTTCCCGTCACCGCCGAACTCGTAAGCCTTTTGGTTGAGCACATCCATGATCCCTTTGAAATCCAGTCCGTCACCAATGGGAAAATTGATGGGAACAAAGTTGGCTTTAAACTTGGCGTTTAAATCATCTAGTAACTTGGAAAAACTAGCGTTTTCCCGATCCATTTTATTAATGAAAGCCACCCGGGGGAGCTCAGACTTTTGAACAAATTTCCAGATAAGTTCATGCTGCACCTGCACGCCATCCACGGCGGAGAGTACAAACATAGCTGTATCAGCTACCCGTAAAGCACCCTTTACCTCGCCTATAAAATCGGAAAAACCGGGGGTGTCCAAAAGGTTTAATTTAACACTGTTTAATTCTACGGGTACCAGGCTGGTATGCACCGTGGATTGGCGCTGTGCTTCTTCAGGATGGTAGTCTGACACGGTGGTGCCGTCTTCTACCCGGCCAATGCGATTTATTACTCCGGTGTTAAAAAGCATTGCTTCCACCAGAGATGTTTTTCCCGCACCACCGTGACCCACAATGGCGATGTTGCGGAGTTGTTCGGTAGTATAATTCTTCAAAACACGTGCCTCCTTTTGTAAATAATGGTTTCCCTCAAACCCCTTTTCTATACTTATTGGTATCCAAAACTGGCCAAAATTGGTTTTAAACACAAAAATAGCCCGGAAGGGCTCCTTGGCCGCCAAGAAACGGGTTTTCCTGTTTAGCATTCAGTACTTCTACAAGCTAAGCTTAAAATCCTTGTTTTCTATAGTATACAAAAAAAATTTTTTGTTAGTTTTCGCTGGTTTTTCATAGTCTAACGCCTATTGACATAAATATATTCTAGCCTTGGAAAGGATGGTAATATATGGCGGGGTATTCTTTTTTGCAAGGAGCCTTTATTTTATTGATAGCTGGTCTAATTAACCGTTTTTTAGGCTTTGGTTATCAAATAGCCATAATACGTTTAATTGGTCCCGAAGGTGTAGGGCTGTTTAATATAGTATTCCCGGTATATATTATGATGCTGGTGCTGGCTAGTGCCGGAATACCCCTGGCCATAGCTAAACTCGTAGCCGAAGAGGTAGCCAATAATAATATACCCGGCGCTTATAGGATTTTTAAGCTTTCTTTGTTCATACTGTTAATTACCAGCTTGTTTTTTACCGTGGTTTTAATTATTGCTGCACCTATTCTGACGGAGTCCTATTTCCCCAATCCAAGGGTGTATTATTGTCTGATCAGTTTGGTGCCAGGAATTATCATTGTTACTTTGTGCTCCGCCTTTCGTGGCTTTTTCCAAGGTTTGCAGCAAATGTCCCCTACAGCCATTACTCAGACAATTGAACAATTGGTACGGGTGGTGTCAGGACTGGTCTTTGCCTATATCATGCTTCCCTTGGGTATTGAGTATGCTGCAGTTGGTCTTTCCGTGGGGGTTATATTGGGGGAATTAACGGGCTTTGTTCTTATGCTGCGCATTTATGCCAATTATAGACCAATAGCCTTGCATTACGTACCAGGGTCGTGGCGCAAAATTTATCATTTGGGCAATAGTATGAAAAAGATTTTTACGCTGGCCATACCAGTAACCCTTACCAGGATTGTAGCCACAGCGCTGATGTCTATACAGGCTGTATTAATACCACAGCGGCTGCAGGTCGCCGGGCTATCGATAGAACAGGCCACCAGCGCGTATGGGCAATTTATAGGAATCGCCGAGGCTCTGCTGTTTATGCCCGGTGTTTTAACCATGGCACTGGCCACTTCATTGGTACCGGCCATGTCCGATGCCATAGCCGCCAACAATTTGGCTTTGGCCAGGTCGCGCATATTAGACGCTGTTAGATTAACTTTACAGGTGGGGGTGCCTGCAGCTTTTATTTTTCTTTTGCTGGCGGACGAGCTTTGTGGTGTTCTTTTTGGTTACGTCCAGGCCGGTGCCATTTTAAAGGTTTTAGCGCTGTCCGGCCCGTTTTTATACCTGCAGCAAACCACTACGGGTATTTTGCAGGGTGTGGGTAAGGCTGATGTGCCCTTTAAAAACCTGGTAGCATCATCGCTGGTGTGTATCATGGGTATTTATTACTTGACGGCAGTGCCGCAGTTGGGTATGGGGGGGACTGCTGCTGCTGTGGCCATTGGTTTCATTATTATGCCCATTTTAAATATGCTGCATCTTTTCAAAATGGGTCTGTTTACGCTCTCCGCCAGGGAAAATGTTTTAAAACCATTAGTAGCGGCACTGGGTATGTCACTATTAATTATTTATACAAAAAAAATAATGTACGGGTATGGTATTCACGATGGCTTGGTGTTGGTAATTACCCTGTTGGCCGGTGGATTTACATACCTGGTATTAATGCAGATAACCGGCGGTATAAATGACCAGGACAGACAAAAATTTGGCATGCTGTTTAAGTTCAATAGACGCTAGAATTTAGTAAGGGAATTTATTTTGGATCATTTTATCGATTTGCTTTATGGCAGCAAAATCAGTTAAGTCAAAATGCAGCGGTGTTATAGATATATAGTTACTTTTTACTGCCTTTACATCTATATCAACGTCCACGGCAGGATGCGCAATATTAGCACCTTCCTTAAAATCTGGCTGCATAGCCGGGTACTCGGGCATTGTGTCTTCGGGTTCACCGGCCATCCAGTAATAAATATTTCCCCGTGGGTCGGTCCTTTTATGAAAAACATTAATATAACGTCTCATTCCAAGTCTGGTTACCTGAACTCCCTGGGGCTTACCCGGGGGCACGTTGATATTAATTAAAATGCGTTTCATTTCACTACTGGCGTCAACTAGTAATGGCACAATATGCGAAGCAAAAGCAGCAGCCTGGCTATAGTCATCGCTTTCAAAGCTGGCCAATGATATAGCCACAGATGGAAAGCCATTAATTATACCTTCAATGGCTGCGGATACTGTGCCGGAATAAAGCACATCAGTACCTAAATTGGCGCCCCGGTTGATACCTGAAACAACAATATCTGGTTTTTGGGGCATTAATGCCTCAACGGCTAGTTTAACACAATCTGCCGGTGTGCCGTTCAGTGACCAGCCATAAGTACCATCCGAAAAGTTAACTTTCTTAGGGCGCAGCGGTTTATGTGAAGTTATGCCATGCCCGGCGCCGCTTCTTTCCTTCTCAGGCGCCACCACCAGCACTTCACCCAGAGTGGATAAAGATTTTCTAAGTGTTTGCAAACCCGGGGCATTAATACCGTCATCATTACTAATTAATATGCGCATGGTATCCTCCGTCAAATTCAAAACTCATATATGGTTATGGTTAGGTTGTTTTCCTCTTTATTTTTGGTAAGGCCGAACATTATTTTTTTATCCTTGAGGTTTTTATTTAAAAAATCTATCACTTTATACATTTCTTCATAGTTAGCAAAAGATTTAAACGCAATCAGCTCCAGTTTTCCCTGGTCCGCATCAGCGTGATCCATAAATCTCTCCCCCTATTATTTCCTTATTAATGAGAATGCCTCCGCTCTGGTGGCCTCGTTGCGCTGGAATGATCCCCGTACAGCCGACGTAAGGGTTTTTGAACCCGGCTTACGTACCCCGCGCAAAGTCATGCACATGTGCTCCGCTTCAATTACTACCAATACTCCGTGTGGATTTAATTTTTTCATAATTGTGTCTGCTATTTGCGAGGTTAATCTTTCTTGCAGCTGAGGTCTCTTGGAAAATCCCTCTACAACCCGGGCTAATTTTGATAGACCGGTTACATTACCCTTGCGGGGAATGTACGCCACGTGTGCTTTGCCGTAAAATGGCAGCAAATGATGCTCGCACATGGAATAAATAGGAATATCCTTTACCAGCACCATCTCTTCATGTTCTTCAGAAAACATTTTCTGCAAGTGTCTTTCCGGGTCGTCCCAAAGCCCGCAAAAAATTTCATTATACATTCTTGCTACTCTGGCCGGGGTTTCTTTTAAACCTTCTCTGTCCGGGTCTTCGCCGATAGCTTCCAGGATCATGCGTACAGCTACTTCTATTTTTTCCATATCTATCATTATAATTTCCCCTTTCTTGCCTTTATTATTAAAAGCTATGTTTAATATCAGTCCTGGTTTGGGAATAACCCAGGGCGTTTTCATTTCATAGCGACTAAAAAAACAGTTCTATAAAGCCATTGCGTGGTATTGTTTACTAAACAGGCACACAAATTGCGATTTGCTATCGGCATTTGGCGTTACAAGGGTGCAGAGTAGTACAATTGATGTAATAGCATATATGGTGTAGCTCCTTTTAGTGTTTTATTATTACTCACACAACAATTTAACTATTTCGCCATGATACGATTTCGTCCTCCTAACTAATACAAAAAAAGACCTGGTATATTACCAGAGTCTTTTTTTCTCGCGCTTTCATTAATTTTATAAACAAATTTTTGACCCAAGGGGTTCTAATGAGCGGTATTGGGGTTTCAGCAGGTGTGTCCCCTTTTCTTAAATAAGCGGTAATATTAGTGGTATTAGCTTAGGATATACTTTAAGAATAATTTCCATTTGTTTAACGGGCTATCTGGTTAAACCAAAAGCTTTGCGATAATACTCAGCGGCTTCGCTGATTTTGCCCAATTCATTAAGCAATTCGCCCCTGATGCTCCATAATTCAAAATCATGTTCCTCCTCCTGCTGACTATCACAAAGTACCAATGCCTCTTGATATTTTTGTAAAGTAATTAAACATTTAATCTTGTTCAACGCTATAATTTTTTTATTTGTTTCTTTTTTCTCCCATTGCAGTGCCATATCATAGTGTTTTAAGGCTTCATCTTTTTGATCGGAGGTTTCCAGGCACATAGCTAAATTGTTGGCCAGTGTGGCATCGCCGGGATGGTTTTGTATCGCTTTTTTAAAAAATTTCACTGCCTTATCACACTGGTTTGTTTTTATATAACAGGCCGCCAGGTTGTTTAAAATACCATAGTCGGTGGGCGCCAGTCCCCGGGCCAGCTCATAGCAGGTTTGCGCTTCCTCAAAACGATTAAGCAGGAATAAACTATAACCTTTGTTATTGAAGAGCTCTATGCTATTAAGTCCCAGGCTCTGCGCCCTTTCATAAAATTCTAGCGCCTTATGGTGACTGTTCAGCTTACTGAGGACATGCCCAATATTGAAGTATAAGATAGCATCAGCTCCGCCTTCCTCCAATTCCTTCATGAAAACTTTCAAAGCTTCTGGTGTACATCCTCTCTCCAGTAGCTCCAACCCAGTGTTGTTTGAATTTTTATTATTATTGCCATAATATCTTTCTTTTTCCACCTGGCGGTGTGGCCACTGACCATAGTATGCTTGCTCCTCTTTTAGCGAACCTTTTCTGTGGCCACGCAGCCAATATAAAAAACAACCGATATTCTCCCGTCCTGCAACCTTTTTCCAATAATAGACAGCATTATCTACTTGCCCCTTTTTTAGGTATAAGCGACTGGCATGCAAACATAACTTAGGGTTATTGGGGGCATTGGTAATGGCCCATTTAACCATGTTTAAGGCGTTGGTAAGGGAACCAAGTTTCTCCATTACCACTGCCAGGCTATATACTACCTGAATGTATACGTTGATGCCGAGCTGTTTTTTAATACCATCCATATATACACACCCCTTTAAGATTTATTGGTTATATTCGCCAAGTGTTCACCATATCCTTCCAATTAGATATAAAAATATTGTAATGTTTTGAATAATTTAGTAATTGTGAGCTTGTTGGTATTTTGGTTGTTCTATAACGCATAATAAAAAGGGAAAAATGGGGGTGATAAATTGGAAAAGAATAAGCATAAAAGCTCCAAAGAAACAGGTGATGCTTTTGTGGAGGAACCCACTGGTTCAGCAACAATGGTAAACTTGGACGGGCAGTGGGATCATGACTTTACCGATCGTTTTAGCAACAATAAAACAGCCGGCAAATGAACCGGCTGTTTTTCTTTTAAGCATATTATGTTATTTATGACATAAAATTTAAATTAAACAGGGAGGTGTGGATTAAATGGTTGCTTTAAAAAATGAAAAAACAACTTACCCGCCGCTTAGCTTAAGTGCTGTTTTAAAAGGAGTACTGGCGGCGTTAATCGTCACCGTGCTGGGTAGCGCCTTGCTGGGCATATTATACCATGTCACGTCCCTTGGTGAAAAAACACTACCTCTAGCCTCAAATACACTTTATTATGTTAGTGTTTTTGCTGGTGGCCTTTTGGCTGCCCGTTGGGCGGGGTATAAGGGTTTAGTGCATGGTATTGGTGTGGCTGTAGTATTTCTACTTTTTAGTTGGTTGATTAGTAGCTTTCTTTTGCATACCCAGTCTGCAGCTGGTGCAACGTTTCAGAGAGTTATCATTTCCTGCCTGACTGGTGCCGTTGGGGGTATACTGGGTGTTGGTGTGTCCAGGCAATGATGTAGTTGTAAAAGGCCTTAAAGATTGAACGTCAGACTAAAGAGGTTAAATGCCCGGCCGGTCTACCGATTAATTTGATTATTGTTAACAATAATTTAAAAGATTATATGATTCTAAAAAGGAGCAGGTTATAGCCTGCTCCTAATTTCGTCACTTAATGAATTTCATCAGCCAGCTGCGCAAAAAAGAAGGAAGCCGTACATAATAGACCCGCAAAACTTTCACTCTCCTTCACCTGGTTTTTATTATCTATATTAATATTATTGATGACATGCCTTTAATGTGCATATAAAATTAAACAGTTTACCCCAGCCAGACAGTCAATTTTTGGGTGATTTCATTGATATTGCCTCGCAAATGGGATTTTACGGGCAATGAATTTAAAAAAATCTTTCCATATCTTTTTTCAATTATGCGTTTATCCAACACTACCACCGCACCTCGATCCTGCTCACTTCTAATCAGTCTACCGAATCCTTGTTTAAAACGGATAACGGCGTTGGGCAGGCTTAATCCATAAAAGCTGTTTTGCCCGAGGGCGGCTATCCTTTCGTTGCGGGCTTCCAGTACCGGGTCGTCGGGAGGTGCAAAGGGCAGTTTAACAATGATTACATTAACAAGGGCATCACCTGGAATGTCAATACCCTCCCAGAAACTAAAAGCTCCAAACAACACGCTGCGCTGGTTTTGATGGAATTCGTTAACCAGCTTGGTACGGCCGCCATCTATACTTTGTCCCAGCACGCAAATATCAACTTCGTCGAGAAGTGGCTTAATTTTATGGTACGTGTCCCGCAGTAGTTTGTGTGAAGTAAAAAGCACCAGTGTTCGGCCACCTGTGGCTACGGATAGTTCATAAATGGTGTTGATAAGTGTTGTTAAATAATCTCCGGCACTAATTTCACCAATATTAGGAAAATCCCTGGCTACGCACAGCAAGCATTGCTGGTCATAATTAAAGGGTGAATCCGCAATAATTTGCTGTATAGCACTGTCAGGCAACCGGTTAAGCCCACATTGCTTTATAAAATGATCAAACTTTTTATTAACCGTAAGGGTCGCGGAAGTAAGTATGATGGCTTTAGGTTTATTAAACAATTTTTCATGAAGTATGGCGCTAATATCTATTGGTGTTGCGTGCAAAGTACACTGGTAGCTTTCCCTTTCCAGCACACTTAAGTTAGGTGCCTCCACCCAGCACACGTAATTCTCCTCTGGTGATTTAAGTATAAAATCAAGATTAGCCAGGTAGTCGTTGCCGGAGGTTATGCTAATAATAATGTCCTGTAGTTTATCCTCCCAGGCGTTATTGGTCACTGTCCATATTTCCAGCCAGTCGGCAAGATTTCTTAATTTTACTATGAAATCCCGCATTCGGTAAAGCAAATTTTGGTATTCAGCCTCAAATTCATCCATAAGTTCTGTTTCCCGGTGTAAGCGTACTTTAATTTGATAGTGTCCTTGGTTATGATTATATTTATGAATGGTTTGAATAAATAAATAAAAAAAACTGTTTATATTTGTTATTAGCATGTGCCTAGTTTCTTCAACTTTTTTAATGGTTTCCAGCCAGCGCCGGCCATCCTGGGGCGGGGCTAATTCATTTAGCTTCTTAATATTTTTGCCCGTTATGGTTAGCCATTGCAGTATTTGGCTCCGAGAAACCTTTTTGCCCATATGTTTGGCTGCCGTTTCCTCAATATTATGTGCTTCATCCATTACCAGCGCTCCGTGGTTCGGCAGTATATTTACTTCAGAGACAATATCAGCGAACAGCAGTGAATGGTTTATAATAACCAGGTGGGCATTTTCCGCATTGCGTCTTGCCCTTGTTACGAAACAGTACTGGTTGCACCAGCGGCAGGCATTACCAAGGCATGTATCACTTTCGGAGCACAGTTGCATCCAAGTTTCATTATCAGGGCCAAAAAGGTTGAGTTCACTTTTATCACCACTGTCTGTATGTTGTAGCCATACTAGAATGCGGGCCACCAGCATGGCCTCGCTGGCGGTGATGCCGGCCGCATGGGTGATGAAATTTATAAAGCGGCGTAAACAGATATAATTGGATCGCCCTTTGAGCAGTGCTGCCTGAAAAGGTAACTCCAACAAGCTTCTTAATAGCGGTATATCTTTATGCCAGATTTGTTCCTGAAGGTTAATGGTATTGGTGGCAATGATGGCACGCTGCTCATGCTGCAGAGCCCAGAGTAAGGCCGGGAGCAGGTAGGCAATGGACTTGCCTGTACCGGTACCTGCTTCCACCAATAATATCTTTTGTTTAGTTAGGGTTTCAGCGACGACTCCCGCCATTTTTATTTGTTCCTTGCGGAACTGGTAGTTGGGCATAAGTCGCCCAAGTGGGCTCCGGGGGCCGAGCAGGTAGTCCAATTGATATTGTGTTTGGTCATGAATGTCGGGGATGTCTTCTTTAGCGCTATATCCGGCATAAATCGGTTCTTTGATGGGTATGCCCTTAATTCTTTCCCCCGGCATGGTCTTTATTTTATCTTTTATAATTGATTCCACGATTGGTGCCAGGGGGGAATTACCATGTTGTAATAGTGGCAGGAGTTGCAGCAGTACGTCAAGCTTTAGATTTTTGGCCATGTCCAGCAGGGCAAAATACAGTGCTGTGGCCGCCAGGGCATCATCCAGGGCACGGTGCAGGGGCTTTTGTGCCAGTTGCAGGGATTGTACCAGATTGGATAGGCTGTAGCCGGGTACGGCGGGCATAATTAAACGGGCCATCTCCAGGGTATCTATACATTGGGTAAATGGTAAATGACCTATCTTGGCAGATAAAAAGGAATGGTCGAAATTGATATTGTGCCCCAGTAGCGGGCATTGTTCCATAAAATCAAACACTAAGGGGGTCACCTGATCCATCGTTGGGCTAGCGGCCAGCTGCTCATCCGTAATACCGGTTAATCTCTTGATTTTCAGCGGTATTTTACACTTGGGATTCACCAGTGTGCTGAAGGTGTCCGTTATTTGTCCGTCTACCACTTTTACCATGGCTATTTCAATTATTTTATCATTTACAGGGTCAAGGCCGGTGGTTTCCAGGTCACAGGCTATAAAGTTCAATGATGTTTCACATCCCATAATAAACTGTATTTGCATTACATGTATTCTTGCTACACCTGATTTATCCTGCTGGAGCGGGTCACATTAACTAGGGAGATGATAATATGCGGCATAAAGAAATAAACCCAGCCAGGGCACTGGATGACTTGGAATCAATACTGGGTAAAGATTGGCTCGAGGAAAATCTTAAGTCCATGAAAGATGGCCAAAACGGTAAAGGAGGTTTTGGTAGATTTATTGATTTTACTGAGTTGGGGATTGCCCATGTTGTTAAAATATGGTATAAGGCCAGAGAGGAAACCATTGACAGGGAGATTGTCGGGGGTGGCATGCCTGGACCTTACACATTAGCCGTCGCCGCTATGGCCGGTGACCTTGAGCCATTATATTTAAACGCTGGTTTATCAAACAAGATTGATGAGCTAAAAGAGACCAAACTTTCGCTGAGAGTTATGCACGAACTGGGCATTGCATCCGGTTATGCCCGAAAAGGGTATCGCATTGATTTTATCAAACGGCAGGTAGTAGGGTCTATTCAAGGCTGCGATGTCCTGCCTGGCTTGGGCGTATTTATGGTTGAGAGTGGGGTAAGTAAAGCAGCTATTATATGTGCTGACGCACATCCGCAAAATGATTTAGGTGATATATTTTACTGCGCCAGGCACTTTCCTGGTGCATCACAAAATGCAGGGGACGGTGGAGACGCAGCACTCCTGCAGCGGGTATTATGTTTATATGTAGCAGATGGATTAACTGATGGGGCTTCCCGGCTAGATGAATGGGCAGTACACCCTGAATTGATGCGGTTGTCTAAAGATGATAATCTACCGGTGCTGTTGTACACCGATGGTATAAAAAACATGCACAACCGGTCTGTTTATGTGCGGTGGGGCCGGTTAGTTGAAGGTAATCAAGCTGCATTGTTTAAGGATATTTATATTCCCGATGAGATAATAACCGCTGCCGAGCTATAAAAATGATACCACCGCCATACGGCGGTGGTGATAATCATTACTGGTCATTCGGTTTTTCTTGACAGTCACACTGATGTTCAGTGAGTACCGGCCTAATCAGCAGACCTGCCTTTTCCCCCCAGTTGCCGGGTCCAGGGTAAAGCTGGCGCAGTGCCAGACTAATACCATATATTTCCCCATGTAAGTAAACCTGATAATTCTGGTCTGGTAAGTCAAATTTTTCAGTTTTCTGCAATTGATCCACCAGCTGTTGCAAATGGTTAAAAATAACTTCCACGTTCCGGTTCGATAAGGTGGGCATGGATCTGCTCTCATCCTCGCCCTCGACCTGGTTGGCTGCTACATATTCTAAAATGGCATATGCCGCTGTATAATAATCTAATTCCTTTTGTTCCACCCGGTCAAGTAATTCATTGACCAGGCCGGGTAAACGCATTTGTTTAAAAACCTTTTGCTGCCATTTGTAATTGACTATATCAAGGGTTTCTGAGCGCACGCGCTTTTGGCGCCTGTGCTTCAGTGAATTGGTTGTGCTGTGCAATTGGTGCTGTCGGTGACCTTCAATAGCTTGCACCAGTTCAGTAATGCCCGCGCCGGTCAGGCTGGAACATAATTGTACCGGTGGCCGCCAGCTGGTTCCGTCCCGCCGTTGATCGAGCATAATTTCTACTTCAGTAGCGATTTTATCCGCGCCTGGCAGATCACTTTTATTTACGGCAAACACATCGGCAATTTCCATAATCCCTGCTTTGATAGTTTGGATGGCATCCCCTGCCCCGGGAGTTAAAACCACAACTGTACTATCAGCCACATGCATGATATCCAGTTCGGCCTGTCCCACACCCACTGTTTCTATAATAACCCGGTCAAAGCCGAAGGCATCCATGGCTTTTACAACGTCCTTGGTGGTTTTAGCCAACCCACCGAGGCTGCCTCTCGTACCCATACTTCGGATAAAAACACCTTTATCAAGCGCATGCTGCTGCATTCTGATGCGATCACCCAGCAATGCACCCCCAGTAAAGGGGCTGGTGGGGTCGACGGCGATAATGCCCACTGTATTACCTGCCTTGCGCAGCTGCTTGACCACTTGGTCCACCAGTGAACTTTTACCTGCTCCCGGTGACCCGGTGAAACCGATTACATAAGCTTGGCCGGTGCGTTTAAAGAGTTCCTTTAAAATTTGTTCGTGCTTATCGTCCTCATTTTCCAGCAGCGATATAAGGCGGGCCAATGCCCGGGTTTCTCCGGCAATGAATCTATCTATTAAGTCTTGCACTTGAGTGCACCTCCTTGAATTGCGCTGCATATGTATATAGTGCAGTTTTCTCCGGCCAAAGGTTGAAATCCTGTTTGAATTATCGATATTTACAAATAAAAGGCCTCCCAGAACCTGGGAGGGCCGGGTAATACCGATTTATAGTTCATTTTTCCGTTTGCACCTTAAATTATACCATTTAAGCAATAATCATTTACCTTATTATAATTTAAAAATAAAATAGACTTATCCAAAACATTAATATGTTAATAACCTAATCTCCTCTCCCTTTCTCCGCTGTATCATTGGATACAGCTATTTTTTTTGTGTTTCTTCGATATATTTTTCCGCTGACACAGCCGCTATGGCACCATCAGCCACAGCGGTGACTACCTGGCGGAGTATTTTTTGTCTAACGTCACCGGCTGCAAAAATACCCGGCCGGGAGGTGTGCATATTTTCATCAGCGATGATATAGCCGCGCTGGTCCAGATTAATTAACCCAGCCACTAAATCGGATACCGGCCGGGTGCCTACATAAATAAAAATTCCATCCACGGCCAGTGGTTTGGTTTCCCCGCTGCGCACATCCTTAATGATGATTTCCTTAACAGTTGCTTCACCTGAAATCTTTTCCACTACGCTATGCCAGTGCATAACAATTTTTTCATTGTCCATGGCCCGCTGCTGAAGAACCTTCGTTGCTCTCAATTCACCCCGGCGGTGAATTATGTGCACCTTGCTGGCAAATTTAGTTAAATAAATAGCTTCCTCCACTGCTGAGTCCCCACCACCAATCACGGCAACTTCCTTATCCCTAAAGAAAGCTCCGTCACAGGTAGCGCAATAGGAAACGCCTCGCCCGTGGAACTCTTCTTCGCCGGGAGTTTTTAGCTTTTGCGGCTGGGCGCCTGTGGCCAGGATAATGGTTTTTGTGAGGATGGCTCCATCGTCGGTTTTAATGGTAAAATAATCTTCCCCTGCTTCAATGGTTTCAGCGTTGGCCGATTGCACCTCCATGCCGAACCTGCGCGCTTGGGCATCCATCTGCATCATTAATTCCGGTCCGCCCACGCCTTCAGCAAATCCCGGGTAGTTTTCAATAAATTCAGTGCTGGCGGCCAGGCCGCCGGGCATGCCCTTTTCCAAGAGCAATGTTTTTAAGGCCGCACGGGACGAATATATTCCCGCGGCCAGTCCCGCCGGACCTCCCCCAATAATGGTTACATCATATATATGCATTTTATAACCCCCATGGAAAATTATTTAAGTATAATATCTTAATTTTACAATATTGTTCGCAGCATTGTCAATGATGCAGCCGGCTGTGGTACGTATCCCGACCTGGCACGACCATTGTAAAAGCATAAAAAAAGCGGATAGACACCCGCGTTAAATAGAAAAACCACTGCTTGTATTAAGTTAACTCAGTGGGTATGAAGGGACATTACCGGTCAGTCACTTTTTTGTGCTACGTAAAAATGGCGGATACTGTTGTACTGGATGGGTTCAAAGGTGAAAGCGTTGAAGCTGCCCAGCAAAGTGAATCCCGCATCTCTCAGGCAGGCAGTAATTTCCTCAGGATGGTAGGCCTTTTCCCGGTGGTATTCTGTGAATTTCCGGTATATATCACCTTCCCTTACAAAGCCGGTTAGCTTGATTTGCCAGGTACTTTGGTTACTATCGTAACTTGTTTCCCAAATTAAAGTCATATCCTGGTCATCTATCATGGTAATGCTGTTATCCGCTTTGGACAGCCAGTGAACAGCATTGAGGTCAAAAATAAAAGCACCTTTATCGTTTAATTGCCGGTGTACTTGTTGGAACGTCTTTTTAATATCCATAATATCAAGCAAATAATTTAAGCCATCGTGGAAACAGGTTACCAGACCTACCTTTCCCGGCAGCTTGAAAGTGCGCATGTCTTGCTCTAAAAAATTAATAGACAGTTTTTTAGCTGCTGCTTTGGATCTGGCCAGGTTCAGCATTTCTCCGGCCAGGTCGATGCCGGTGGCTTTATAGCCGCGCCGGGCAAAGGGAATCACGGTATTGCCTGTGCCACAGGCAAGATCCGCAACACTGTCGGTGTGCAGCTGAAAACGGTTCAGCAATGCTTCAACGTAATCAATCCAACCCTCAAAATCCACTCCGGCTACCAGGTAATCATATATGTAAGATAAACCGCTGTATTGATTCATTTCATCACGCCCAGTACTGTTTAATTTAATAACCCCCGGTTTATAAACCGGGGGCTAGAGATTATTATTTCTTTAAACTTGCCAGGATATCCTCGAGAACCTTTTTAATATCCTGATCGCCATTGATATTCAGCAGCAATCCCTGGGCCGCGTAATAATCAATTAGCGGCTGGGTTTGGGCTTCGTATACATCCAGGCGATTGCCTACCGCTTCCTCGTTGTCGTCACTGCGCTGGTATAACTCGCCACCGCAGCTGTTGCACTTGCCTTCCACTGCGGGCTTGTTAAACAGCACATGGTAGCTGGCTCCACAGCCGCGGCATACACGGCGGCCGGTCAAACGGGCCATCAGTTTTTCCCGTGGCACTGCGATGTTCACTACACCGTCCAGTTTGATGCCCATCTCCTGCAGGGTGGCGTCTAATGCCTTGGCCTGCTCGAGGGTGCGGGGAAAACCATCCAGCAAGAAACCTTCGGCACAGTCTGGTTTTAAAAGGCGGTCCTTGACCATGCCTACCACTACCTCATCGGGTACCAGGGCACCCTTATCCATGTATTCCTTGGCTTTTTTGCCCATGTCAGTACCTTCTTTAATAGCGGCCCTGAACATGTCACCAGTAGAAATATGGGTAATATTTAATTCCTTGACCAGCACTTCGGCCTGGGTACCTTTACCGGCACCCGGAGGCCCCATGATTAAAAGCTTCAAATAATTCCCCTCCTCCATGTAATACAAAAATAATCAGCTTGTACACATTATAGCATTAATATTTATCAGTGAAAATAATAAATTCTTGAACTGGTCTTCTGTCTAAATCATCATTGACAATCAGGCCAAGTTAAGTTATTATAGTGTTTGTCGGAAAAATTATTACTTCGGGGCGTAGCGCAGTTTGGTAGCGCGTACGGTTCGGGACCGTAAGGCCGCAGGTTCAAGTCCTGTCGCCCCGACCACAGGTAAACTCCTTCTTTTAAAGAGGGAGTTCATTTTTTTTATATCCCCTGCGCGTTTAACTTGCCCCGAGTTAGATCTTTCATGTAACTTGGAAATGTTTTATTCATACCTTGAGAATTAATGACAAATTAAAAACTAATAAATAGATTTTTTTTGTTTAAACTATATCATGAAAAGAAAAAAGGAGGTGGCATATGAGTACATTAAGCCCTTTTACCTTTTCCTCGCCCATCCAGGGGGTTCAGGTTAAACCGCTGAAGCAGGATGGTAAAGAAATACGCATCAGGTATAGCGGCATGTTAAATAAGAACGGGGCCAATCAGGTTTGGATGCATGCCGGTATTGGCGAAGTTGAGGAATGGGTTGATTCCAAAGATTATCTTATGGAAAAAACCAGCGAAGGCTGGGAACATACCGTTGATGTAAAGGGAAAACAATTTAATTTTTGTTTCAGGGATGATGCCCATAACTGGGATAATAATAACGGGACCAACTGGATCTATAGAATTACTTAAAAGCCGGACTTTAGCCGGCTTTTTTTTTGCAAAAAGGCTTATTCGATCACTTATGGATTAATCATTTTCTGGGCCAATTCACAGCCCAGTACCCACAGGGCTGCCGTGGTCAGGTGGTGGGGGGCGATGCTGTCAAATAAAATATTGGCTTTGGCTGGAAATTCATCGTCTCCCTGCCATATGGCAACAGCCAGGGGTAGTTTAGGAAAAGCGGATATCTGAGCACCAGCATCGCCCATTTTAATGGGCTGGCCGTCAAGCCGGGCAGCACGCTGCATGAATAAAACCGGATTATTGCTTAGTGCTTCACTAATTGGTTGACAAGCATCTTTTAAAAATGGTACATGATGGTGAATGCCCTGGGGCAATTCTAAAAAAGAAATCCATTTGCCCCTGGGTGGCAACCCGCTGCTTTGTTTGAGATACTGCAATATCAGAGTGGCATCTTTGGGGGCTGCATTTTTATTGTTTCCCGCCATTACCACCCCGTCCTTTAAGGAAACGGTATAAGTCCGGCCAAAATATTCAATGTTAATGCCTTCCCTATTCTTTGAATAACTTGCCCCGCTTCTTAAAATCATTTCTTCCGGGTCTGTATCCAAAAAGTTCTTGATTGCCGCGGTGTGTGCTGTTAATTCATGACACAAAAGAAACAACTCCCTGTTCTTAATTGATTTTTTTAACGTGCCATCAAATACAATACCAGCGCCGTTATGGCACCGACCAGCATGATAACGGTGCCCAGCCCGCCGAAATTGACCAGCATTTTTAGTTTTACACCATCGCTTTCGGATTTAGCCCGGAGATGATTGTACACCGTCAAATGGCCGATGACTTTCATCATCAATGCATCACTGATATCCGGGTCGCCGCCCCGGTCCAGCATGCTTTGCACTACTGTGTCCAACCATCGCTTTTGACCATCGGGCCCAAGGGATTGATAATAGTCCTTTAAATAATGGACAAATTTTTTCTCTTGGGTTTTTAAATGCTGGTAATAGTAACGGCGCTCAGCACGGTTAAGTTCTCGCATGGTTTTTTGCAGTAATTGAGTATCTTCCCTGGTTAAGTTAAATTCATTTTGTAATATTCCTATGAATAATGTGCCCATGCTTATCCCCATTCCCCTGAAATAATATAGCCCAGGTATGTAATTATTACATATTGATAATATATAATAATGTTAGCGGTACTTATACTGCCAGGATAAAGCCATTATCAAAAGTATATAGTTTTTATCCATCGATAGCAATTTAAAACTGAGGAATGAGGGATTTTGTTGGAAGTGTATGCACTGGTGGGTCCCAGCGGTACGGGTAAAAGCCACCGGGCCGTGATGCTGGCCGGTTACTTAGGTTGCGAAGTTATCATAGATGACGGATTAATTATTAAAGGAGATAGAATAATTGCCGGTGTGTCGGCCAAAAAACAACCAACCCGGATTGGGGCCATTAAAACAGCCCTTTTTATTGATGCAGAGCACCGGAGAGTCGCCGGTGAAGCTATTGCCATGCAGGCTCCGGAAAAGATTTTAATTTTAGGGACATCAAGGGGTATGACGGAAAGGATTGCTGCAGGATTGAATCTGCCCAATATTAAAGAGTACATCCATATCGACCAAATCGCCTCGGCTAAGGAGATAAGGAAAGCACGTGTTATGCGCACCCAACACAGCAAACATGTCATTCCTGCACCTATTATAGAAGTAAAAAAAAGTTTTCCTGAAAGTATTATTGATCCATTACAGGTTTTTATGCGCCGTAAAGGGCTAAGGGGGCGGCGTAGTTGGACGGAGCAGTCGGTGGTTAGACCCACCTTCACATTGTATGGTAAATTTACCATATCTCAGGGGGCCTTGGGCTCCATCGCCAGTTATGCGGCCACAGCAATTCCGGGTGTGGTGGGGGTAAAACACGCCCATATCATCAGGGAAGGACAAGGTGTGACCATAGAACTGTTCGTGGTGGCGAATTTAAACTTTAAGCTGGATGAACTTAGCAGGGAAGTACAAAGGGTGGTTAAACAGCAGTTGGAAAATATGACCGGATTAACTGTGAAGTACATCAACGTGACTGTAGCGGACATTCAAGTTGGGGAGTTAGGCTAACGTGGTGACGCTAACAAAGTATTTTGATTTATAATAAAAAAGGCATCTCTAAACCATTTACTAAAAATGGTTTAGAGCGTGCCTTTATTTTTTATGTTTTAGTAGCAAAAACATGGCTGCCTATTTTTGTTAGCACGGGTAAAGACCTGATCCAACGATCAGATGCAATGCTGGGATTATAGAAAAACAGTGCACCATTGGTTGGATCATAACCTTCCAGTGCCTTTGTGGCAGCTTTAATGGCCGTCTCGTCAGGGCTTAGATTAATGGTACCATCAGAAACAGGAGTGAACTGATACAGGTTTTTACTGCGCTGGAAAACCACTTCCCTGACGCTATCGGGGAAGTGCGGGCTATGCAGGCGGTTTAAAATCACCGCCCCAACCGCCACCTGGCCTTCAAAGCTTTCACCCCTGGCTTCGGCATGAATAGCCCGGGCCAAAAGCAGCAAGTCTTCCCTGGAAATATCACCCCGGCTGATATTGTCCGAGTCGGCCTTTTCCCCTGAAGGAATGGTTAAAACCTGATAAGGCCTTATTACCGATGTTTCCAGACTGTTAGCGCGTATTAATTGATTTAAGTCAACACCAAATGCCCTGGCTATTTCGGATAGAGTATCACCCGGCTGCACCGTATATTTGACCGTTATGCCGTTTGATCCTCCAGCCACTTCTTTTTCCGCACCGGCTTGTGCACCATGCGCATTGTATATCACCAGGCACAGCGCAAACAATATAATACCGGCAAGCTTGGAAAAATGAGTGTTCATCTTTTCCTCCTTTCTGACCAACAAATATTTTGCTCAATATATATATATTCTATACTGGTAAATATATCCATAAAAAAGGACAGGCCTTTGATAAGCCTGTCCTTTTTATGGTGGGATAGAATTCCTTATAATTGTATTTACATATATAACAGAGCGTTTACTATGGAAGCGGCGATGGTGCTGCCGCCTCTGGTGCCCTGCACGGTTATATAGGGCACTTTATTCAAGCTGACCAGCAGTTCTTTAGATTCGCTGGCACCCACAAAGCCCACAGGGGTACCGATAACCAGGGCAGGGTCGGCCTCCCCTTGTTCAATCATGGCGCAAAGGGTGAACAGGGCAGTGGGTGCATTGCCAATTACCACAATATCTCCCTGCAGTGCACCGGCCTGGCGCATGGTCACCATAGCCCGGGTTTGGCCTGTGCGCGTAGCTTCTGCTGCAACGGACGGGTCGGCGATGCGACAAATTGCTTGAACGCCAAACTCAGTTAATTTTTTATTATTCAGCCCGGCCAGTACCATATTGACATCGGTGAAAATAGTACAGCCCCGGTGAATCGCAGCCAGGCCGCGTTCCACGGCCTGCGGGTGTATTTTCACCAGAGGAGCGATGTTAAAATCCCCGGTGGTATGGATAATTCTTTTAACAATGGACTGTTCCCTGGCTGGCAGCAGGGCCAGGGAGGGAACATTTTTTTCAATAATAGCCATACTTTCCTGCTCAATGGCTCCGGGATCAACTGTAAATTTCAAACTGCCGCCCCCCTGACCCTGTCCAGGATGATATCCAGCAGCCGGGGGTCTGTCCCAATATGTTCGATCATAGATATACTGATGTCAGGGTAGAGTTTTCTTTGTTCCTCTAATATCTCTGGAATATCTCTCTGCATGTGTAGTCCAAGGTAAAGAAAAAGAGGTACAACAACTAGTCGCTCAGCTCCACGTTCCACAATCCGGGCAATGGCTGTGGGCAGATCCGGCTGGTTAAATTGCAGTGCCGCGCCTTCTATTAAAAAATCTTTTGTTGCACCCGCTTCAATCATAGTCGTTATTTTCTGTAAAGTAGCCTGGGCTTCAGGCAGACGGCTACCGTGACTTAATATGATAACTCCTGTTTTCAAAAAGCCTCCCGTCCTTTCATTATATTATAAAAGTAACTTTTTCATTGATAAGTACTCTTATTGTCTCATAGTTATTTTTATTTGGTTAATTAGTTCATCCAGATCACTTATGGCTCCTGCCGGGGCCGGAGGTCGTTTTATAACCACCACTGGTATGGAAAGGTCCAAAGCAGCTTTTATTTTAGTGTCAGAGCCACCGGCCGGACCGCTTTCTTTAGTTACTAACACGCTGGCTTTGTAATGAGTTAATAGTGCCTTATTCATATCAACTGAAAACGGTCCTTGCATGGCTACGATATCTTCCGGAGCTATGCCTAAATCGAGACAGAGGCGTAGACCAGCCGGGTCAGGTAATATGCGGGCCACCGCCCGCAAGCCGGCGGCATGAGCTGCGCCGGCGAACAAAGGCAATGTTTTGGTGCCGGTGGTAATAAAAACAGTTTGGCTGGCCAGCTCAACCGCCCGGCGGGCCGCAGCTTGATAGGTGTTTACCTGAACCACCAGCGGGTGATCGGGAAGCGGTAATGAGGGTCTCTCAAAGCGCAAGTATAAAACACCGGAGCGGGCACAGGCCCTCTGGGCTGTGGCTGTGGCCAGCTCAGCAAAGGGATGCGTCATATCAATAAGTACTGTTATATTTTGGGCAACCATTAGTCCAGCCAGTTCATCTTCGTTTAACCGGCCTGTAATAATTTGTGCATTACCTCTGCATTCTTTAAGTAAGTCGCCCCCGTAAGGAGTGGCTGTGCAGACAATAAGTGGTTGGCCAGGCCCGGCCAGCCTGGTGACTAGCTGGCGGCTTTCCGATGTGCCTCCCAGCACTAAAATCATAGGGCATAGCCCCGGGGAGTGATAATGAATTCGCCGATCCGCCTGGTGGAACAATTACCCACAATGACGGTGGTGAGCATGTCTATGGGGTAATCCAGCATGCCGGACAAATCTGTAATATATATTTCTTCGTCTTCCCGTGCGGCATTTTTTACTATGCCCACCGGGGTAGTCGGAGTTTTATGCTGCAGGCATATTTCCCGAGCCTTTTTAATTTGCCAGTCCCTTTTTTTACTAGCAGGGTTATATAATACAATGACAAAGTCCGCCATAGCTGCGGCTTCAAGTCTCTTTTCAATGGTTTCCCAGGGAGTTAACAAATCACTGAGGCTGATGACTGCAAAATCGTGCATCAGCGGTGCGCCTAGCCGGGCAGCAGACGCGGTGGCTGAAGTAATGCCGGGTATGATTTGCACTGGTATGGTTTTTAATTGGCCAGTGCTTTCAAGTAATTCCAGTATTAGTCCCGCCATGCCGTATACGCCGGGGTCGCCGCTGCTGACCACGGCTACCCGGTAACCGGCGGCGGCTTGTTCTATAGCTGCCTCGCAGCGTTCCTTTTCCCTGGTCATGGCGGTGCTGATTACTTGCTTTTCTTGAATAATGTCTTGAATTAAATCGATATATGTTTTATAGCCCACAATGACGTCGGCGGATTGCAAGGCCTCCAGAGCCCGGGCGCTTATATCGGCAGCTGCTCCCGGCCCTGTGCCGATTATCAGCAGCGATCCTCCGCCAGTGCCACCGTGATGCCCTGATATTTTTGCTTGGCTAATATTAATTCACCCTTTCTTGTTGCCAGTAGGGCCACCGGTTCACTAACTCCGGGCACCCCCATGTTTTTTTGTACAAAATCCGAACGCTGTAGCGCTTGGCTTGGGTTGAGCATTAGTGTATTGATTTGTTCCCGGGAAAAGCAAGCCAACGGCAGTTTCAGTTCGGCGGCTACTTGCTGTAGGCCTGGTTCACCGGCTTTTTGCTCAATGGTGGCCAGGGCCCGCAGACTTAATAAAGATCGGCGGCAGCCGGCCAGGGCGTTCTGGATGGCTGCTCGTATCTTCTCCCCCGGCGTGCCTGAGCGGCAGCCCACCCCTGCCACCAAGTTGCGGGGTCGTAAAAACATAGTATTGGCCAGGGGTTCGTCCAGACAGCGGTTGGTGATTACCACATGATAGGCGACCTGGCTGCCCGGTTTCGGATAATCTCTGGTTGAATATATTTTTAATTGACTGCCTGTCTCAATGTGTAGAGGGATATCAGTGTAGATATGTACCTTTCTACCGTTAACGATGGCGCTGTTAACCCGGCGTACTGCTGTCAAAGGGTCAATGGCCATATTATATTCCCTGGCCAGGTCGTCTATCGCCGGCAAACCGTGTACATCAGTGGCGGTGGTGATCACGGGCCGGGCGCCGATAATCCTTGCTATCTGCCGGGCCAGCTGGTTGGCTCCCCCCAGGTGCCCTGCCAGCACGCTAATAACGTGCTGGCCCGCTTCATCCAGTACCACCACGGCCGGGTCGGTGGTTTTATCACGAATATGCCCGGCCAGCATGCGCACCACGATGCCCAGTGCCATAATAAAAATTAGTTGACGGTTGCGGTTGAAAACGGACTGTACCACCGGGGCAAGCTCATTAAATATCAGGGCGTCCGCCGGGTCGACATAATCTCGATCTGGAGCGTACAACACTGTGCTGTTGGGGTTAACAGCGTTTATTTCATTTTTAATTCTTTGGCCTAATTGGTAACCCCGGGCGGTCAGGCAGATTATGGCGGTGCTCACTGGCCGCCCTCTCGGAAACCATGATTAAAGTTGCCATCATAAAGCCGGGACGGGGTGTAATCTGCTTTAAATGATGCTCCCACCAAGATCATGGCTGTGCGGGTGATGCCTGCCTGCTTCACCCGGGCCGTAATATCGTCCAGGGTACCCGAGATGATTTGCTCATCAGGCCAGGTAGCCTTCTCAACTACCAACACAGGTGTATCTAACGGGTAGCCTCCAGCCAGTAAATCTTTAGCTAATTGATCTATTAGATGAACGCTTAAAAAAATGCACATTGTGGCCTGGTGGGCAGCCAGACCGGTCATGGATTCGGCCACGGGCACTGCCGTACGTCCCTTATACCTGGTTAGTATCACGGTCTGGGTTACACCTGGCAAAGTAAGTTCGTGGGGAATGGCCGCAGCGGCCGCCACAAATGAGCTTACACCGGGAATTACAGCAAAAGGCACGTCAGCCTTTCGCAGTTCATCCATTTGTTCCTGGATGGCACCGTAAAGGGATGGGTCACCGGTATGCAGGCGAACCACCTCTTGCCCGGCCTGGTGGGCTTTAATCATTACATCGATAATTTGTTGCAGCGTCATGTTAGCGCTGTTATATATTTTAGTACCGGGGGCGCATCTGCTTAGCAGTTCCTTATTCACCAGTGAGCCCGCGTAAACAACTACCTGGGCTTGGGCCAGTAACCGGGCTCCTTTAACGGTAATAAGGTCCGGGTCGCCCGGGCCGGCACCAACAAAATAAATCATCGGCTTTCCCTCCGCTTTTTAACAATCATCAGTGACATGTAATGCAGTTTTTGATTCAGCAGGGTTTCGGGTTGGTTTGTAGCAAATTGATCCTGATAACCACAGCGATGTACAAAGTACGTATCAAAATTTCCAGTGTGTTTAAGATACTCCATAAGCTCTCCCAACCGCCGGTTAACCTTCATTAACACCACGGTGTCGAAGATATCCAGAATTTGTTTTAAATCATCCAAATTATAGGTAGCCGGGATGACCGCCAGCTTTTCGTCACCTTCCACCAGCGGTTCCTGTATATAGGCCGGACAGGCTGTGATGGAAGAAACTCCGGGAACGGTTTCGGTGATTAAATCCGGGTGGTTGGCCCTCAAGTAACGTAATAGATAGCCGTAGGTACTGTATAGGGTGGGATCTCCTATGGTGATAAAAGCCACATTTCGCCCGGTGATCAGCTCCCTGGCAACTTGCTGGCCGGCTTGTTGCCAGCTTTGTTCCAGCAGTACCTGGTCTTTGGACATGGGAAACTGCAACTCCAAAAACGTGTATTCCTTAGGTACGGCCATCTGGACAACAGATAAAGCCAGGCTGTCCTTCTCCATTTTCGATTTGGGCACACATAGTACATCCACTGCCGATAAAACCCTGTGGGCTTTTATGGTGAGCAGCTCCGGATCGCCGGGACCCACCCCGATGCCATAAAATTTACCAGCCAATGTTAATTACACTTCCTCCCTGTCTTTTTCCGCGGTAAATATGTAAACCGGGTTAAGGGCACGCCACAGGTGGACTTTACCGGTGGGCACAGCCCGGGATATATTGACTTGTATAACTTCCCGGCACCAACCTTCAAGCAGCTTGCTGCACAGGTTAAATGTTTCTACTGTTACGGCATTGATTACCAACCTGCCTCCGGGATGCAGTCTGTCACGGACTGCTTGTAATATTTGGGGCAGTTTTCCACCGCTGCCTCCAACCAACACCCGGTGGGGGGCAGGTAAATGCCCTAGTACTTTTGGTGCCTCACCCGGCACTATAACCACGTTTTTTATCGAGAACTGTTCGGTATTGCACAACGTCATTTCCAGCCCGCTAGGATTTCTTTCCACCGAATACACTGTTCCCCCGGGCACCAACAGGGCTGCCTCAACGGATAGTGAACCAGTGCCTGAACCGATGTCCCACACAATTTGCCCCGGGGCCAGTCTAGCTTTGGCCAGAGTCAGCACTCTAATTTCCTCTTTGGTCATGGGCACTTCGTTGCGTGTAAATAAATCATCCGGGATACCAGGGGTAGTAAAAGACCATTGGTTATTCATTAATAATCACCATCACGCAATTATTTTCCCGCCATTTTGGAACGGCTGCCAGCTGCTCCAGAGTGGTGGCTGTGATCAGTTCATCTGGGTAGGATAAGTTGCAGGCCACATATACTTTTCTGGCAGTTACCCCTTTATTTAATAAGATCCTGGCCAGCTCAGCAGGGTTGTGACGCGGGTCTGTAAGGGTAATCACTTTGTGGTGATCTTTAACTGCCCTGGCCAGGTGCCCGTAATCCCTACCGTGGCAGCTGGTTAAAAAAACGTCGTGCCAGGGCAGACCCAGCCTGGCGCAGGCCAGCTGTATTGAAGAGACCCCCGGCAGTACATTGATGGTGAAACCGGGCAGGCGGTTCTGTAAAGTAGACTGTATACCGTAAAAGCCTGGGTCCCCAGAGGCCAGTACGACAATTTTTTTTCCGGCCCGGGCATTATCGGCCAGGTAGTCAATCAGCTTGTCCATAGCCGCTGTGATAACGTATTTTTCTGAGGTTAAGTGGCTGAACAGCGCCAGCTGTCGCCTGCCGCCCACCAGTATATCAGCTTGTTCGGCTGCTTCAATACAGGCTCGGGTCAGGTATTTTTCGCTGCCCGGCCCCACACCCGCTACAGTGATATGTGCCATCCCAGTTCCCTCCCAATAACCCGGGCCGGCCGGTCGGCAGCCAGTACTTCACCCTTCATGTTTAAAAGTGCCGTACCTACAACAAGCTTCCCCTGAACATGGATCGCGGCTCTGGCGCTAGCCCGCTGGGCGGCTAGATCAAGTACTTTGGTTAGTCTCTCTTGGGTTAAAATATCTACAATGGCTTCGGTGGTGGTGCAGGCCAGAACATTTGACACGATAGCTGGCCCGGCACCCAGTGACGCGGCCAGCGCAGCCAGGGTTTCCTGCCGGGCGTCTGCCACTTTGCTATGGGTGTGAAAAATCCCTGCGGCTATTTTAATTAGCTTGCCGTGGTGCCCCCACAGCAGAACTTTTTTAATTCCCCTGGCCACACAGCCCTCCAACATAAAGCCTACAAAATTGCTCATTTCCACCACTGCCTTTTCCGGCAATCCCTGATTGGTGGCCCATCTTACCCCCATGCGTCCGGGGGTAAGCACCACCTGATCATACCCGTGGGCTACCGCCATATCAATCAAGGGAAGAAGAGAATTTTTAAAAGCCTCTTCGGACATGGGGCGAACGATGCCAGTGGTGCCTAAAATGGAAATACCGCCCACAATACCCAGCCGTGGGTTCAGGGTGCGCCGGGCCACTGCTTCGCCGCCCGGTACGCTAATAGTGACCGTACATCCCGTATCGGGGGGGATAACCTCGGCCAGGGCGTTGTTAATCATCCACAGGGGTACGGGGTTGATGGCGCTCTGACCTACCGCAACTTGTAAACCAGGTTTGGTAACCGTACCCACACCTTCCCCGCCCTGGATAGTGATGGTTCCGTCATGGGTTCTGCTAATTGAAGCGATTATTTCCAAACCATGGGTAACGTCGGGGTCATCTCCGCCATCCTTGATAACCACTGCCCCCTGGCCGTCTGGTATTTTGATATAACGATTGATGGGCACCGTTATTTTTCTGCCCTGTGGGTTGGTAACCGTTAATTGATTATGGTATTTATTTTTAAACAAGGCTAATGCGGCTGCTTTTGCTGCTGCGGCTGCACAGGCCCCTGTGCTGATCCCTGATTTGAGCTTTTGATTACCGGTCATGCTGTTTCTCCTTGACAGCCTGCCTGGCCCGGTGAAGCCGGCAGGCTTTCCTCTTCATATTTTCTTTTCACAAATAAACCCGCTCCGCATGAAAAGAACGGGTCTTCTTTCATTAATTGATAAAGAGCCTTTGTGTGCAAGCTGTATTAAAAATAATGGAACCGGGTTTGGCCCGGGTAGTATGCCTGTTATGTTTGCGGCTCAATTATGTGCATTTTTTACAGCCAGTTTTGCCAGCACAATATCAGTGGCTAAACTACCTGCTCTGACTGATCATTTGCACGCGTATATCCACATCCACCAGTAGACGATAAGGACGGCACATCTGAATAATACGTGAGGTTGTCCTTTCACCCAGGAATTGTTCCAGGTCCTCCAGATTGATATTGGTGGTGATAATAGTGGGTAAAAGGTAATTAAGCCGGTGATTGATGATGGAAAATATTTTATTCCTTGTCCAGTCAGTGTAGTTATGGGCACCCAGGTCATCCAATATCAGCAGTGGCACTTCCCGGGCGGTATCCAGCAGCTCCGACTCAGTGACGGCATTTTGATTTTTGGCATCGTAGGTTGCCTTGATCTGGTCCAGCAGATCAGGCACTACTATAAATAGCAGCGTTTTACCCTGAGCCAAAAGGGCATTGGCTATACAGCAGGCTAAAAAAGTTTTGCCGCTGCCCACCGGGCCGGTTAACAGCAATCCATCGGTATGTGGATTGTCTAGGTAGTTTTTGGCAAAATCCCTGGCTGCCTTTAAAGTAACCGCTGCAGCATTGCAATGAGAAGTATTTTTAACAGGATCAATTTGGGTGCGGGAGTAAAATTCCAAGTTAAAACGATTAAATGTAAAATTAGTCATCATGGGTGGGATTTGTGCGGCCTTTATTTTATTGTTGATGGTCCGTTGCTTTACACATGTACAAGGCATAGCTACGCCATCATGAATGACCAGCCCTCTGTCGGCGCATTTATTACATAAATAAGTCAAAGCCACAAACCCCTTTAACTCATATAAAGTGATTGGATGATACTCTTTTTAGTATTCTGGTTATCCTTTTGATCATTTTTTTGATCAACTTTACGCTTGCCGTTATTTGATTTTCTTTTTTGCTCGGTATGTTTCATTTTGAATTGCCGGTCATAATCTTTTACCTTTTCCGGGGTATTTAAATTGTTCTTTTCCCATTCCAACAAGATACTATCTATATACTTAAAATTATGTTTACCCAGCATAACGGCCCGGCGCAGTGCTTCTAGCACCATCAACGGGGGCATTTTTTGCGACCATGTATCAATTTGTTCAATTTCCATGGGTGAAAGCAACCGGCCAAATTCTTTTTCAAAACTCTTGTATAAATTTATGGAATTTGAGGATTTGTTTTCCATTATATTTTTGATTGCCTCGTGCTGTTTCACCCTGGCACAGGCCCAGACCTCAGACAATTTTTCAAATAAAGGTTCAAAATCATATCCTTTGATGATTAGCTCTCTTTCAGCATCGTAGAACTCGGTTATTTTAAGGATGCCGTTATTGATTAAACTTTCCAGATCCCGGTTTATCTGCTCTCCATCTCCGGATAGATGCTCATAAAGCAACTCTGTTGTTGGCAAGTAATTATTATCTTCTATAAAAAGCCTAAATAATTGGATAAGCAGCATCATTTCAGTATCTGTAATGCCCATTTGTTTATATAGCTTCAACAACAAATTAGGTATGGCGGTTGAGCCGTGGATAAACAGGTCCACACCGAAAGCGGCAGTGATATTGCCCCTTTGATATTTTTTGACTGTGCTTACTGTGCTCGTTGGGACCATAGGGTAATCTCTCCTTCTTTTGACCTTAAAAATATTTTATGGTAGAGCGAAGGGTTTGTCCACTGTTTTAGCATGTGCAGGCTAACGATACCTTGTATCAACAATTCGGCCTACGAGGTTAGCCTTACCGCGGTGCCGCTGGCCGTTACCATCAGCATGCCATCCCGAATAACTTCATAATCAATATCTACACCTACCACTGCGTTGGCACCGGCGCGCTGTGCTTTGGCAGCCATTTCATCCAGGGCGATTTCCCTGGCCTGGGCAAGTTTTGCTTCATAGGCTCCCGATCTACCGCCGACAATATCGGTAATGGCGGCGAACACATCGCGAAAAACATTGGCACCCATAATGGCTTCACCGCATACGATACCTAGATAATCGGCAATGCTTTTTCCTTCCACCGATGGAGTAGTGGTTAATATCATAAAAAATTTTCCCTCCCATGATAAAGTGTCCCTTAGTAATTTACGGCAAAGATAGCAACAATCCTTTATTTTTAAATTGACAAATAAAACTAACCCGGGACAGTTGGTTTAATTATTCTCATCGCTCATTGATTTTATTAACGATCTTTGTTTTATTGGTGTTTTAAAATGTCTGTAATTGGCTGCCCAAGGAAATATTTATAAACTAAAGAAAAAAGACCCTCATTTCGAGGGCCTTAGGAATCATCGATTACTCAAAAATGTATTAATAACATATCAACATGTTAAATTTGTTAAAATTATTATTACTTGATTGCTCCAATATTACTGAAGCCACCTGGGATGCGGGCTTCCACTTCTGTACCGTTACAGCTTAATGCATTTTGGGGCTAATTCTCCGGACTTAGCCCACCTTTGGCCTGGGATACAGGCCGGATTTTTCCACGATTTCGGGTACAACCTCTTCCCAGGCAATAGCCATAACGTGCACACCGTGCACACCCTTAACTTTTTCCTTGATATACTTGATTTGCTCAATGCATATGTCAACGCCTTCACGTTTGGGGTCTTCGGCGTTTTTAAGCCGTTCCACCAGCTCATCGGGCACGATCATACCGCTGACGTTATTTTGAATATACTTGGCCGCCCGCCAGCTCTTCATGGGGGTTACCCCGGCCAGGATATGCACCCGCTCGTCGATGCCGCGCTCGCGCACCATTTCCATGAATCGCTCAAAGCGCTCCATATCAAAAATGCACTGGGTTTGGATGAACTGGGCACCTGCCTCCACCTTCTTCTCCAGGCGGTCCACCCGGAACTCAAAGGGGTCGGCAAAGGGGTTGGCCACAGCCCCGATAAAGAATTGTGGCTCGTGCTCTTTAATCTCTTCGCCTGAGAAGAACAGCTTTTCGTCCCGCATGCGGCGCAGGTAATAGATGAGCTGCATGGAGTCGATATCATACACGTTCTTAGCCGTAGGGTGGTTGCCGAACTTCTGGTGGTCGCCGGACAGGCAGAGCACGTTGCGCATGCCCAGGCTGTAGGCGCCCATTAAATCGGACTGCATGGCAATCCGGTTGCGGTCCCTGCAGGTCATCTGCACAATGGGCTCAATGCCATTGGCCAGCACGTGCACGCCGGCAGCTATGCTGGACAGGCGTACAATGGCTGTCTGGTTGTCGGTAATATTGGTAGCGTCCACGTAATCGCGCATCATTTCGGCGTGATGGCGAATACCCTCGGCGGAAGAATGCTTGGGCGGCCCTATTTCCGCGGTTACCGCGAATTGACCGTTGTCCAGTATTTGCTGCAGTTTACTTAAATTCTTCAATCGATCATCACATCCTCCCTGATGGCCTTACGCGGCCCGCCGTCCCGGGATTTGGACCAGTCCTTGGGCGGCTGGAATTCCATTAGCTTGTCAAGCTTGCCCAGCGCCTTCATGCGGTCATAAATAAGCTGCCAGGCGCAATCCACGTCCTTGCTGACTTCGCACTTGCCGTATTGAGAGCCGCCGCAGGGGCCGTTTAGAATACTCTTGGAGCAGCGGATAATGGGGCAGATACCGCCGGTGCGATGCAAAATGCAGTCGCCGCACAGCCCGCACTTTTCCTCCCAGCTGCCGTGCACGGTGGAGCCACCGATGAATTTGGTATCCAGGGCCGGCACCACCCACTTATCCTTAAACCGCTCGGCCAGGTACTGCACGCCCACGCCGCAGGCCAGCGATACAATCGCGTCTACATCCTTCACCAGGTTATCCAGGGGCTCGATGTACTCGGGGTCACACTGCCTGGTGCAGGTGAAAGTGATTGCTTCCAGAGGGTTATTCTCCAGGTTGCGCTTAATACGCATGGCTGAGGCCAGTACCTGAGTTTCCTTATCGCCGCCGGCCAGGCAAACCGTCACGCAGCCGGCACAGCCCACGAACAACACTTTCTTGCAATCGTTAATCATTTGGGCGATGTCTTCAATTGGTTTTTGTTGGGCAACTATCATGCTGTTTGGCCACCTTCTTTCTGTGCGTTACCAGCCCCGGTTTTATTCAAGGGGTTGGGGCCAAGCTGGCGGATGCGTTCCGTCATCTCATTGGCAATCTGGGCAAACCGGCCCCCGTCGGAAGCGGGCAGGTTGTAAAACTCCAGCCGCTCACTGCCGAAGCCGATCTCATCCAGTATTTTCTTGACTGCCTGTACCCGCTTTTTAGCGCGGATGTTGCCTTTTAAGAAGTGGCAGTCGCCTTCCATGCAGCCCGCCACATAAACACCGTCGGCACCGTTTTCAAAGGTTTCTAAAAGCACCCGGTGTTCAATGGTGCCCGAGCAGGGCATTTCAATCACTCTGATATTGGGTGAATACTGCAACCGCATTGAACCTGCCAGGTCCGCAGCTGAGTATGCTCAGTAATGGCAGCAAAAGGCTACTATTTTGGGTTCAAATTCGGCCACCTTCACGCACCTCCTCAAATAAGCCATTAACCATATTTACATACATGCGGTCGCTGTAACCCTGCAGCGTGATGGCCTTGTTGGGGCACTCGCCGGCACAGGTACCGCATCCCTGACACAGCACTGCTTCGATTTCAGCCACGTTATTGTTAATGCGGGGCACATTGAAGGGGCACAGCCGCACACAGGTAAGGCAAGCTGCACACTTACTGGTGTCTACTGTGGCCACCAGACCAAGAGATGCCAGACCTTGTTTACTTAATATAGTTGCGGCCCGTCCCGCAGCGGCCTTGGCCTGGGCAATATTTTCCTCCATATTTTTAGGACCGTGGGCAATACCAGCCATAAATACCCCTTCCGAGGCAAAGTCCACGGGGCGTAGTTTCATATGCGCTTCCAGGAAAAATCCGTCTGCATTGAGTGGTAATTTAAACATTTGACTCAAGGAAGCGTTGTCTTCAGGTGGCAGTATAGCCGCGGCCAGTCCCACCACGTCGGCGTTAATAATTAAATTGTCACCCAGTATGTGATCCTTGACAGTGACGATAACACCCCGGTCATTCTTATCTATTTGTGGTTTTTCATTTTCATTATACCGAACAAAGATTACACCCTTGGTCCGGGCCTCCTGATAAGTGTCTTCCAAAAAGCCGTAGGTGCGAATATCCCGGTACAGGACAAATACATTAGCTGTGGGGTTAGATTCTTTGCACCTGATAGCCAAATTAATGGATTTGGAGCAGCAGATGCGGCTGCAATATGGACGTTCGGTATCTCGAGAGCCCACACAGTTAATAAGTACAATATTTTGGGCGTTCTTAAGTTTACCTGCAGCCATGTTTTCTTCCATTTCCAGCGTAGTCATAACCCGGTCGCTTTGTCCATAAAGGTATTCATTGGGTTGATACTGCCGTCCGCCAATGGCCATTATAGTAACACCGTGTTTAACTTGCTCGCCATTGTTTAAGATGGTGGTGAAGTTGCCTACATAACCGGATGCCTCTTGTATCTGGACTGATTTATACACGGTAATTAGCGGGTGGTTTTCAACTTGACTAATTAAATCGTTAACAAAAATTTGAATATCTTCACCATTGAATCCCTGCTTGATGCGACGTCCCATGCCGCCCAGTTCAGATGATTTTTCCACAATAGCAGCCTGGTAGCCCATTTGAGCCAGGGAGAGGGCGCTAACCATACCAGATACGCCGCCGCCAATAATTAAAGCTGACTTAGTTACATCTACTGTAACCTGCCTGATTGGATGTAACAGAGCGGCTTTAAACACCGTCATTTTCACTAAATCAATGGCTTTTTCTGTGGCCTTATCGGGCTCGTGCATGTGCACCCAGGAACACTGGTCCCTGATGTTGGCCATTTCAAACAAAAATTTATTCAAACCGGCTTCCCGCAGTGTTTCCTGGAATAGTGGTTTGTGGGTCCTGGGACTGCAAGAGGCCACTACTACCCGGTTTAATTTATGTTCTATAATAGCATCCCTGATCTTTGCCTGGGTATCCTGGGAACAGGTATAAAGGTTATCTTCGGCATGCACAACGTAAGGTAAATGTTTGGCGGCTTCCACTACCTCGGGCACTCTGACCACACCGCCTATATTAATACCGCAATTGCACACGAATACACCGATGCGAGGTTCTTCACCAGTTACATCTCGCTCGGGAGGGAATTCTTTTTGTTTAATTAATGTACCGCGCACATCTCCCAGCAGACTGCCCGCAGCGCTGGCTGCGGCGCTGGCCTGCAGCACCGTCTCGGGAATATCTTTGGGTCCGCTGTAAGCTCCGGCGGTAAAAATACCGGGATTGGAGGTATTTACACCGGTAAGAGGTGCCAGTTTGGCAAAGCCGTAATTATTGATATCAATAGCCATCTTTTCAGCCAGGGATTTGGCCTCTGCTGAAGGCTCAAGCCCTACGGAAAGAATCACCATATCATACTCTTCGGTAAATAATTTACCGTCTTCATCTTCATAATGAATGATGAGATTTTTACTATCATCATTGGTCTGTTCGACCTGGTATACCCTGGTGCGTACAAAATTCACACCATGTTCATTTTTGGCCCTCTGGTAATACTTTTCAAAGTCCTTCCCAAAGCAGCGCATATCCATCATAAAGATGGTGGTATCCAGGGGCTGGGCACTGTGCTCCTTGGCAATGACTGCTTCTTTAATAGCATACATACAGCATACCGAGGAACAGTAGCCGTGGTTTTCCTTAACGTTCCTGGAACCGACGCATTGGATCCAGGCAATTTTACGGGGTTCTTTATGATCATAGGGCCGTACTAGATGACCCTGGTATGGTCCCGAGGCGCTTAAAATACGCTCAAATTCTATACTTGTTACCACATTGGGGTAATTACCATAACCTAGATAATGTAAGTTGCTGGGATCGTAAGTCTTTACACCTGTGCTTAAAATGATTGAGCCTACTTCTAATTCCAAGTACTCATCCTGCATGTGGTGGTCAATGGCTTGGCGCATGCATGTATTTACACACTCGCCGCATTCCGAACAGACACCGCAATTCAAACAGCGCTCGGCCTCTGCAATGGCTTGTTCAGGTGTAAGTCCGCTGCTTTCCTGGACAAACCCGTGTAACCGCTGCTCCACCGGGGTAAAGGTAAGAGGTGCCGGGTTGCTGGGAGGGACATCTTCCAAAGCCTGTCTTAAGGGCGCGATTTTATCTTCGGGCACTTTAAAGACCCGGTCTTTTCTTTGTTCCATACCACTCAGGTAACGATTTATGGATTCGGCAACAGTTTTACCGGCACAGATGGCAGATACCACATCGCGGGGTCCGGTGACATTGTCGCCGCCGGCGAATATTCCCTCCAGGCTGGTTTCCAGTGTATCGCGGTCTACTTGCATCCGTCCGGCATCATTTAATAGAGACTTGTCTTCATCGGGCAGGAAGCCATAGTCAGCACCCTGGCCGATGGCCACCAGCAGGTAATCAGTATTAAAAGTTTCGGTTATGGTTTCATCATACTGGGGATTAAAACGACCGTCAGCATCAAATACAGATGCCACGCCCACCAGCTCTATGGACTGCACGATGGTATCTCCCTGGATGGCTTTGACACCACGGGAATAATGGAAAACTATTCCTTCCTCTTCAGCCAGGTGAATTTCCTCGGCGGAGGCGGGCATTTCTTCTGCTTTTTCCAGGGCAAACACATGAGCTTCCTGGGCACCCATGCGCAGCGCTGACCTGGCGTTGTCAATGGCCACGTTGCCGCCGCCGATTACGGTTACCCGCCCGGATAGGGCATTTTGTTGCCCGAAGTTAATATTGTTCAGGAAGGTAATGCCGGGGATGACGTTGGCTAAATCTTCGCCGGGCACGTTCAGTTTAAATGGCCTGGGAGTTCCTGTGGCTATAAATACTGCGTCGAAATCGTTTTTCAGCCCGGCTGCGGAAAAGTCCTTACCCCAACGCTGGTTATACCTGATTTCTACGCCCATTTTCTCCAACAGTTTGATTTCAGTATCCAGGAACTGCCTGGGCAGGCGGTATTCCGGTATGCCTTTACGCATCATGCCGCCGGCCAACTGGTCAGCCTCAAAAACTACAGCCCGGAAGCCGCTTTTCACCAGAAAATAGGCGGCGGATAACCCGGCCGGGCCGCTGCCGATGATGGCTACGCTTTGTCCCCGCTGGGAAGCTGGCTCAGGTAAAGGAAGCTCGTCAATATTGTTGGCGTAGGCCTGCTCTGCAGCTACCCGCTTTAAGTTTCTTATGCTTACCGGGGCATCAATTTTGCCTCTATGGCACTGGGATTCGCAGGGGTGGGTGCAGACCAATCCGCACACGGCGGGGAATGGGTTGTCTTGATAAATTAATGACCAGGCCTCCTGGAATTTCCCTTTTTTAATTAACTGCACATAACCCTGGGCGTTGACTCCTGCCGGGCAGGCGGCTCTACAGGGTGAAATACCGGCCTTTTCAATAGCATAGGCCGCCGGCATGGCCTGGGGATAAAGCTTAAAAATAGCATGACGGTTTTCCAGCCCGGCGTTAAATTCATTGGGCATATCTACCGGACAGGCATTGGCGCAATCACCGCATCCGGTGCATTTATCCAAATCAACAAAACGTGCTTTTTTATGCAGGGTCACCTTAAAGTTACCTGGTTTGCCCTGTACATCCACAATATTGGATAACATGTGCTTTTCAATATTTAAGTGTCTACCGCATTCTACAATTTTAGGGGAAAGAATGCACATGGAACAATCATTGGTGGGGAAAGTTTTATCCAGCATCGGCATAATACCGCCGATGGCTGGTGACTGTTCAACCAGGTAAACGTAGTAACCGGACTCTGCGAGGTCAAGGGATGCCTGGATGCCGGCAATACCGGCCCCTACCACCATTACTGCGCCAACATTATCTTTTCCCAAGGGGATCACCCTTCCTCTCGTTTCAGAGCGTTTAGCGGCAATATGCATAATTCATCACCGAACACTCTTTATTTGGTCTATGTATTTTTTAGACAGACGCCAGCTCGTTGATTAATCATTAGTTATGACAGTAGGCTGCAATGTTGGTTAATCGATGTATCATCGGCTTTGTTACGATATGTTAATAAACTGTTATAGCGCCTTTATAATGATTGCTTAGTGACGTAATTTGGCAATTGCCCGGCAGAAAGGGTGCTTTTGTTAGAATAATCTGAACGGGCAATTTGGTACATACTGCTTTTGAACTAACGTCTAAAACCATTATACTGAATTAATTGAACGTATGTCAATGAACGTATGTCAATCAATATATGTAATTATTAAATATTTTTTTTGCCGTGAGTTGTTTTTAGTGAAACTGTGGATAATGGTAGATAAAAAAAAAGACCCTCCTTTAGAGAGGGTCTGATAAGGTAAATACGTACAATTGATATTTATATTATATTATGGTTAGGTATTCCGGTTATGAACAAAGGTTGTTCAATTTCTGTACCGTTACAGCTTAGTGCATTTTGGGGCTAATTCTCCTGACTTAGCCCACCTTTGGCCTGGGATACAGGCCGGATTTTTCCACGATTTCGGGTACAACCTCTTCCCAGGCAATAGCCATAACGTGCACACCGTGCACACCCTTAACTTTTTCCTTGATATACTTGATTTGCTCAATGCATATGTCAACGCCTTCACGTTTGGGGTCTTCGGCGTTTTTAAGCCGTTCCACCAGCTCATCGGGCACGATCATACCGCTGACGTTATTTTGAATATACTTGGCCGCCCGCCAGCTCTTCATGGGGGTTACCCCGGCCAGGATATGCACCCGCTCGTCTATGCCGCGCTCGCGCACCATTTCCATGAATCGCTCAAAGCGCTCCATATCAAAAATGCACTGGGTTTGGATGAACTGGGCACCTGCCTCCACCTTCTTCTCCAGGCGGTCCACCCGGAACTCAAAGGGGTCGGCAAAGGGGTTGGCCACAGCCCCGATAAAGAATTGTGGCTCGTGCTCTTTGATCTCTTCGCCTGAGAAGAACAGCTTTTCGTCCCGCATGCGGCGCAGGTAATAGATGAGCTGCATGGAGTCGATATCATACACGTTCTTAGCCGTAGGGTGGTTGCCGAACTTCTGGTGGTCGCCGGACAGGCAGAGCACGTTGCGCATGCCCAGGCTGTAGGCGCCCATTAAATCGGACTGCATGGCAATCCGGTTGCGGTCCCGGCAGGTCATCTGCACAATGGGCTCAATGCCATTGGCCAGCACGTGCACGCCGGCAGCTATGCTGGACAGGCGTACAATGGCTGTCTGGTTGTCTGTAATATTGGTAGCGTCCACGTAATCGCGCATCATTTCGGCGTGATGGCGAATACCCTCGGCGGAAGAATGCTTGGGCGGCCCTATTTCCGCGGTTACCGCGAATTGACCGCTGTCCAATATTTGCTGCAGTTTACTTAAATTCTTCAATCGATCATCACATCCTCCCTGATGGCCTTACGCGGCCCGCCGTCCCGGGATTTGGACCAGTCCTTGGGCGGCTGGAATTCCATTAGCTTGTCAAGCTTGCCCAGCGCCTTCATGCGGTCATAAATAAGCTGCCAGGCGCAATCCACGTCCTTGCTGACTTCGCACTTGCCGTACTGAGAGCCGCCGCAGGGGCCGTTTAGAATACTCTTGGAGCAGCGGATAATGGGGCAGATACCGCCGGTGCGGTGCAAAATGCAGTCGCCGCACAGCCCGCATTTCTCCTCCCAGCTGCCGTGCACGGTGGAGCCGCCGATGAATTTGGTATCCAGGGCCGGCACCACCCACTTATCCTTAAACCGCTCGGCCAGGTACTGCACGCCCACGCCGCAGGCCAGCGATACAATCGCGTCTACATCCTTCACCAGGTTATCCAGGGGCTCGATGTACTCGGGGTCACACTGCCTGGTGCAGGTGAAAGTGATTGCTTCCAGAGGGTTATTCTCCAGGTTGCGCTTAATACGCATGGCTGAGGCCAGCACTTCAGTTTCCTTTTCGCCACCGGCCAGGCAAACCGTCACGCAACCGGCACAGCCCACGAACAACACTTTCTTGCAATCGTTAATCATTTGGGCGATATCTTCAACTGGTTTTTGTTGCGCTATAATCATGCTGTTTGGCCACCTTCTTTCTGTGCGTTACCAGCCCCGTTTTTATTCAATGGGTTGGGGCCGAGCTGGCGGATGCGCTCCGTCATCTCATTGGCAATCTGGGCAAACCGGCCCCCGTCGGAAGCGGGCAGGTTGAAGAAATCCAGCCGCTCACTGCCGAAGCCGATTTCATCCAGTATTTTCTTGACTGCCTGTACCCGCTTTTTAGCACGGATGTTGCCTTTTAAAAAGTGGCAGTCGCCTTCCATGCAGCCCGCCACATAAACACCGTCGGCACCGTTTTCAAAGGTTTCTAAAAGCACCCGGTGTTCAATGGTGCCCGAGCAGGGCATTTCTACCACTCTGATATTGGGTGAATACTGCAACCGCATCGAACCTGCCAGGTCCGCAGCTGAGTATGCTCAATAGTGGCAGCAAAAGGCTACTATTTTGGGTTCAAATTCAGCCACTTTAACGCACCTCCCTTAATAAACCATTCATCATATTCATATACATGCGGTCGCTGTAGCCCTGCAGCGTGATAGCCTTGTTGGGGCACTCGCCGGCACAGGTACCGCATCCCTGACATAGTACGGGCTCAATTTCAGCGGCATAGTTTTTCACGCGGGGTACGTTAAACGGACATAACCTTACACAGGTAAGGCAAGCTGCACACTTACTGGGATCCACCTTGGCAACAACACCCTGGGACTCCAGGTGGTTCTTGCTTAATATGGTGGCAGCTCGTCCTGCGGCGGCCTTGGCCTGGGCGATATTTTCCTCCATGTTTTTGGGACCGTGGGCAATACCAGCCATAAACAGGCCTTCGGAGGCAAAGTCCACGGGGCGAAGCTTCATATGCGCTTCCAGGAAGAAGCCATCCGCGTTCAAGGGTACTTTAAACAGCTGGTTTAGTTTGGTATTGTCCTCCGGTGGCAGTATGGCGGCGGCCAGTCCCACCACATCGGCTTCAATAACGATCGGTACACCCAGCACATGGTCAGTCACGGTGACGTTTATCATATCCCCGTTCTTTTCCACCAGCGGTTTATCATCGGTATTATAACGAATGAATATAACGCCCTTGTTGCGGGCTTCTTCATACTTTTCTTCCAGGAAGCCATAGGTGCGAATATCACGGTATAAGACAAATATATTGGCATTGGGATTACTTTCCTTGGCTTTCAGCGCCAGGCTGATGGACTTGGAACAGCATACCCGGCTGCAGTAAGGGCGCTCGTTATTCCTGGAGCCCACACAGTTGATCAGTACAATATTTTGAGCATCTTTGACTTTACCTTCGGCCATAGCTTCTTCAAGCTCCAGGTGGGTCATTATACGGTCGCTTTGGCCGTACAGGTATTCACCGGGCTTGTATTCCTGGCCACCAATGGCGATTACCGTTACGCCGTGTTTAATGACCTGGCCGTTAGTCAGTGCGGTAGTGAAGTTACCTACGTAACCGGATACTTCCTGTATTTCCGAGGAAGTATAAACATTAATTAATGGGCTGGCGTTTACTTGATTAATTAGATCTGCTACAAAGGCTCCAATGTCTTCGCCTTTAAAGCCTTTTTTAATGCGCCTGGCCATACCGCCCAGCTCGGCGGATTTTTCCACCAGGTGCACTGTATAACCCTGTTCCGCCAGGCTTAATGCGTTGGTCATTCCGGAGACGCCGCCACCAATGACCAGTGCAGACTTGGTCACCCCTACCTGGCCCTGTTTAACGGGCCTTAAGAGGGCCGATTTAGATACAATCATACGCACCAAATCTTTGGCTTTTTCGGTGACTTTATCGTGTTCATGCATATGCACCCAGGAGCACTGGTCCCGGATATTGGCCATCTCAAACAAGTAGCGGTTTAAACCGGCTTCCCGCAGTGTTTCCTGGAACAGTGGTTTGTGGGTTCTGGGACTGCATGAGGCCACTACCACCCGGTTAAGTTTATTTTCTTCGATTATTTGTTTCATATCTGCCTGGCTGTCCTGGGAACAGGCGTACAAGTATTCACCGGCATAAGCTACATTGGGCAGTTTCTTAGCCATGGCCACCACTTCGGGGACGCTGATGACACCGCCAATGTTAATACCACAGTTACATACAAATACCCCTATTCTGGGCTCTTCATCAGTTACATCACGCTCAGGAGGGAATACCCTTTCCTTGACCAGGGTGCCCCGCACATCGCCTAGCAAACTTTCAGCGGCGGAAGCCGCTGCGCTGGCCTGCATTACAGTTTCGGGGATGTCTTTAGGCCCTGAGAAGGTACCTGCTACGTATATGCCGGGTTGAGAAGTGCCCACGCCTGTCAGCGGTTCCAGATCCGCAAAACCATACCGGTTCAGCTTAACATCCAGCTTTTGTCCCAATTCCAGAGCTTTTTGAGGAGCTTTAAAGCCTATAGACAGTACCACCATGTCAAATTCTTCTGTGGTAATAGTGCCGTCTTCATTGGCATAGCGAATTACCAAGTTTTTGCTTTCCCCAGCTGCCTCGGCTATTTCATAAATGCGCGAGCGTTTAAATTTAACGCCGTGCTCGTTTTTAGCCCGCTCATAATATTTTTCAAAGTCCTTACCATATGAGCGCATATCCATCATAAAGATGGTGGTATCAAGTGGCTCGGCGCTGTGTTCTTTGGCAATAACCGCTTCCTTAATGGCGTACATGCAGCACACCGAGGAACAGTAGTTGTGTTTAATGCGGATGTTTCTCGAGCCCACACACTGAATCCAGGCGATTTTGCGCGGTTCCTGGTGGTCATAGGGCCGAACCAGGTGCCCGCTAAAGGGACCCGAAGCACTTAAAATCCGCTCAAATTCAATACTGGTTACTACATTAGGATACTTTTTATAACCGAAATAATAAAGGTCGGTGGGGTCGCATAATTCAGCACCGCTGCTGAGAATTATAGATCCTACTTCAATTTCTTTTTCTTCATCCTGCATATTGTGGTTGACGGCCTCGCGCATACAGGTTTTTACACATTCACCGCATTCGGAACATACGGCGCAGTTCAGGCAGCGCTCGGCTTCCTTGCGGGCCTCTTCTTCGCTGATGCCCAAAGCCACTTCGTAAAAATTAGCGATGCGCTGTTGGGGGTCCACAAAATGACCCGTTACCCGGGGGGTATCTGACATCATTTTCTGGGCATGCTTGGGAAAGTCAGCAATAGCACCGTCAAAGGTATTTTTGAACTCGCCGGCTATTTGTTCGCCTTTAAGGTATAAGTTGATAGACCAGGCCGCTTTTTTACCCGCTCCGATGGCATCCACCACGGTGGCAGGACCGGTTACCACATCGCCGGCGGCAAAAACACCCGGTATATTGGTGGCCAGCGTTTGGGGATCAACAATTATGGTATTCTTTTTGGATAAGGCCACGTTGCTTAATCCTGATACCTCTGGAGCCTGGCCAATGGCAATGATCACGTTATCCACATCAATGGAAAATTCACTGCCCGCCACAGGCACTGGGCGGCGGCGTCCACTTTCGTCCGGTTCACCCAGCTTGTTTTCAACGCATTCCAGTTTAATGGCCTTACCGTCTTGTCCGTGTACAGCCACTGGGCTGGTCATCATCTTAAAGATAATGCCCTCTTCTTTGGCTTCCTCGATTTCCTCTTCTGCTGCCGTAATCTCTGCTTCGGATCGGCGGTATACGATGGTTACCTCCTGGGCACCACAGCGCAGTGCGGTGCGGGCAGCGTCCATAGCAGTATTGCCGCCACCGATGACAGCTACCTTTTGACCCAGGGGGACCTGCTCGCCCAGGTTAACTTTCCGTAGAAAATCTACACCTGGTATTACGCCGGACAAATCCTCACCCGGTATATTGAGGGATACGCCCTTGTGAGCACCAATGGCTAAAAATACAGCTTTGTAACCCTGGTTCATTAAATCATCTATGGTTAACTGCGGACCCAGGGGGGTGTTTGTTTTGAATTGTACACCCATTTTTTCCAGCAGGTTTATTTCCAGTTCAACTAATTGTTTGGGCAGGCGATACTCTGGTATACCAACCCTGAGCATGCCACCGGTCACCGGCAAGGCTTCAAATATAGTTACCGCATAGCCCCGTTTGGTTAGTTGATAAGCCGTGGAAAGACCTGCCGGGCCGGAGCCTATCACCGCAACTTTAATACCATTAGCCGGTGCCGTTTCAGGTAACGGTAAGTTATCCATATCACGGTAGGCTACGGATGCGGCTACTCTCTTTAATTCCCTTATGTTAACGGACTTATCCACGCTTTTACGGTGGCACTGGCTTTCGCAAGGATGTGTGCATACCCGGCCACAAATGGCGGGCAGCGGGTTATCTTTATAAATCAATTGCCACGATTCAATGAATTTACCATCTTTAATAAGCTGTACATAACCCTGGGCGTTGACCCCTGCAGGGCAGGCTGCTTTACAGGGGGAAACACCATGTTTTTCTATGGAAAAGCCGGCCGGCATGGCCTGGGGATACATTTTATAAATAGCTTTTCTCTTGCCCAGGTCGGCGTCAAATTCGCTGGGCATTTCTACCGGGCAGGCGCTGGCGCATTCGCCGCAGCCAGTACACTTATCCAGATCAATGTAACGCGCTTTTTTACGTAATTTCACCTTATAGTTGCCCGGCTCACCCTGAACATCAACTATATCTGTTAACATGTTTTTCTCAATATTCAGGTGTCTCCCGCACTCCACCAGCTTGGGAGAGAGAATACACATGGAGCAATCGTTGGTGGGGAATGTTTTATCCAGCCTGGGCATAGTGCCGCCAATAGCCGGTGACTGCTCCACGAGATATACATAATAGCCGGACTCTGCAAGGTCAAGTGATGCCTGGATGCCGGAAATGCCGGCGCCTACCACCATTACGGCTCCCACTTTATCTTTACTCATGCATTTCACCCGTCCTCTCGGTTTAGAGTCCATCCTGGCAAAACATATCAAAAAGCAAAACAAAATATCAACTTTCCACCGAGCTTTTACCGGGTATATCTATTCTTTTTCCGGCATGATGAGGGCTCTTTCCATCAGGGAACACATGTGTACATTCGGTGATTTAGCCTTTTCCGGGTACCATTTATTCAAATCGTTAAACTGGTCCATACAGTTGTGGCAGGGCACGATCACAATTTCCGCACCAGTGGCCAGCACCTGGTCTACTTTGCGCTTGCCTTTGGCTTTACGAATGTCGTTGTACTCAGGCATAGCCATACCGCCGCCGCCGGCACCACAGCAGTAATTCATTTTACCGTGGGGGTTCATATCCACAAAGTTTTTCAGGAAGCTTCTCATTAACTCCCTGGGTGCTTCATATACGCCTTCTTTGCGGGCAGTGTTGCAAGGATCGTGATAAGTAACCACTTCGGTAATGGCATCGGGGTCAAGCTTGATTTTACCTTCCTTGACCAGCTCATTGAGCAGTTCAAGAATATGGCGAATAGGATATTGCTTGCCCTTCCAATATGTTCTATAGCCCCATCTCATAGAACGGAAGGCGTGCCCGCACTCGGTCACAATCAACTCTTCACATTCCAGGTCGGCAACTTCCTGCCACAGGGGCATGGAGATGGCTAAAAAGTCGTCGGTTTGGCCGGTGAACAGTGCAATGTTAGTGGCGTCCCAGCGCTTAGTGCTGATGGTGTAGTCAATTCCCGCCACATAAAACAGCTTTAGAGTGGTTTGCAGCTCATTGGGATAATACTTGATATCCCGGGCATTAAAGCCGTAAAAATACTTGGCACCCTTTTTGTTGAGCGGAATTTTATAGTTAGGGTCACCCAGTTCTTCCTGCAGTTCCTCTTCAATCCACTCCAAGGTTTCTTCGTAGTCTACCTGGCCGACGTTCATTTGGTTACCGGACTCGATGTGCTCGTTGGCAATAGTCTGCAGGTAGCCAGGAATTTTATCCTTATCCCAGGTGCCGCGCAGTGAACGTACCAGGGCTGCAATGTTTACGTTCATGGGGCACTCGATGGTGCAACGCTCACACATGGTGCAGTACCAGATGTATGGGTCGGCATATACTTCATCTTTCATGCCCAGCAGTACTTTGCGCAAAAATTTACGGGGATCCTGGTTTTCGTGAATGTCGGAATAAGGGCAGCCCGCTGTGCACATGCCGCAGGCCAGGCAGTTGCTAAAGTCATATCCTTTTAGCAGTTCGGCAACTTCGTCCCTGAATTTGGGGTTGAAATCTGCAGCTTTAATAGCTTCCATTGGAGGTCCTCCCCTCTTGGTCTTGGCATACCATTGAGTTAAAGTTTTAACTTGTTATAGCGCCTCTTTAATAGCAATAAAGAGGCGCTATATTTAATGTTTACAGGTATTTAAGCCTTTTAGTATTCATTCGGCAGTTCGTTAAGTTGGGCTCTGGTAAATACCGGGCCGTCCTTGCAGACGTATTTGCCCCCCACATTACATCTGCCGCACATACCAATACCACATTTCATACGGTTTTCCAGAGACATGATAATTCTTTCTACTGGAAAGCCCAGTTTTTCCAATACAGGCATAGTGAACTTAATCATCACCGGCGGTCCGCAGATAATGGCATAAGTATTTTCAGAGCTGGGTGCCACCTCTTCAGTAACAGCGGGTATAAAGCCTACGCGACCGTTCCAGCCGTCAACAGCGCGGTCAATGGTAGTGATTAAGTTAATGTCAGGACTTTGTTCCCATGCTGCCAGCTCTTCTTTATAAAGCAACAGGCCGGGGTTTCTAGCACCGTAAATTACAGTGATATCGCCGTAATCACCGCGGCGGTCCGGATGCAGCATATAGGTGGCCAGTGAGCGCAAAGTAGTAAATGCGAAACCACCGCCAATGATCACCACGTTTTTACCCTTAAAATCTTCCACAGGATAGTAATTGCCCAGCGGTCCACGTACACCTACCATGCTTCCTTCTTCCATCAGGTGTAACGCTGTGGATACAACACCCACTTTGGCCACTGAGAATTTCAAAAAGCCAGGTTCGGTGGGTGAAGAAGCGATCCCGAAGGGCGCCTCGCCTTTGCCAAATACGCACAGCTCGGCAAACTGACCCGGCATGTACGGAAAACTTTTTTCGTCTTCTTCACTTAAAAACTGAAGGGTAAAGGTGTGGATCAGCTTATCCTCTGTTTCAGTAAAGTTTTTTACCAACTTCATTGGCAGCGGTAGATATGGATTTTTCATCAACTATCCAACCTCGCTTCCGAACCCCGAACATCCTCAAGTACCACCCGGATGTCCATATTAACGGGGCAGTTTTTAATGCACCTGCCGCAACCAACGCAGGCTATTTCGCCAAAGTTGTCAACGAAATACTTAAACTTATGCATGATTCTGTTGCGGTAGCGTTCTTTATTGCTGGTACGCGGGTTGTGACCGGAACCATGCAAGGTGAAGAGCGGGAAAGCACAGGAATCCCAGTTGCGCACCCGGCAACCATTGCAGTCCACGGCGTCATCCACTATATCAAAGCAGTGGCAAGTGGGGCACAGATATGTGCAAGCACCACAGCCCAGGCACTTTTCATGAATTTTATCCCAGATGGGATCATAGAAATTGACATCCAGCTTGTCTTTCAGACCGTCTGTATTAACCTGGCAGGTAACCTTAGCTTCTTCCTTGGCCTTGGAGGCAGCAGTCTTGTCAGCGTCCGAGGCAGCGGCAAAACCGGCCTGCTCGGCCAGTGCCTTACCTTTGTCAGATACCACTTCCACAACATAAGCATCACCGGTATCAACCAGCAGTAAATCAAGGCCCTTGGTGTCAAAGGGGCCACCGTTTACGGAAGTGCAAAAACAAGTGCTGGCGGGGGCATTGCACCCGACACCCACCATTATGGTGTTGGTACGCCTGGTCAGGTAATAAGGATCCTGGTACTTATCGTTATTAAACACATTGTCCAGTAAAGTGAGGCTCTTGGCATCGCAGGGACGCACGCCAAAAACTACTTTTTTCTGGTCGTCAATGGTGGCTTCCAGCTTGGTACCCTCTTCAGTAACATTATAGCTAAACAATTTTTCAGATTGCGGGAAAAATATTTCTTTGGCCGGAAGCTTGGTGTTGCTGTCAGTGAGTACAGCGTCAGCACCGGAGCTAATTTGTTTAAATAAAGTGTAAGAGCCTTCTTGCACAGGGGCAAAAACCTGATATTCGCTAATTAATTTATCCAGGAAGCTGGGTATGTCTTTTTTGCTTAGTATCATCAGTTTCACCTCATTCCTTCACCAAGAAAGGTTCTGGGTCGTCGGCTGTGAATGTAGCAAGGGCGGCCTTATCCTCCATATTAACCCCGGCTTCAGCGTTAAACAGATCCTTAACGTCTTTAACCAGTTTACGGGTTAACAGGCGCAGGTTTATGCCCATTGGACATGCCCGCTCACAAGCTCCGCAGTCGACACAACGTCCGGCACTGTGGAACACCCTGACAACCTGGAAGAGAATATTATCCTCTGTATTTAAGGCACTCTTACCGATCCATTCCGGCTGATTGCAGTCTACAAAGCACTCCTCACAGTAGCACATGGGGCAAGCGTTCCGGCAGGCGTAGCACCTGATGCACTTGCTGAATTCACTGTTCATAAACGCGCGGCGCTCCGCGGCTGTCTTGGCTTCAAATTCTTCTATTTCGGCGAAACCAACAGCTTCCTTTTCGGGCAGCAATTCGCCGATCAGCTCATCGTAAACCACGGGGTTGCCATAACTGCAATCCTGGCAGGATTTATGCAGCAGGTCGGCTACCTTGGCTGTTTCGCTGCAGTCCTTACCTTTCAGTACAACGGTATCCCCGTTCTCTTCAATTTCCAAGAGTTCCCGGCCGTCCAGCAGCGCGCTCACCTTTTTACGGTCAATCATGCCGCTGCAAGGCACACCGATGATATAGAGGTTGTCACGGTTAATCTGGTTTTCTTTAGCCAGTGCCACGATGGCCCGCACGTCACAACCTTTAGCTACTACAGCCACTTTACCTTCTTTTTTGCGAAGGTAATTGGCCAGGTTGTTTTCACAGCCCAAATTCCAGGTAAGTTTATCCGCTTCTTCGGGAGTCCTGGCGAAAAACGGCGTGCCGCGTAGCGGGAGACTGCCTTCGGTAAAGCCGACGACCAAGTCAACCTTTTGTTCGGCCAGTAACTTTTTAGCTGCGTCTTTTATTTGATCTGCTAACTTTTGCATCCGCAACACCCCGATTCGCTATCGATTAGGCCCTTATTGGGGCCGATTTCTTTCGTCTTCTCAGTGACATTTTTGACAATCTCAGCAAAACGACCACCTTCGGCCGCGGATACCCAGGAGAAGTTAACCCGGCCTTCATCATAGCCGACGTATTCCAGTAAGTCTTTTAATAATGCAAATTTCCTGCGGGCTACCATGTTGCCACTAACATAGTGGCAGTCACCGGGGTGTCACCCGGAGGTTAACACGGCATCCGCACCGTGCCGGAGTGCTTTAATGATAAATAAGGGGTTTATCCTTCCGGAACAGGGTATGCGTATCACCCGGATATTGGGCGGGTACTGGATACGACCTATACCGGCCAGGTCTGCACCGGCATAACTACACCAGTTGCATAAAAATGCTACAATTTTAGGTTCATATTCCATGATATCCATTTCCCTCCCCCATCTATAGCGCGTTCAACATAGCTACTAGTTGTTGGTTGGTGCAACCCTTGACGTTTATGGCTCCGCAACGGCAAGAGGAGGCACAGGCACCGCACCCTTTACACAGGGCTTCATTTACTACGGCGACCTTTTCTACCGGATCAACTTGCACAGCCTTGGCCGGGCAAATAGATTCGCACTCGCCGCAGCCTGCGCATTTTCTCTTGTTGACAAAGGCGCATTTGCCTTCTACGGAAATGGAGTCCTTGGCCAGCACTGTGCAGGCCCTTCCTACGGCAGCCTTGGCCTGGCTGATGTTTTCTTCCAGGTTTTTGGGCCCGTGGGCTAATCCGCACATAAATACGCCATCGGTGCCAAAGTCAACAGGACGCAGCTTCATGTGAGCTTCCAAGAAGAAACCTTCCTGGTTGAGCGGTACTTTATAGAACTGACTCAACTTGCTGTTGGTATCCTTGGACGATACAATGGCGGCAGCCAGTCCTACCAGATCAGCGTTAATTTCCACCGGCACGCCCAGCACGTGATCGGTTACCGTTACTTTCACGCTGTCGGCAGCGGCTTCCAGTACCGGCTTATTGTCCACCGAATAGCGGATAAAGATAACGCCCTTGGTGCGAGCTTCACGGTACATTTCTTCATAGAAACCATAGGTTCTAATATCCCGGTATAAAATGAAAACGTTGGCATTAGGATTGGCTTCTTTGATTTTCAGAGCCTGTTTAATGGACTTGGTGCAGCAAATCCTGCTGCAGTACGGGCGCTCGGCATCTCTGCTGCCGACACATTGGATGAAAACAATGTTTTTGGCGTCTTTAACTTTGCTGTCGCCGTCTGCCAGTAAAGCTTCCAGTTCCAACAGGGTCATAATCCGTTCATTTTGACCGTACAGGTATTCAGTGGGTTTGTATTCCTCGGCACCGGTGGCAATGATGGTCACACCATGCTCAATTACTTCACCGCTGCTGATAGTAGTTTCAAAGTTACCAACAAAACCCTGCACATTGGTAATTTCAACACCTGTATAAACAGTAATTTTTTCGTCAGCTTTTACCTGGTTGATCAATTCGCTGATAAATACAGATGTATCTTCGCCGGTCATGCCGTAACGAATACGGTTGGCTATGCCGCCCAGCACGTCTGCTTTCTCAACCAAGTAGACATTATATCCTTGTTTGGAAAGGTTAACGGCGCTGGTCATGCCGGACACGCCACCACCGATAACCAGTGCGTCGTGATTCATGTCCAAACTGACCGAATTAATCGGATCAAGCAAGCCGGCCTTCGCTACAGCCATTTTCACCAGATCTTTGGCCTTGGCAGTTGCCTTTTCGGGCTCATGCATATGCACCCAAGAACACTGGTCACGGATGTTGGCCATTTCAAACAAGTTGGGGTTGAGGCCGGCCTCTTTCAGGGTCTCCTGGAACATAGGCTCGTGGGTCCGAGGACTGCAAGATGCCACAATGATTCTGTTCAGGCCGTATTCTGCAATGGCTTCTTTGATTTGGGCCGAAGTGTCCTGGGAACACGCATAAAGCTTTTCAGCTGCAAAAGCTACACCCGGCAGTGTCTTGGCGTATTCCACAACTTCCGGCACATTGACTACGCTGCCGATATTGATACCGCAATGGCAGATAAATACGCCAGCGCGGATTATTTCACCGGCTACATCTTTTTCAGCCGGATATTTTTTAACCTTAGTCAGGGTACCGCGTGCTTGGGCCAGGTCTGCTGCCGAATCCGCCGCCGCGGCACTGGCCTGCATTACTGTTTCGGGGATATCCCGCGGGCCGCTGAATGCGCCAGCCACAAAGATACCGGGCTTATTGGTACCTACGCCGGTTAATGCGGCAGGCTCGCAGAAATTAAACTTATTTAAATCAAGGCCAAGTTTATCGGCCAGTTGCACCATATCGGAGGCCGGTTCCAACCCGAGGGAAAGTACCACCAGGTCGAAATCTTCATAATTGATGGTGCCGTCTTCATTGGCATAGCGTATACGGCAATTGCCGGTATCGTCATTGGCATCGACTATTTCATAAACACGGGAGCGAATGAACCGCACGCCGTTTTCCAGTTTGGCCTTATCATAATATTTCTCAAAATCTTTGCCGTAAGTACGCATATCCATGAAGAAAATTGCCGTATCCAACGGGTAATGGGAGTGCTCTTTGGCAATGACAGCTTCCTTGATGGCGTACATGCAGCATACCGATGAGCAATAACCGTGCTCAATGCGGCAGTTACGGGAACCTACGCACTGTATCCAAGCTATCTTTTGCGGTTCCTTGCCGTCCGACGGCCGCTGCAGATGCCCGCCGAAGGGACCGGAAGCGCTTAAAATACGCTCAAATTCCAAGCTGCTGATTACATTGGGGTGTTTGCCGTAGCCGTAGTAGTCCAGCTTGCCCACATCAAATTTTTCAAAGCCGGGGCAAAGGATAACGGAACCGACTTCGATTTCCATGGTTTGGTCGGCCATGGTGTGATCAATGGCCTGGGCCTGGCAAACTTCCAAGCATTTACCACAGGCTTTTGGCTTTTTAATTTTTAAACATCTGGTGGGGTCTATGGCGTAAGCATTGGGATAGGCCTGCGCATAAAGTTTGTAAATAGCCTTGCGCTTATTTAGACCCTGGTTAAACTCATCTGGAACTTTAACCGGGCATTCTTCGGCACAGGAACCACAACCGGTGCATTTCTCCGGGTCAATGAAACGTGCCTTTTGGTTAATGGTGACTTTAAAATTACCTGGCTCGCCTTGAATATCCATTACCTCGGCATTGGTAATGGTATTAACATTCAAGTGTCTCCCACAGTCAACCAGTTTGGGAGACAGGATGCACATAGAACAGTCATTGGTGGGGAAGGTTTTGTCCAGCATAGGCATGGTACCGCCAATGGCGGGGCTTTTCTCTACCAGGTACACATAGTACCCTGACTCCGCCAAATCAAGCGATGCCTGTATACCGGCGATACCTGAGCCAACTACCAGTACAGCTCCAACTTTATCAGGTTTCGAACTCATCTAAGCATCACATCCGTCCTCCTAGATTAGGCGTCACAGTATAAAAATATAAAACTGCGCCGGGCCAATGGAGTATTGCTGATAAACCGGATGCCCAAACCGGTTATCCAGGGCACACTTTAATCCCGGTAAATTGGTATTGGTTGGCGACTAGCTCAGCAAGATTACTTGATAAACAATCATTCATTGGTAGATTGAATAGTAGATTTGAAAACAGGGCATATAGACGCGTATGCAATCATATAACTTTGTTTTTATTTAATTTGTTTAAATAATCTTTAAATTAATCAATAAACCGGGATTATGCCTGCCTTGTCCATAGTATAATATCTACTGCTTTGGCTGTCAAACCGTATAAAAACGCCAAACTGTGTTAAAGCCTGTAATCGTTATGAAAAGGCGGTCGCAATTAACCGCCTTTTCTGTAACGAAACCGGCTCTTATGACGGTCTAGTTTGATTACCTGGCGCGGAATGTTTTAAGGAATGAGTCGCAGTAGATCTCTTTATTTAACAGTATATTAGCTGATGCTACAGCATCCAGCAGTTCATCGTCATCCACATCAGCGATGGCAGAGTCAAGACCATTAGCCATACTCATGATGAGGAAGGTACGGTTGATCAGGTGCCGGTTGGTGCAGCGCTGAGATGCGTTGCTTAGTCCCATGGTGGTGCGGGGTGCGGGATCAGCCAGAGTTTTAATCTGCCTTAATGTTTCCAGCACTTCCACGCCGTGC